>JAITVP010000100.1 GCA_031285725.1 Bacteroidales bacterium
ATTACCTGTGGATGATCCTCGCGGGTTTTCTTCCCGATCACCAACTGTTTCAAACGGGACAAAGAACGGAACGGATCAACGATAACTTTCCCCACATCGGAATCGCGGCGCAAATAGAGTTGTCCTTCCGTGATATAGCCGGTGTTGTCGGGTACCGAGTGGGTAATGTCGCCGCCCGAAAGCGTAGTCACAGCGATGATAGTAATGGAACCGCCGTCCGGGAATTGTACCGCCTTCTCGTAAATTTTCGCCAAATCGGAATACAACGATCCCGGCATGGAATCCTTCGACGGGATCTGGTCCATACGATTGGATACGATGGCTAATGCGTCGGCATAGTTGGTCATATCGGATAGCAGCACCAGCACTTTCTCGCCTTTCTCTACGGCGAAATATTCCGCCGCCGTCAACGCCATGTCCGGGATCAGCAACCGTTCCACCGATGGGTTTTCCGTGGTGTTGATGAACGAAACGATGCGATCCAGCGCACCGGCGTTGCTGAACGTGTTCTTGTAAAATAGATAATCGTCGTTGGTCATTCCCATGCCACCCAAAATGATCTTGTCGGATTCGGCGTGCAGAGCTACGAGTGCCATCACTTCGTTAAATGGCTGGTCGGGATCAGCGAAGAACGGGATCTTCTGTCCGGTTACCAACGTGTTGTTCAAGTCGATACCGGCGATACCGGTTGCGATCAGTTCCGAAGGTTGCTCGCGGCGCACGGGATTTACCGATGGGCCACCGATTTCCACCTCCTTGCCTTCGGGAATCGGGCCGCCGTCGATCGGATCACCGTAAGCGTTGAAGAAGCGTCCTGCCAACTGGTCACTCACTTTCAAGCTGGGTGCCTTGCCCATGAAAACCACCTCGGCATTGGTGGGGATGCCTTCCGTGCCGGCAAACACCTGTAATACAACCTCATCCCGGTCTATTTTCACCACCTGCGCCAATCGGCCGTTTACCGAAGCCAGCTCGTCATTGGAAACGCCTGTGGCTTTCAATGAACAGGTCGCCTTGGTAATCTTGGTGATTTTGGTATATATTTTTTGGAATGCTTTTGTCATATCTTCCTGATTTTAAATGTTTATATTATTCTTCCCCGATTTTGGGTTGTCCCTCGATCGCTTTTTCCAACTGTTTTTGGTGATTGTTAAAATCATCACTTTCAAATGCGGAATAGTTCATCTGTTTGCAAATATTGATCAATCTTCTGAAAAACGCCGGCACATCGTTGAAGTGGTTGAATTTGAAATCGATTTCGCAAATACTGCTGATCAAATCCAGCATGTATTTCTGGCGTGTAATTGGTGTCACCGCATCAATCGCATCGAAAGCGTCTTGTTGCAGGATCACGAAGTCGATCAACTCTGATTTCCAGAATGTTTGGTGATACTCGACAGGCACGCCGTCGTCACCCAAAATGCCGATTTGTTCGGAAATTTCTTTCCCGCGTTGCATCCGGGTCTTGAGATCGTTTACTTTTTCAATCCAGTCAGAGCCGATATGCTCTTGGACATACTCTTGAAATTCAGGATATTCGATATATTTTGAATAAGAATCAATGACGTTAATGGCGGGGTAGCGTTTTTTATCCGCTCTTTCTTGTTCAAGTGCATAGAAACAACGGGCCACCTTTTTGGTATTCTCCGTCACCGGCTCTTTCAAGTTGCCGCCGGCCGGAGAAACTGTTCCGATAAAGGTGATGGAACCGGTCGAGCCGTTGTTTAGTTTTACGTAACCCGCTCTGGCATAGAAGTTAGCGATCAGCGCAGACAAATCCATAGGGAAAGCGTCCGGTCCGGGAAGTTCTTCCAGACGGTTAGACATCTCACGGAGCGCTTGCGCCCAGCGGGAGGTTGAGTCGGCCATCAGTAACACTTTCAAGCCCATGGAACGGTAGTATTCCGCAAGCGCCATGGCGGTGTAAACGGATGCTTCACGGGCAGCCACCGGCATATTGGATGTATTCGCGATAATGATGGTACGTTCCGACAACTTACGTCCGGTGTGCGGATCGGTCAAGTGAGGGTATTCGGCGAAGATCTCCACTACCTCGTTGGCACGTTCTCCACAGGCTGCGATGATCACGATGTCGGCTTCTGCCTGCTTTGCGATCGCATGTTGCAACACGGTTTTTCCCGTGCCGAACGGACCGGGAATGAACCCCGTTCCCCCTTCTACAATCGGGTTGGTCGTATCGATCGGACGAACGCCGGTCTCTAACAGCTTGAACGGTCGGGGTTTCTCTTTGTACGCCATCACCGCCTTCTTCACCGCCCATTTCTGGATCATTGTCACATTGTGGTTTTGCCCGTTCTCGTCGGTCAGCACGGCGATGGTATGGAAAATGTTGTATTCGCCCGTATGTGCCACTTCTTTCACTTTGTATTTCCCTTCAAAAGTGAACGGCACCATGATTTTCAGATGCTGGTGGTTTTCCATGACTTCACCCAGCCAGTCGCCGGCAACAACGGTTGCGCCGGAAGTGATGACGGGTGTGAACTCCCACATGCGCTCTTTGTCTAACGGATAGGTGTAATCGCCCCGTTTCAGGAAAACGCCTTCCATCTTGTCTAGGTCGTTTTGCAGACCGTCGTAGTTTTTCGACAGCATCCCGGGACCGAGGGTCACCTCGAGCATATGGCCGGCAAATTCGACCTCATCACCGGTACGCAATCCGCGTGTGCTCTCGAAAACTTGGACGTATGCGTTTTTCCCGATCACTTTGATGACCTCTGACATTAACTTAGTTCCCGCCAAATTGATGTAGCAAATCTCGTTTTGGCAAACCGGTCCGTCAACCTCAACGGTTACCAAGTTCGACACAATGCCGGTTACAATTCCTTTTGTTACCATATAGTTACTTTATTTGTTAATTTTCAAAATTTTCTAACTTCGTGATGCCCTTTTTCAGATCAGAAACGATCTCTCGGAAGATGGCCTCGCCCCGTCCTTTGTCCAAATTCCGCCATCTTTCAATGATCTGTAATTTAAAGAGGTATGCCATGATTTTCTCAATATCGAAATAATGGAAAAAGGTGTTCTCTTCCAACCAGTTCCACAACAGATGGTCGATGGCTTGTTCTTTCTCCAAAATATCCCGTTTTTCATCAATGTTTCGAATGCTTTCGAAATAGTCTATCAACTCCATCAAGTTGTGCGATGGATTGGTGGATGTGCGCAGTAGTTGCGCCACTTCGTTGTCGCCCACGATGAGGTCGGCGTACTCCATGCCGTTCCGGCGGCACGAAAGCGCAGTGAGCGTGTTGCGGATGTTCATGTTCAACTCCGACCACGTCCGGAGAAATTCATTGTTGGTGTTGCGCAAATAATTATGGTATAAACCTGAAAGATGATCTTCCATATAAATGGGGGATTGCTCCTCCTTTCCGAAATAATCGGTCAAAAATTGTAGGATATACTCGGGATATTTCCTTTTCCACTTCCTCTTTTTCGCCTCTTCCATTCCTGCGACCACGTCGTCGTCTTTCGCCTCTTCCACCATTGCAGCAATATCTTTCGACGAAAACAGCCCGATTTCGTCAAATTCCTCCTTCTCTCCATTATGGCGTAAATAGGATAGTAAATTGTCGTTATCCTGTTTTAAAAGAAGTTTTTTAATATTTTTTTTATCGCTTCCAGCGAGCAACTTATCTAACTCTTCTCGATACTCTTGAATTGTGAAGATTTTTTTGCGTTCATCGAAAACCAAATCAGGCAATCCTGCCACAAATGCATAATATTCACTCATGGCGATTAAAACAAAAGATCAATAAGCTGAGGACGGAGGAAATCTTTGAAATACTCAACAAATTCTTCCTCGCCGAAGTTGATTTTGTAGGAACCGTCGGCGGGGGCGATAGTGAAACTGCGAGGTTTTCCGTTCACTTGATCGATTTGCAATCCTTTGTCCAATAATTCTTTAGCATTAGCTTCAAAATAAGATCTCAACATTATCGCATTTTCCGTTCCAATAACCAAATTTTCGTTTTTGGGCCACTCCGACACCAATTGCAGGATGATTTTTTGCATGAAATCGGGTGTGTCGAAGGCCGACTTTACCGCCGAGGCAGTCAACTTGTCGGTGATTAAGTTAGCGATTTCGGATTTCAGAGTTTCCACCGCTTGCGAAGTATACATTTTCAACTCGGATTCCGTATTTTTCTTAGTCTCATAGGCCTTTTTTTTTGCTTTGTCCAAAACCTCTTTCGCCTCTTGCTGCGCACCGTCCACCATGCTTCTTCTATGGTTTTGCGCCTCATTGATCAAACGAGCCGCTTCGGCTTCGCCTTTTTCAACACCTTCCCTGTAAAGTTTGTCAGTTAATTCTCGGATTTTTGTTTCCATATATTACCTTTTTGTATTGTATTTCACTTTTTAATCGGCAAAGATAAAAATAAAATTTTGATGGAAATACAATATTTTATGATTATCTTTGCACCCAAAATTTTTCACATTCCGGATCAATTGCCGGATCAATGCAAATTCAACATAGTTGATTAAATGATATGTCTAAAAATTAGCATGTATAAGGTGTTTGTAATGGAAAATTATGGCAAAAAGGAAAGCACATACTGTAAATACACAGCATTGTCACGTCTTCTTGTGTTTTTGTTGCAATAAAGAGAGTATTAATTAAAAAACAAACCGGAGCATACCATTGTGTTCGTATAACTTATGTGTATAATCAAGTCAAGTAAAGTAAATTCAGAAACAATAAATATTATGATTAAAAATCACGTGTTGAAACAAAATAGAAACAAGAACAGCCTTTTCTTCATACTATTATTTTGCCTTGTATTAGTGTTGAATCTGCAAGCACAGAAACCGTACGGGACAAAAACCTCTGCGGCGAACTATGCCGATACCTATTGGTTAAATGCCGGTCAAGGTGTTGTGACAAGTTCAGAAAGAGTGTCGAGTTGGACATCCGCCGAAGGCATGGTGTTTAATGATATGTCGGATTCCCGTTATCCTATCACGTATAGCGATGGCAGCAGGGGAGCAGGGGTAATGAATTACCAACCGGCGTTGGTCTTTTCGCAAACCGGTTTAACATCTCTGGATAGAAGTTTGCGTGCTGCCACAGGTTCGGAGAACAACACATCGGGTTATTCAACGTATGTTTTTACGGTAAGCAGTTTATACAATGAGTCTAATACTTTGCCGTGTGTGCTAACGTTTACACAAGCTGCCCGTGATAATTTCGGATGGGATAGAACCAATAAACATCAATTTGCGTGCATGTACAGCTTAGCGGGTAATACGAGTATTACCGGTGCCATGCTTGGAAGTGCAAGTACCGGAAAAATGTATGGAATTAGTAGCTATATTATAGGAAATGACGGTGCCGCAGGAGCTGGATATTACGAAACTTTTCAAAATGGGCAAAAGCTATCCAGCGGATATAGGGCTTTGATGACGAATTCAGCTCAACGTAATTTGATCGGGAACACGAATGAAGGGGGAGGAGCGTATTATTTTTCCGGAACGATTCAGGAAATTATTGTGATTAAACAATGGGGTACTAATAACCAAATGAATCAAACGGATAGAGAAAAAATACACTCTTATTTGGCTATTAAATATGGCATCGCTTTGCAAGGTGATCAATCGTATTATTACAACTCCGCGGCAACTCCGGTTAAGGTTTGGGATAACGCTATTAATGGGGGTTATAATACTAATGTGTTCGGTTTGGCAAGAGACGACGATTTCGGACTTTATCAAAAACAGGCCCGCAGCATGGAAGATCATACGATCTCTGCTTTTATTGGGGCAAGCACGTTGGCTTCGACCAATACGGCGAATACCGGCACATTGACGAATGGAACGTATCTGTTATTCGGATCCAACGGATTGTCGGGCGTTGAACAAGTAAGCTATGCGGCAGGGACTCCATTCCAAAACATGGGGCTTCCTACCGCGGTTAACTGGCGATATAAAAAAGTGCTTAAAACTCAATGTACCGGCGTTGCAAGTCAGAACGTAAGACTGTATCTTTCGGGGATGGATGTGCAATATGTCATGGTCTCTTCAAGTGCGGATTTCGATCCGGAAACGACCAACATTTATGCCGTCACTAATGGGTATAGTGATGAAATGACCCTATCCAATGGGGATTATGTCTCTTTTCTTTCTTATATTGACCTTGCGCCGCCTGTAGCAGGATCCGATCTTCCGCTTAATGTAATTTCTGATGATATGGCTTGTGTTATTGAGATGGAACAAAACGTTGATTTCGACATACAACAAAAATTTATTGCAACACCTTCCACCACCTCAGGTCAGTTGCAGGCATTTCACATTCCGTTGGTCGGTGACTTGAACGGAGACGGGAAACCGGAAATCATCTCTTTAGGTAAAGCCACCAATACAAGCAGTCTTACTATGGGGATCCGCTATGTCCATATTTTTAGTGGACAGGACGGATCAGAGAAACTGAAGTTTGATTTAACAACCTTAGGCACCTACTCAACTGATTATTATGGCTCCACCGGCAATACCGGCGGAGGTTTCCAGACCGGCTCACTTCCTTATCACCAGTCGCCGTCTTATATGGCTATTGCCGATGTCGACAGAGATGGAATCGGTGAAATAATTATCGCTCAATCGGGAAGAGAAGGAAAAGTGTATTGTTTGAAACCGACATTGGATACAGATAGAAATATTACCGGATTGACCAAAATATGGGACGGAGAAGTCGGACACAAAGCGCCGCTCGCTCCAACAACGGGTAATACGTATGAAATTTACGGGCAACCCTCACCGCAAATTGCGGATATGAACGGAGACGGCATTCCGGAAGTTGTTATTTATAATAAGATTTACAATGCACAAACAGGCAAATTGATCATGGCTTGGGGCGGAACTGCCGAGTCGGGAGCATCAAGTAGCCTTAATGCAAATACATTAGTCAATTATAATCCCGGTGATGTGTCAACAAACTCGACCTATTCGGATAATGTGAAATCATATGCGATGGTTGGACGTCGTCCATCAAGCAATAGTTTGTATAATGACTTGCATTTGGCCGTTCCTGCCATGGTCGATTTTGATGGAGATGGAATGATGGAAATAGTTACCGGAAGCCGTATTCATAAATTTGATTTCAATTATTTGGGACAGGAAAATGAACCGGGAGACCATACAAGTAATACCTATGCAACCATTGACGGACCGGCCTTGCAAGCTGTAACTGTCGGAACGGCAGGAACCACCAACAGCACCTATTATTTTAATGATGGTTTTACCCGTATTGCCGATGTTGACGGGGATGGACAATTGGATATAGCTGTTTTTCAAAATGGTAGCGGAACAGCTTTGGATCTAAATGTATTGATGTATATATGGGATTATGATTTTAACACAGCTGCAAGTACATTAAAAGCGGTAAGTTCTTTTCGTTCGGATGGAGACCATGGAACATTTGGCATCCCATTTGTAGGAGATATTAATGGCAGATTGGACGGACGCGATGTTTCGGGAGGAAGTTTTACAAAAAAATTACCCGAAATTTGCGTTACCTCAGGCCGGGTATATATAAATGGTCGGGATGGTACAACGGGGATGCAACTACATTCGGCCTCCAATATGTCGAATGCAAGATTTACGGAAGCATACAATCGTATTATTGGCATAACCTATGATGGAGGGGAATTAAGTCCCCAGCATCGTTTGAAAATAAGTTGGGCTTTGGAACACCAGGATTATTCCGACAATACCGGTATAACCATGTTCGACTTTAATAATGACGGCGCTTTTGACTTGTGCTACCGTGATGAGCAAACACTGCGTGTAATTTCCCCCAAATTAGGTGGAACAGATTATATTCGTTATGACAATACGACGGATGCGGCCATTCTTTTCAGAACGGCAATACGTTCCGAAACCGGTTTTGAAGCACCTGCCATTGCGGACATAAATAGGGACGGCAGTGCCGATATCATTGTCGCGGGATATGCTTCGGGAGGATATTCCGCCAATATTTATGTATATGAGCATGCGTCAGGCAGTCTGAAATGGGCGCCATGTCCACCCGTATGGAATCAAGCTTTGTATAATCCCTTGTATATCAATGAAGATTTAACGGTTCCGGCTAAACCGCAATCCATGTTGACACAATATATTAACTCGAATGGGGAAATTTTCACCCCGTATAATGGAGCTTGGCTACAACAGCCTATCGTACAGAAAGGACAGGCATATGTCCCGATGTATCGGACCCCCGATGCGGTGATCTCGGATATGAAAGTGGCAGTCAATTATACTGGGACTTCCGCTACCAGTGCTACGATCACCCTGGCTATTCGCAATTATGGTACCGCATCTATTAACTCTACCACGCCCATCGCATTTTATTATAATGCAGCGGATGTGGATGATTTTAGCGTAGCTACTCATATAGTCAACCGGATTGTGGGTGAGGATATTTTTGCAGGAGAAACATATACGGTAACTTACAACATAACAGGCGATTTCAAAAATAAGTTAGTGTGGGCGCGTATTATGGATAACGGCACCACATTCCCGGTTTCCGGATACGATGAATGTAATACAACCAACAATTTGCGATCCGCTATCGACTGCCCTTATATGGATTATACGATTGCATCAATACCGGCAGGTCGCACTGAAATTTGCGGTGATAATGGTGTGATTGTTTTAACAGCAACAAACACGAATACGCAGCTTGCCACCCCTGTATATACATGGTACAAAGAAGATACCGAAATCCCCAACAGTAATTCGCCCTATTATTTTGCTACCGAAGCCGGCGATTATCGTTGCTACGTGTTTGAAAATACATGTCGTGCTTTTAGTAATACATATTCGGTTACGAAAACCGAAGAAAATGGCGACCGACCGGTGTTGTCTTCTATTTCTGCGGATGATCCAAAGATTTGTGGCACCAACGGAAGTGTCTATTTGTATATGGAAGCATACGGGAGCGACAACCCTTCCTATTATTTCTATAAAGACACCACATTACTCGGCGGTCCGCTTACGGCAGTTCATATTACGGTTTCTGAACCAGGCGTTTACATGGGCGTTATTAATGTTGACGGTTGCACGTATAGGTCGAATACCATTACGGTGATTGAAGATGACGAAGCAACAGTCGCGACTCCTGGCATTGAAAGTGTTTACGGAAACAGGCTGTGCGATATAGGAGGAAGCACTTTATTGCAAGTAACTACTCCAGATGCAACCGCCGGAGTAAAATATCAATGGTTTCGCAATGATGTACATATTGAAGGAGCAACAGATAGATGGTATATTGCAAGAACCTCAGGAACCTATAAGTTATCTATTGTTGATGAAGCCGGTTGTTCGGCATTCTCCAACAATACCATTCCAATTCTTACCGAAGCCGAAATGGTGGCAAAACCCATTATAGCTAAGACACCTAATATGGATACTGTATGCGTGAACGGCGGTTTGTTAATGGAAGTTGCCAATCACAATTTCTATAACAACGCTACTTACATTTGGTATAAAAACGGCTCGGTGGTGCAAACCGGAGGCAGCCGTTTCTATCAGGTGAAGTATGAAAATCCTGAAGAAAATGATGCGCGCTACTTTGTGGCTGTCCAAGAGGAAATTTGCACGGCCATATCGGAACAAGAGACCATATCCTTTGGTGATGATATCGCAACAACCGTTGAAATAGAAAGTGTTTCAGGCAGCACGTTGTTGTGTGGGGCGGAGAGCGCTTTGATTTTAACTATTGTTCCCGATGACACTACGAGCACTCAAACGTATCAATGGTTGAAAAACGGAGAACGCATCGCAGGCGAAGCGGGCGACATGTTGATCGTTAAAACTACCGGTACTTACACACTTTTGGTCATCGATGGCGATTGTTCTGTTTTTTCTAACGATGTTGTCGTTACGCCAGGAATGAATACCACATTCCAAGCTCCGGTTTTAGTAATTGATCCTGCAAGCGGACAATTATGCGGTAATGGAAGCCACGTATTGCTTTCTGTAGACAATCATAATTTTTATAGCAATCCGATTTATCATTGGCATAATGGTTTGGATACTCTTGCAAGCAGCGCAAACCCATATTATTTTGCCACGACAGAAGGAAACTACTTTGTAAAGGTAAGCGATGCGGATGTTAATTGCTCGGCGATTTCTTCCATAGTAGCAATTTCCAACTCTTCGGCAGGTGACACGATTTCAGATGCAACGATATCGTCGATTTCCGATGACACGGAATTGTGCGGAACCACCGGCGTTGTGATATTACAATTAGCCACCGGCAACTTCGGAACTGGAGTTTCATACGTTTGGTTTAGAAACGGCACTCCCTATACAAGTCATGCGAATTATAACCAACCGATGATTACTGTTAGTGAAGAAGGCACCTACTACCTCCGTGTTATTGAAGGCGAATGCTCGACCGTATCGAATGAAATAGTTGTCACTCAATCCGAAACCGGCAGCTTGCCTGATTATGATTTTAGACGCTTGCCGGCAACCGGACAAATTTGCACGGAGCAAGGAAGCATATACCTATATGTCCACAATAGCGGAAGTTACCCGAACGCCATATACAGTTGGCTGCGTGACGATGTTGTTGTGAAAACGTCCACAGCTCCGTGGTATAATGCCACATCCGCAGGTGATTATAAAGTAATTATTTCTTCCGGAGGATGTGTCATAGAAACAACGGAGATTTCTTTAAAAAGCAGTGGCACGACAATGAACCGACCTATTATTGCTCCAACCATCGGAGACCATACTATTTGCGATACTCCGGGTGTCGTTGTACTTCAATTATCCAACCCTTCAAGTTTCACAGCTATAACAGGTCATCAGTGGTTTAAAGACGGGCTCCCGATCACAGGTGCAACAGCCTCCATTTACATTGCGCGCACTGCGGGCGACTATCAGTTGCAAATCATGGAAAGCACTTGCTCTTCGCTTTCAGATGTCTATACCGTTGAAGCGGGAAACAGTGGTTCTGTAGTCTATGTTCCACAGTTAAGCTCCGATCCGGGCTTGGTAATGTGCGCCACCGGCGGAAGAACACAAATTTCGGTTGAAAATGCCAACGTATTCCCGGACGCAACCTATTTGTGGTACAGAAATAATGTGATCATTCACACGGGTACGGAAATAGCCTATTATGTAAATCAAACAGGGACTTATTTCGTTCAGGCCTATTATAACGGATGTTCTTCTGTCTCTGCAGAGAAAACCATAACCACAATATCAAATACTATCGCAACTCCTGTAGTGGGTGTAGAACCTGCATCGGCAGCTATTTGCGGAGATGATGGCGCTGTGGTTATCAGATTGACGAATCACATTGCCCATGGAACTTACCAATGGTACAAAAACGGTATGGCTATCGAAAGCGCAACCGCTACTATTCTTACTGTTGATACATCAATGGGGGCCGGCGCTTACCGTTTGCGTATTCAAAACGGATTCGGATGCGTTACCTACAGCGATAGAATAAATGTCTCCTACTATGACAACACAACGATGGTTAAGCCGGTTATATCATCTCCCACTACCCTGATCTATCCTGATAATCCCCCTCTGGATGAAGTTACGTTAACTGTTGATAATGTTGATCCGAACGTTAGCCAATATATTTGGTACGATGATGATGACTTGTTAAGAAGAGATGCCAACTCGGGCACTATTTCTTATGTGGTTAATCGCAAAGGTAATTTCTTTGTTCAAGCTGTATATGAAACGACTTGTTCTGCTGTATCCAATACCATATACATTAACGATGATGGCGAACGCGCTGAACAACCCATAGTGGACGCTTTTCCAGTGAATAAGGAAATGTGCTTGGGATCCGGCGTTGGCGTTATCGAAATAACGAACCTTGACGCATATACGAATCCGGCCTTCGCCTGGATGCTTGTCGGATCTCCCGATTCACAAGTCGGCACCGATGAAAGATTTGTCACCAGCACACCAGGGGCATATTATGTTATTGTTACCGATTATGCCGATTCATTACATCCATTGCCATCCGTTCCATCCGAAGCTATCACGTTTACACAGGGAACAGCGGAAATTCTTCAACCGATCATTGTCAGCACCGGAAATAAAATATGCGGCAATAATGGCCGATTGATCTTATATGTTCAAGATTATGATACAAGATATACCGGATCGGCAGTCTACCGTTGGATGAAAGACGGTGTGGAAGTTCAATATCGTTCCGAAGCGGCTTACGTGGTTTCCGAAGCGGGCGAATATTATGTTCAAGTGAGAGACGGTGATTGTTTTGCCGAATCAGCGCGCATAATTATAACATCCGATGATGGGGATTATGCCAATCCGCACATTGTTCAATTAGGCGGAAATGCACAAGTTTGTGGCGACAGTGGAACCATGATCTTACGTATTGCCAATATTTCCCAATTTACAGGCGCCACATTCCAATGGTTCCGCAATGAAATACCTTTGGCCGGTGAAACAGATTCATTGCTACGTGTCACACTTGATAATTCGTGCATTGAGACGGACGATTATTATAGGGTTCAAGCCACTTTCAGCGATGACTGCTCTACACTCTCAGATAGAAAACTTGTCGTGTCCGTCGATCATGCCATATTAACCAAACCGCTTGTTGAAAGGATTCCTGCAAAAGGTAAATTATGCGGCGATAACGGAAGCGTGTTCTTGCGCATTACCAATATCGAAATCATGCCGGGGGATTACTATTATTGGTTTAAAAATGAAACCATCATCGTTCAACAAGGAGCCAACCCGACGTATGAAGCCACCGAACCGGGAAGCTATACCGTTTATGTGGCCGGCGACGATTGTGCGACGGAATCGGAACCCGAAGTTATAGAAAAAACCGCAGATGGAGATATTGAAAAACCAGTGATAGCGAGTCCCGCAGGGAACTTGTGCGCCAACTATTCCGGATTATTATTGTTGATGACGACAGCGGAATCAACGTATGCAAATCCTTCCTATCAATGGTATCGTGACACAACGGTATTGCCGGGAGAAACCAAACCGTATTTAGTTGCATCCATAGCCGGTGATTATCGTTTACAAGTAAGCACTGAAGACGGTTGCTCCGCATTCTCAAACATAATTACCGTTCAAACAAATACAGGAAGTGTGACAAAACCGATTATTTCAAACGGCGGGTACAACACCATTTGTGAAACCGGCGGCAGAATACTGACTCAAGTAACTAATTATTCATCATTTACCGGAGCTACTTACAATTGGTATAGCGGTAATACATTGATGCAAAGCAGCTCAAGTCATTCTTATTACGCCGACACCCCGGGCGATTATTATGTCCAGGTTGTAACAAGCGCAGGATGTTCAGCCGTGTCAGATGAAACCGAATTGGTCTCCTCAGATGATGAAATCGCCATAGCTCTACTACGGGCAATACCCGAAGAAGGTATTTTGTGCGGTACAAACGGCAGGGTGCTTATCGGATTAACGAATCCCGGTGATTATATAGGTTACGCATACCAATGGTATCGTGACAATTTTCCGCTTAGCGGACAATCGGGAATGATGGCGGATATTCCAGAATTATTCTTAACTGTCTTCACAGCAGGAACGTATCGTATTCGTATCACCGGAGGTGATTGCATTACATTTTCGGATCCAATGGAAATTACATCCCAAGATAATGGCGGTGTGACCGCTCTTCCTATTGTTGATGCTCGTCCAATAAATGCTAAGATTTGCGGCGAAGACGGGATTGTGAGATTGCAGGTAAGAAATGCCACAGGATTGTATCCTGCGGGAACCACGTATATATGGTATCAAAACAATATTATGGTGAAGAACTCCGCCGATGCGTTCTTTTTAGCAGAAGACAGTGCGGCGGCAGGCATCTATTTTTTACAAGTAATATTGCCAAACGGATGTAGCGGCTTAACTTATCCAGGCACCCCGGTAACTTATGATAACACGGTTATTCCCAAACCGACAATCACATCGCAACCCTCGGAAAATAAAATTTGCGGTGATCATGGTGTGGTACTATTAAGCCTGTCAGATTCAATAAACTATACAGATGCGACTTACCGTTGGTACAGAGACGACACCTATATTGCCGGCGCTACTTCTGCTAATTATAAAGCTACAGTTGCCGGTAATTACTATTTAGTCATAATATCGGACGAATGCGCGACTCTCTCCGACTCAATTCATGTAACTAAAATAACTTCGGATAAAGTGATTCCACGCTTGTCTTTTGATCCGAGTGCCAATCTTTGCGGATCAAACAGTAGTATTATTGCTACTGTGATAAACGCCGCTGCTTTTACTCAAGGGAGTACTTATATTTGGTTTAAAGGAGATGAAATTATAGCCCAAGGAACGGATATGTATATCTACGAGGTTACCACAGCGGGAACCTATTCCGTTATTGTTGTTGACGGAACTTGTGCTACCTTATCTGTCGAACAAGAAATTGATGACTCCGGATTCACGTTGACGAATGTGCCTGTCGTCACTCCGGCACCTGCATCTGCTGTTATCTGCGGAACAAACGGTGCTGTGGAACTAACATTCAGCAATTATGATCTCTTTGGAAGTCAATATACTGTTAGCTGGTATAAAAATAATGTTTTAATACCGGAAACCACAGGCCGGACAATTCATATGGCCACCACAGAAGGCGAATACCGTGTTAAAGCGGCTTATGCGGGTTGCGCGGCTTTCTCTGCCCCGGTAAATGTCACGTTGGATCCGGCAGGTGATATTGACAAGCCTGTTTTGGCCATGTATCCATCAACAGGTTATCTGTGTGCCAATGGCGGAAGCGTTATCATTTATATAAATCAAGGACAGTATGCTGACGGCACTATATATAAATGGTATAGAGGTGAAACAGTTGTGCAAACAGGAACAAAAAATACTTACGAGACAACCGCAATAGGCAATTACCATGTAGTGGTGTCTGAAGGCGATAGTGTATCTTATTCGGCAACAGTTTCCGTTACCTCGGGTGGCGGTTCTATTGCGAAGCCTGTTATTGTATCTACTTCAGGAGATAATACTATTTGTGAAACAGAAGGTTCAATTATTCTAATGCTAAACCACCCCTCCTACTATGGTGAGAATGCGACATTCCAATGGTTTGATGGGAATAATAGTCCTATTGCAGGCGATACAAATGCTCTTATTATCGTTACAGCGGCAGGTAATTATCGTATTCAGGTTTCCCAAGGAACGTGTACCGCTATCTCTTTACCATTTGAGGTTACAAAAGATGGTTCGGGCGATATTTCGGCACCTGTTTTATTGAAAGATCCGGTTGATGGCCAACTTTGCGGTAGCGGAAGCATGGTTTTGCTTTATGTGGAAGATGCTGCCGCAACTTATCCGAACGCAACCTATAACTGGTTTAAAGATAATGTATTACTTTCTGAAAATTCATCAATTCTTAATGCGACGGAAGAAGGAACCTATTTTGTGCAGGTAGTTGAAGACGATTGCTCTTCGGTATCGGACAGCATTATCGTGAATAGCAGCCATAACACAATAAACACGCCGTCGATCTCCATAGCCCAGATCAATATAGACACGGCCTTGTGCGGAAACACCAGCGCAATACTGCTGATCTTGGGTGACCAGAGCAACTGGACCGGTTATAATTATCAATGGTACAAAGACGGTATTCCGATTAAAGATACCTTGACATACACGACGGCAACAACCCCGGGCAACTACTACCTGAGGGTATATAACGCCGACTGCGCTGCCTTCTCGGATACCATCCAGGTCAATATAACGGACGGCACGGATTCCATAGTTAAACCCGTCCTGTCCGTCTCCCCGTCTAACGGCGAACTTTGCGGCAGCGACGGATTGGTGACGATTAACATCACCAACTATGAGCAAGCGGCAGAATATGCGTGGTACAAGGATGGCCAACAGCTATCCGCCGCCACGCACGCCTACCTGAACGCGACACGAGAAGGTATCTATGCGGTGGTGGTGCAAAACACGGCAGGCTGCACCAACGTGTCCGACTATATTACGATCACACGCGGCACGAGCGACACGATTATCAAACCGGTACTTCAGTTTATTCCTGACGGCGGACAACTTTGTGGAACCTCTGCGGAAGTGACACTCTTCATTGGTAATCATACCGATTATGCCAACCCGCTAATTGCTTGGTATAAAGACCATGTATATTTGACTCAGGCAGATACGATCACGGTGTATGAAGAAGGAGATTATTTTGCTATAGTATATGATGGGGATTGTGCTTCGGCTTCGGGAATACACACCATAGCGGTCATTAACCATACGGTAGATCCGGCTTTGATCTCTTTAACCGGAAATCTTGCGCTTTGCGGAACAAACAGCAGTCTGATTTTGACGGTGGAAAATACAAGTCAATATGATGTGGCAGCCAGGTACCGCTGGTATAAAGATAACACCTTCTTCGCAGACACCACATCATTTCTGGAAATCAGTGAACCCGGCGATTATTTCGTGAAAATCATGGAAACATCCTGTGTTTATATTACCGATACCTTGACAATCATTGATTCGGGGGATATGATCGCCATGCCTGCTTTCGCAAAAATACCCTCAAGCGGTGTGTTGTGCGGGGATAACGGGGAGGTGTTGTTAACTTGGAATAATAGTGCTCTTTTTAATCCTGGCGCAGCATTGCAATGGTATAAAAATGACACACTTCTTTCAGGAAAAACAGACACGACACTTGCTGTGACCGAGCCAGGAAGGTATCGCTTATTTGTTGACGATGACGGCTGTTCGGCATTTTCCGCGGAAATCAGTATGGAGAGAAGTTATGACATTCCTGTTATTGACCATATCAAACAAGACACCTCTATTTGCTACGGGAATAGTATTGATCTCAAATCAATGGTACAATGGGCGGCGACCGACACCATTCTTTATTTTGCCGATGCTAATGGAGAGTTTCCATTGGCTTCGCCGGTGGTCGCACCTTTATCTGACAGTCTATTCTTCTTCAAGCTCGTCAACAAAACATCTTTATGTGAAAGTGATATGGACACGCTCAACATTACGGTGCGTACTCTTCCGGTATGCGGGATTACCGGTCCCGATACGGTATGTCCTGGAAGTATAACAGCCTATGTGGCACCTGATCATATGCGATCGTACGCATGGTCCATAACAGGATCCGCAGCGGTGACCGGCAGTACGGACCAACACGCCGTCTCTATCCAGGCGGCAGACACTTGCCAAACCGCATTTAACGTGTCGTTGACACTTACGGATTCAAATGGCTGTGTGTCAAGTTGTCATTCCGCAGTAAGAATCGCATCACCCTCAATTAAGGTAACTGCTCCCGCAAACAAGACAGTGGAGGCCTGTGATTTGGCTTTCGTGGCGATGCTTGCCGACACATTTCATGTTTGGAAATCCGGGTTTGGTTTTATTGAAGCGGGATGCGCAGCGACAACACCTGATCTTGCCGATTCTCTGATTGTTTATGATAGATGTTCAACCGTATCAAAAACGATCTATTACATAGTCCAAGACGCTTGTTCAATGGATACAGCCTTCAGAACATTCACCGTGCTCGGAGATAAAGTGGAACCGCAAATCACGGGCACCTTAATTCCCGACACGATATGCATGGATGCGGCTGTTCCCGCCGGCAAAACCACGATTGCGGAATTGGAAGTCATGGGATTGACCGTCAGCGATAATTGCACGGAAAAGGATTCATTGGTCTTGACGGACGTGTTGGTCTCCGATTACCCGATGAGCCTCCCTTATTACACTCGTTACTACATCATTGCGGATCAATGTGGAAATAAAGACTCTGTGGCGCATGATTTTATCATAACCCCGAATCCTCTCACATTCCATATCATAGCCTCACCGTATTGTGACGGTGGCTCCGGCGGGACCATCCGGTTGACAGGCTCCCAAACAGGTGTCGTTTACCAATTGAAAAATGGAGACGGATCCGACAATGGTGCCGCAAAAGACGGAACAGGCAATCCCATTGTTTGGGAACATATCGCTGAAGGGGCGAACTATCATGTCACGGCCACAAACACTTCCATCCATTGCCAGGCCAATAGCGATTCCACCGACATGGTTAAGAACAGTGTCCCTGAAATATCAATCCCCAAAGACAGCGTGGCGGTCTTACCCCATACCGAGGTGCCAATACCGGTTACATTCACCTATGGAGGAAATATGGTCGTGCATTATTCTGCCATGGAAAAAGACGGCACTGTCGTTTCGGATACTTTTGGTATCAAATATGATGATTTTTCTCCTTATAACTGGATTTTTACGACACCTGGTGACACAGGGACTTACTATATTAGGATCGACAGCGCTGTGACTTCCATGGGATGCAAAGCCATGACGGATAGTGTGTTTATCCTACACGTATATGATTGCAAAAGTGATGATTTTAATCTTGTCTGTCCTGCGGATACTATTTTGGAATTACCTTACGGCGTGTGCGAATATGCCTTTTCTTCGATAGGGATTCCGGTTATAACAGATAACCCATCGGGAAACATGGATACAATTTATAATAATGCGCCGGTAAACTTATCATTTTCCGCCGGAGTATATTATGTTGATTGGATTGCGGTAGATGAATGTGGAAAATCAGATACATGTCGCCAAATTGTTATTGTAAATGCCGCACCTTGCGGTATGGATCAGACCGTGTACTATTTTGATAATAGCCGGAATGTATTGGATTCGTTGAGAACTGTATATGCCATGGATTACGAAGGAAATAAATACAAGACGGTTCTCATTGATTGCGATTGCTGGACGGCGGAAAATCTGGTTTCGACAAAATATGCAGATGGACGTGATATAGGTAGCCACTATATCTATTATGCGGACATGTTTCCTGATACGAATGCTAATTTAGCGACTTTCGGGCGACTTTATACTTGGAATGCGGCCACGGACGGAGGACATGGAACTCGTCTTCCCAATTCTTACATACAGGGAGCTTGTCCTGACGGTTGGTTGCTCCCATCTGTGGATGACTATGCGGGTTTGATAACTTATGAAACTGACGCTTTGAATGCAAATACGCACTGGCTTCAGGGAGGTGGACATAACTCAACAGGTTTTACCGCTCTTCCTGCCGGGCTTTATAATGCGGATGTTAATCGTTTCTATTATCTTCTTGGAGACACCTATTTTTGGAGTTCTACCGAGATAAATGATCAAATGGCAAAGGCTTGCCGCTTATTCTTCTCATGTCCTGATCTTCTATTGATAGATCTAAATAAAGGCTTTGGTGCAAGTATCAGATGTGTGAAGAGTAATTAAGAACTTTTAATTCTTAATTCCAAGTCAATCAAAATGTATCAAGATATCTTAGCCAAACTCTTCTCCGCCTTTCCTATGTATCACAAGCAAGGCACTTCCGCCTATAAGGAGGGATTGGAGAACATTGAAGAACTGGCGGAACTGACCGGATATCCCGAAAAGAGATTCAAGACGGTCCACGTGGCCGGCACGAACGGCAAGGGATCAGTGTCACACTTGCTGGCTTCTTATTTCCAAGAGGCGGGTTACAAGACAGGATTGTTTACCTCGCCGCATCTTGTGGATTTCAGCGAGCGGATCAAGATCAACGGGAAACCGATTCCTGAGGAGCGAGTGATTGATTTTTTCAACCGGTATCAGTCGGAACTGGATCGAATAGAGCCTTCGTTTTTCGAGATGACCACCGTGTTGGCATTCGACTATTTCGCAAATGAACAGGTCGATGTAGCCATCATCGAAGTAGGATTGGGCGGCCGGTTGGATTCCACAAACATCATCAACCCGGTATTATCCGTCATTACCAATATTTCTCAAGATCACACGCAATTGCTGGGAATCACCTTTGCGGAGATTGCTTACGAGAAGGGCGGTATTATAAAGTCTGGCACACCGGTGGTTATCGGGGAAACGCACCCCGACAGCGAGCCGGTTTTCCGACAAATCGCAGGAGGGAAGGATGTCCCGATATACTTTGCGGATCAGTTGGCAAGTGGACGAGTGGACGAGTTGACAAGTTCACTCGTTCACTCGTCCACTCGTTCACTTCTTACCTTTCCCGATTATCAACGCAAAAACATCATTACGTTTGCGGTGTGCGTGGATGTTTTACAAGATTATTTTGATTTTCCTTCCAATAACCTTTGTGCCGCTATCTCAAATCTTTATAAAAATACGGGATTGATGGGGCGATGGCAGGTGCTGGAACAGGAGCCGCTCACTATTTGCGATGTAGGACACAATGTCGGGGCGTTCGAGGTCACGATCAAGCAGCTTATTCGGCATAACCGCACGAGGGTGCATTTCGTCTTTGGCATGGTGAACGACAAGGATATTGATGCTGTGTTGTCTCTGTTCCCTGAGGAACACTTCACCTACTATTGTTGCCGGGCGGAGAACGACCGGATGCTGACCCCGGAAATCTTGGAACAGAAGCTGAAAGACAAAGGACTGACCACTGTTTTGTGCGATACAGTTGGCAACGCCTACAAGCAAGCTCGACAAGCTTTTCAAGTTGAAGACATTATTTTTATTGGGGGGAGTTGTTTTGTGGTAGGGGAGTTTTTGTCTCTTGAACTTGATACTTTTGCATAATGGGAATACATAAAACTCAATTCATTGAAAGAAAAAATTTCAAGCAACAAATTTCAAAAGTTTGAAAACAATGCTTTTGAGCAATTAAACACGGGACAATATGTTGATGGGCATAAGTATATTTCAGACTCTTCATTGGCTTCATCCAATGAAGAGTAATTGTTTTAATCTTTTAATTGATTTATGATATTGTCTTCAAGAATATCTACTTGGCATGACTGGAGGCAAGCAGTTTAAAATTAATTTACTCATTTTCTAAGACTTGTTTTATCTTATCATTTATACACTCTAATAATTCATTTGCCTGAGAAGTTCCATAGCAATCAAAGAAATCTATGAAATATTTTGGGTTAATACCGGCAGAAATATCCTCTTGTTGAAAATTGTAAAATTTTCCGGTTTCTACCATGATTTCCAGTCCTGAGGGCAACGTAAAAATATAAGGTCTGCCCGTAGCTCCGCTAGTTTTATTCCCAAAAAAACGTATTTTTTCGTCTTGAGATAACATGGTCACTAACTGTTCCCCAGCGGAACCGCAATTACGTCCAATGATTACATATACATTTCCTTGAAAATGTGGAATCGTATCAGCATTTATTTCTTGTCCCCATTGTTGTAATGACAGATATGCTGTTCCATTATAATAGGGGCAATAAGCGTCAATGACTCCTTGTGATACTTCGTATTTTCCTGTGCAATAATCACTTCCATGAGATTTGTAATAAGGAAAGTGTGAACGTGTTGAATAATATGCTCCACGTATTGATTCTTTATTTATCAAATAATTCCAAATCACATTATCATATCTTCCTGCTCCGCCTACATGCTCAGACAAATCTAAAATGAGAGTTTTCGATTCGTCCATTTCTGAAATATGTTTTACAAAAAAAGCAGTAGTTGCTTGCGAACTATTCCTAAGGCGGACATAACTTATTTTATGAATAGTATCTTGAAAGAAAAAATTAGTGATGTCATTCCTGAAATCATGTACAAACCACATGTCAACAGAATCGTTTAGTTTTCTATCCGCTAAGATCGTGACTTCTTTCTCTTTTAGCGTAATGGCGTCAAGCAATTTTAATTCAATGGGTGTATTTAATGGATAATGATAAGCTAAACCTCGTGCAAACATGGCATAATGAATCTTGTTTTCTTTGTTAGTCGCTGAAAAATAAGGGATATAATGTTCCTGTATATACTCTAAGGCAGGAGTGTGATTGATTTCTAAAATCTCATCTCCTATTCTTAAATTCTCCGCATAATAATCGGCAAAATTGCTAATTAATATTTTGTCATCTCGAAAAAGAGTACGCAAATACGGACGAGCAATAAGGTTATCTAATAATGGATTGTCCCAACTCCGCAATCCCGTATGATCGTTATTGCAATGAGCTAAAAACTGTTGAATAGTTTTGCAATACTCCAAGTCATTGGGTGTAGACATAATAAGAGGAATAAAAGCTTGATAAATACTGTCAAATTGTGCTTGAGTATCGTCTTGAAAATTATCGAAATTGTAAGATACTTCCTTCCAAACCATTGATAATTCATAGATTTTTTGTTCAGGAGAATAACTATTTGGTAATTTTGGAATGGATTGAGCTTGTGTAGATGCGGATAAAACAGCAAATAATAAAAAGATGGTCATTTTTTTTTTCATAAAGAAAAATATTACAAGTTAATATGTTCTTTCTACTTCTTGTCTTTTTGCTCTATCTAGAATATAATCTTCAAAAGATATTTCAGCCATATCTTGATAACATATAAATTCTCGTTTTCCTATATTTTTCTCATAACATCTTTGAATACAATTTCCATAACATAGAGGAAGTTTTTTACAGTAAGTAAGTCCACATAATTAAGCTGCATGATCTTTAAAATTGACAAACAAGATTTTACCAACATTAGCCAAAGCTCTGTTTGCAGCGTAGAACAGATTATCTTTGCTAATGTAATCC
>JAITVP010000108.1 GCA_031285725.1 Bacteroidales bacterium
ACGGTGAAATTCACAGAAAACAACCCGTCAGGCATTTCAGTGAAATTGGTGAAACAGAGTCATATTTTCTTGAACGAAATCCCAATGGAGGGCAGAACCGCAGAAGACCACACGTCCCATTATGTGTATTCTATGAAAGATGAACTGCCTCCGTCGTTGAAGTTTAAGTACATCAACGCTACCGGCACAGCATTTGTAAACGAAGTTGTGGTATCCCCGATTGAGACGGATTTTTCCACGATGACGATCTCGAAAACACAGGGAGGTTCCTTCCCTTTCGGCGGAACTCCGTTTTTGGATAACGAACTGTTATTCTGCTCTCTCTCCGATAAAGCGGAATATTCGGAAATGATCGCATTGGAGACTCCTGAAGGCAAGGTCATATTTATACAACCCGATGATATAGAAGATATTATGCCAGGTGAGTATGAGATGTGCTTGCACCGTTTCACCCACTCCAGCGAAGTCAATGGCTCGGAACGGGGTGGCACGATCGAAGGAGAGTATAGATCAGGAAAAATAAAAGTAACCATTGTTGAATAAAAAATCAGAATGAGAATGTTGATGACAGAGATGCGCACGCACACTTGCAACGAACTGAATGCGGGATATATAGGAAAAGAAGTGATCCTTTGCGGATGGGTACAGGCTATCCGGAATCTGGGCGGGATGACCTTTATTGATCTGCGCGACCGCTACGGAATCACGCAGTTGGCTTTCAACAGCGAAACCCAATCCGAGCTTTGCGAAACCGCGAAGGAGTTTGGACGCGAGTGGGTACTGCAAGCTGCCGGTACCGTGGCCGAACGCTACAGCAAGAACAAAAATATACCGACCGGTGACGTGGAAATCATCGTCTCGAAGATCCACGTGCTGAGCCAATCGGAGATTCCTCCTTTCACGATCGAGGATGAGTCTGATGGGGGCGATGAGTTGCGGATGAAATACCGTTATTTGGATTTACGCCGTAACCCGGTGAAAAAGAATATGCTATTCCGCCACCAGATCGCTTTCGAGATTCGTAATTATATGAATAACATTGGATTTGTGGAGATTGAAACGCCATTCCTGATTAAATCCACGCCGGAGGGCGCCCGCGATTTCGTGGTGCCATCGCGGGTGAATCCCGGGGAGTTTTACGCATTGCCGCAATCGCCACAAACGTTCAAGCAACTGCTGATGCTTTCAGGGTATGACCGTTATTTCCAAATCGTGAAATGTTTCCGCGACGAGGATTTACGAACCGACCGTCAACCTGAATTCACCCAGATCGACTGTGAAATGTCATTCGTTACCCAAGAGGATGTGTTGAATACGTTTGAAGGGTTAGTGAAGCATATCTTCCAAAAAGTGAAAAATATAGAGATTCCCGATATTGAGCGGATGACCTACGCCGATGCCATGAAACTGTACGGCAGCGACAAACCCGACACCCGTTTCGACATGCGGTTCGTGGAATTGAATGACCGTCTGCAACACAAGGATTTTTCGGTTTTCAATCAAGCCGAGTTGGTGATAGGGATCGTGGCGAAGGATTGCGGCAACTACTCCCGCAAACAATTGGACGAGTTGGTGGATTTCGTGAAACGTCCGCAAGTGGGTGCTGGCGGATTGGTTTACGTGCTGTGTCAACCTGATGGGAACTACAAATCCTCCGTGGATAAGTTCTATGACCAGAACGACTTACGGAAAGTGGCCGAAAAATGTCACGCCGAGGAGGGCGATCTAATCCTGATCATGTCGGGGAAAACGGAGAAGACCCGCTCGCAACTTTCGTCGTTGCGGCTGGAACTGGGTAGACGGTTGGGATTGCAAAAATCCGGTGAGTACAAATTACTGTGGGTGGTTGATTTTCCGCTGTTAGAGTGGGATGAGGAGACAGAACGGTTCTATGCGAAGCACCATCCGTTTACCGCACCCAAACCGGAACATGAGGCGTTGCTGCTAACCGCTCCAAGGGAGGTGAACGCTAACGCATATGACTTGGTCATCAACGGTAGCGAGATCGGGGGCGGTTCTATCCGGATTCATAACAGCGCAATGCAGCAGAAGATGTTCAATGTACTGGGATTCAGCGATGAGGAAGCGCAGAAGCAATTCGGTTTCTTACTGAACGCCTTCAAATACGGAGCTCCTCCGCACGGCGGTATCGCTTTCGGCTTGGATCGCCTATGCGCCGTCCTCTCCGATCTCGACTCCATCCGCGATTTCATCGCTTTCCCTAAGAACAACGCCGCCCGTGACACCATGATCGACTCGCCCGCAACAATTTCGGAGGAACAGTTGAAAGAGTTGGGGATAGAAATTAAAAACTAAGGTAATCCTTTTATTTGGAATGTCAGAAGCGTTCGCCGTTATCGCAATAATTGTTTTGAAGTGATTATTGATAACGTGAATGTTCCGCATTCACTGCCGCTTGACTGCGAGAGAGAAATCTTTGGTTTACTTCACAGCCGAAAATGATTCACAACTCAAGCCTAAGTTAAGGAAAATGAGAAAATATCTTTCTCTATGATGGTATTCAACACACTTTCAGCAAAGAGATCGGACTGTACAGTATTGCTTATCATCAAATTACAGGCTTCCGGAATGCCTTCATAGTAGATAAAATCTCGAAGGCTTTCCGATTTGGTCATTTTCAACAGATTTTCCCTGTTCCCAAAACTTTCATTTTCTTTCAACTTTTGGGAAGTAGCACTTGCATGTATTGCTTGCGTTCAATGAAGTTTGATGTATTTTGTAGTGAGGGCATGATTAGTTGGATTAAAATTAGCCAAACCAGTTATTTTCATTGGCTATTTTCCCAACAATTTTCATATTCTCATTTGCATACAATCTGCAATATTTTTCAGCTATCGACGCTATAATTC
Organism: Bacteroidales bacterium; assembly: GCA_031285725.1. Taxonomy (GTDB): domain Bacteria; phylum Bacteroidota; class Bacteroidia; order Bacteroidales; family WCHB1-69; genus JAGVVH01. The sequence goes on from JAITVP010000108.1 coordinate 2,871, forward strand.
TTGGATAAGATTTAGGCTCGTTCATAATATTTCTTGCTATATCTACAGGGATTATATTGACATCACTCTCAATATGATGGTACTGCAAAAATGGATGAAACAAATATTCATCATCAATATCACAATAAGAAAACGATGTGTAATATTCTTTGATTTCATTTAATATTTCCACATTTTTGAAATCATTGGGATAGTTCTTTAACAAGTATTCAAATTTCACAGCTACAATATCTCTACTAAAAATATTAGATTAAAGAGCTCTCCCAATTTCTTAAACTCTACCCCTTTGGGGCAAAGTTCCGCTATCATTTGTTCTATTTTATTCATGGTTGCCTCATTTCTGAATAGTGATCGTTTCGACAGGCTCAACGACCGGAGAGTTTGATTCAACGACCGGAATTCCGTTCCCTTCGACAAGCTCAGGGAACGGGTAAGCAACGGTGGCTGAGCACTTCGACAAACTCGGTGTAGCACCTGTCGAAGCCACATCTCTCAGATATTGTGTGTAATTTCTCGACAGGTCAGTGAGCTTGTCGAACTGACCATTTATCAATGCTTCCTTTTTCTTTCTGCTCCAACCCTGTACCTGTTTTTCTCTGTAAAATGCTTCGTCAATTCTCTGAAATTCTTCAAAATAAACGAGTTTTACAGGTAAATGCTTTTTTGTAAAATTAGCTCCTTCACCGTTTTGATGTTCTGCCAAACGGCGTTCCAAATCATTGGTACTTCCAGTATAATAACAACCATTGTTACACTCTAAAATATACATATATCCTTTCATTGCAATACACTTTTTATATATTCGTTGGTATTTGTCGTTTCGACAAGCTCAACGACCGGAAAATTTGGCTCAATAAGCAGGGATCGGTAGCTGAGTTTGTCGAAGCCCGCTGCCAAGTTCGACCATTTTCGTGACCTTGCGAAAATGGTTATATACATTGATACACTGTGTTTTACACAATTCAACAGCTCGGTTTATGGCGACAAGAAAGTTTTCCAACCGGACATAACCCAAAACGGTCTGCAATTCTCTTGCAAACCAGATTTCTACCTGTTCTTTCTGTTCATTTTCAATGTAACGGGCAATGCCGTCAAATGAGGTCTTGTATTGATTTATTTTTAGCTTATCCTTACTGATTTTTATTTTTTTCCTTCCAAATTCTTTTCCGCCCTCCAATATTTCGCAAACGTGTTCTCTTATTCCTTGCGATTCAAGAATAGACATAGTACTGTTATTTTCAGTTTTGGTATTCTCTAAAACTCCATTGACATACTGAAATTTAAGATTGTCATCGTTTATACAATCATTACCATTTTGATTGGCAACAATTACATCATCATAGATTACCTCATTTGAGATTATGAATAACAATTATACTATCCCTACGTGTATATCAGAATTATCGGTAACTTGCAAACTGTTTGTAAACAACTGTATTTACAGACTATTTGAAGTAAGACTAATCATTATACATACTTATTTACTACTTCAATCAACTGTTTTGAAAACATATAAATATCATCCAGTTTTTCAATTTTATGGCGGATTTCTTTTTTATCCTCGCCTATAAAGGCAATACACTTGTTTGTAGGCGAATTGAGATATAGTCTACAAACAGGCTTGCGATTGTTGTCGTCAATCAGAATTGAAAAATAGGTTTGAGCATCGCGGAAAGTAATGCGCTCTCCTTCAATTTCGGAACGCAAAATTGATTTTATTATAAAAAATGCTTCTTTTTCTTCTTCGGTAGTAATCACTTTTTGCTCTTCGGCTGCTTTCGATATGGGATTAATTTCTGTTTGCCCAGTCTCCTTGTTTTCGTCTTTTATTGCTGCTTTTAGGCGTTCTGAAATCATATCGCTTATGTGCGAAGCGATGGAACGTTTCACAAGATATGTAAACTGTTCAATTATTTTTGGCGTAAACTGTTTATCATATATCTGTTTGCCAAAATATTTAACAAAATCAGGAGTTGGATTGATAAATTCCTTTGATATAAGCGTTTTTAATTCGCCCATATATTTCAACTCACTTGCTGAACTCAAAATGGTTTCAATATCAAAATATGATTTGTGAAATTTCTTTACTTCTTCAATTTGAGACTCTTTCAAATCAAGCATATTGATTTCCAAAAATGGTTTTTCATCCATTTTATTAGGCGTTTCAAGATCAGTATAAAAACGGTAGAGAATGCCATTTGTCAAAATGCCGAATTTTGCTTTTGAAACGTGGAAATAGCGTAGCAGTTGATTGTCGTGCAGATTTAAATCCTGAGCCCAGTGCTTACACTCAACAAGTATCATCGGCACTCCATCTTTCATAATGGCATAATCTATTTTTTCGCCTTTTTTTGTGCCAATATCGCAACTCATTTCGGGTAACACTTCGAGCGGATTAAACACGTCATAGCCGAGTGTTTGAATAAACGGCATGATAAAAGCATTTTTAGTCGCCTCTTCGGTCGGAATATTATCTTTCAGTTTTTCGATACGCTCCGCAATCTGTTTGATTTGGTCTTTGAAATCCATAGGAAAATCATTTTAAGTTTATTTATTTTAATTCTAAAAATTTACATATTCACTCTTTCTTCGATCATATTCATCGGCGTATCAATTTCTAATGCAGCAGCCAAATACCGTTGTAGTAGATTCTGTTCTTCTCGTAATTGCTTTATTTTATTCGCAAACAACATAATTCCTTTGTTTTAGACTTTTATTCCTTGAATTGTCAACTTTTGGCAAAGATACTCAATTTATATGAGGTGTAGACTACATCAACAGCTTTTATTCGCTTCTCACACTACCCACTACCTTACATATTCTTTCCTTTTTTGATTTGATAAACACCCTTCCTATGGAAAGAATGAAAAAAGCCAACATTTTTAGGAGATTTACTCTTTCCGGAACGGAAAGGAAAAAATATCCTAAAACCGCTTGCAACTTATATAGAGATATTGGCATTGGCAGCCATTCGCTTGTCGGCACATTCTATCCATTCCGCCCAATACGAACAGTTTGCCAAATGAATCAGAAAGAAATAGAGGAGAGTTTCGTTTCCACTAAAATTCTTCTGCTCATCCACCCGCCAGAAATTGGTTATCAGGCCAAACCGATTTATCGCCCTGCGGTTTTGCGTTTGTTGAACTCCGCCTCTGCATCGGATTCTATCTCCTGCAAGGTCTTCTTTTTACCTTTGGCGATAACATCCCAATATCAATTATTTTTGTTAAGTAAATTGATGATGACTTTTACCATCATGTCTTTTTCTTCCGGATGGCTCTCGGCAATCATGAGAGTGAGTGCGACAAGTGTATTGTTTCCAATTCGTTTTGTGCCATCAGAATGGTATAGTATGCCGTTCCTTTCCATAAACCACAGAAATAGGAAAGCTGCTATTCGTTTATTCCCATCGCTGAACGAATGATTTTTGCTCACCAAATACAGCAGCATAGCAGCCTTTTCCTCCACACTTGGATACAACTCTTGCCTACCAACGGAATTGAGTAGCATTTTGGGAATTGATACGGCAGCCTATCGACAGAATTGTATCAAGATTGTAGATTTTCACCTGTTGGGTTTGCATTTTCCCATCTATAGCACCATGTGGAGTGATTAGTTCCTTTACAGAATTCAATTCTTTCACATCCAATTCGTTTATATATACCTGTAAGTTCCGGCAAAGCACCTCAAGGTGTTCGTCTGAAAGATCGAGTGCAAAAGACTTCCGAGTATAGTTCAGAACTATATTCAGTCTGTCTTCTTGTTCTTTAATTCTGTTTTGTCGTTGCTCGTTCCGAATATCTTCTAATGAAGTGTGTTCCGGTACATCGGGTTGTGTTTCTTTCGCAATCATAAGGACTTGTCGGCTCTCAATTTTTTTCCTGAAATATGGTATTTTGGATAGCCATTCGCCAATCCAAGGAAATAGTAGATTTTTCAAAGTCAATTGGATAGACAAGAAAACAACTATTGAGATAGCAATAGCGACAAGGAAAACGATGTTGGCAGAGAAATGATC
>JAITVP010000117.1 GCA_031285725.1 Bacteroidales bacterium
TTACAGTAATTTAAATTATTTATATAAAAAATAACAGGACGATTTGTTTTAGTGAAAACCGTAATTGTAACCCTGTTGTAGCCCTGTTCCAAAAAAACAGCCTAAAACAGCCTAAAAATAACGTGAAACAGTAAATAGTGCAAAATTCAATAATTGAATCCATCAATAAATGTATTTGGGTTTATATGGCTGTTTGCCGAATGATCAAAAAATAATGATGACGATTTAAGTTTTTCGTTAATGCCCGTTAGAAGATCCTCTGCTTTTTTAAGGTCTTCTAATATGCTTTCGGATAGCTCAACCTCATACGGGTTAAATCCCGCGTATTCCGATAATGTTTTAATTTGACTTATAATATCATTTGGGACAACAACGCCAGTTAAATATATGCCAACCTCATCACGGCTTTTTATCCTTAATGTTTTTCTTATTTCATGATAAGGAAACCCGTAAAGACGTAACCACAGCGCAAAGTCTTTCAAAAGGTATTTCTTTTCATTTACCAAAAGCGTTTTTTCTGTCACACCCAAAACCTCCGCAATGTCCGCTTTTGTTGTCCCTTCTTCAATTCCCGGTATAACACCGAAACCCTTTTGACGCACGCCGCCAGTTAGATAAAGTAAAAAATAATCAACCACATAAAACGGAATATTTATATCCGTTTTATGCCTATTCAAAAGTTTGTTGTAATTATGGAAACTTCTTGGTGAAATACCCAATTTCTCAATAATCTCAAGGCGTTGAACGCCTTGAGATTTTAGTTTTTTAAACTCTTCAAACTTAGTTTTTTTCATGATAAATAAGCGTTTTTAATTAATACTGAATTTATTGAAACCTTTCCATTAGCCGTCTAAATTCCAGTTCTTCGCCGTTGTCGAGGGCCGTTTTAAAAAACAAGTCCCTCAAATCCTCCAGCCGGAAACCTGTGAATGTCTGTTTGGTGAAATTGCGGACGGTGAAATGCGTTTGCCGTGGTGTGCAAAGCCAATATTTTATACCTTTGCATTTTTTGTAAAACTAAAGATGATCGTATGTCAACCGTTTATATTGAGGGTATTAACCAAAAATTTGATTTTCCTTTTGGCACTCGATTGGCCGAAATTGCCAAACAACAAAACCTTGGATCCAATTACCCGATTCTGGGAGCCTTGGTGAATAATAAAGTGCGGGATTTGGCCTACAAAATCCATAAACCGATCAGCGTTCGTTTTTTCGACATTACTTCGACATACGGAGTCGAAATGTATGCTCGTTCGCTCTATTTCATTCTTTTTAAAGCAGTCAAAGAAGAGTTCCCTCAAGTGAATTTAAAGATATTGCATTCGATTTCCGGTGGGGAATATTGCGAGTTGGATGGATTGGAAGGTGAGCTGAATCAAGAGATTGTAGATCGTCTGGAAGCGAGGATGCAGAAGATCACACGGCAAGACCTGCCGTTTACCCGGGATGAGATGCTCACCCCGTTGGCATTGGAGGAGTTTAAAAGTCACAATTTGAATGAAAAAGCCCGTCTTTTTGAAAATCGCGGGAAGATTTTCACTTCCGTGTACCGGCTAAATGATTATGTGAATTATTATTATGGAGTGCTGGTACCATCGACCGGGTTGGTAGATACATACAAATTGGAACTTTACGAAGGTGGATTGTTGCTGAAATTGCCGTCACGAAAGTTCCCGAAATCCATCCCGCAAACCCGCAAGCTACCCAAGCTATTTTCTGTGTACAAATCTTATAAAAAGTGGGTGACCGACATCGGTGTGGCCTACATTTCCGATATCAATGACAAGATCGACAATGGCGAAATAGATGATTATATAAAGATCACGGAGGCATTTCATGAAAAACTGATCGCAGCGTTGGCCGACAAGGTGCACGCAAGAGAGGATGTGAAGATGGTGCTGTTGAGTGGCCCATCCAGTTCCGGAAAAACGACCACTTGCAAACGACTGTCGGTGCAACTGGGCGTACTGGGTTACAAGCCGGTGCAGATTTCGGTGGATGACTTTTTCGTGGAACGCGATGAAACCCCCAAAGATGACGAAGGCGAGTATAATTTCGAGACGATCAATGCCATTGACCTCCCTTTGTTAAACCGGACATTGCAGGATTTGCTGGAAGGGAAAGAGGTGAATATGCCGACGTTCAACTTCGTCACGGGCAAGAAGGAGTGGCGCGGACACAAGCTCAAAATGAAAGGCAATTCAATGCTGGTGGTAGAGGGTATCCATTGCCTCAACCCGCAGCTGACGGAGCAGATTGATGATAAATACAAATTTAAGATTTTCGCCTCCGCTCTGATTTCCGTGAGTATCGACTCGCAAAACCCAATCCCGACGAGCGACAATCGGCTGATCCGCCGGATTGTGCGCGACTACCGCTATCGGAACTATTCCGCACTGGATACACTGCGGAGATGGCAAAGCGTGCGCGACGGCGAGGGAAAATATATCTTTCCCTATCAGGAGAATGCGGATGTGGTGTTCAATACCGCACTGAATTGTGAGCTGGGCGTGCTGAAACAATACGCCATCCCGATTCTCCGCGAAGTGCCCGAAACCGAACCTGAATATGCCGAGGCCAGTCGTCTGCTGAAATTCTTGTCGTTCTTCAAAACGATCCCCGACAAATCCGTCCCGCCAGGTTCTATTTTGCGGGAGTTTGTAGGGGGAAGCCATTTTAGTTATTAGGTGAAACGAAATCGCAAGAGCGGTTTTTAGAAATGGCGAACAAATTTTTGTAACCTCTAACCCCAACCTCTATGCTCTCCAAAAAACAAACCAAACGTTCCCTGAAACCGGGAAACATGCTGAATCCCGCCCCCGTGGTGATGGTCAGTTGCGGCAACACGCCCGACAGTTATAACATTATCACCGTGGCTTGGATCGGAACAATCTGCTCCGATCCGCCAATGTGCTACATTTCCGTGCGACCGTCGCGACACTCCTACAATATCATCAAGGAGGAGAAGGAGTTCGTGATCAACTTGGTGAATGTGGATTTGGTGACAGCAACGGATTGGTGCGGCGTGAAGTCGGGGAAGAAGGTGAAGAAGTTTCTCGCCACTGGATTGACACCTGTGCGCGGGAACAAGGTTAAGGTGCCGCTGATTTACGAATCGCCGGTGAATCTGGAATGTGTGGTGAAGGAGATCGTTCCGCTGGGCACGCACGATATGTTCATTGCTGAGATCGTAGCCGTACACGCCGATCAGAACCTTTTCGACAAAAAAAACGATACACTGCTGTTGGAACGGGCTAACTTAGTGGCCTATTCCCATGGGCAATATTACAATTTAGGCAAACGATTGGGCAAATTCGGATTTTCTGTGCAAAAGAAATGAGAGAGATTTTCACCCAGCCCGACTCTTCGGAATATATGCTTTTCGGCTCCACCGGCAGTTGGGTGGATCAGCTGGTACAAGACATCGACGGGGCTAAATACTATGTTTATATCGAGACTTTCCGCTTCAACGATGATGTTGTGGGACGTAAAGTTGGGGAAGCCTTGATGCGGAAAGCAAAGGATGGGTTAAATGTGAAACTGATTGTGGATTCGTGGGGAACCCGCCGCAGCAAGTTGATTGACGAGATGGAAAAATGCGGCGTTTCTGTCCGTTATTTTAAAAGATTGGTCGTCACATTTGATTTTTTTGGGAAAAATCACACCCGTAATCATCGGAAAATCATGGCGATAGACGATCGTATTTCCTATATCGGCTCCGCCAATTTCACCAAGTGGAGTTTAAAGTGGCGGGAGAGTATCCTGCGAGTGGAAAATCACGATTTGTCACGGATTTTCAAACATATTTTCTTGGAAAATTTCAAGATTTACAAAAAGAAGATCAAACGGCGAAAATATTACAAGACGATCAACCATGATGGATTCAAGATTGTGCGGGAAACCCCCTCCATTATCCATCAAAAATCGCGGAGCTATTTTTTGCAGCTGATCAACAAGGCCAAGAAGAGCATTACGATTGTCACGCCCTATTTCCTCACGGGGAAAACGATGCGCGACACACTGGGGAAGGCGGTGAAACGAGGCGTGGAAGTCACTGTCATCATTCCGATGCACTCCGACGTGCGCAGCGCAGACTACCTGCGCGATCTTTTCTTAGGAAATCTAAGTATGCGAGGCGTGAAACTTAAACTCTTCAAACCCGGCAACATCCACGCCAAAATGGTACTGATCGACCACAATATTTTCACCATCGGCTCTACCAATTTTGACTACCGGAGTTTCCGCTATATGTACGAAATCAACCTTTCGGGCGAAAAACCCGGTGTCTCCAAACTAATCCAAGAGTTCATGCTCGACACATTGCAAGAGTGTTCCGATTTCAGCTACCTGCGGTGGCTACTGCGCCCGTTACATCAAAAGGTTATCGGAATGCTGTTGTATCCTATGCGGAAGTTGATGTGAGGTGGTTGATTATTTTGAATCTGCTTTCGAGCCGGTAAATAAACCTGTTTAGGGAAGAAAAGAATATTCGGAGAAACTGTTTTTACGTTTCCGTTTTCTTCCGTCACTCATTTTGCGGCTTAAATTTTTATATAGAAAAACTGAAAATTTTTACCTGACTTTGATTATTCCAAAATAAAATCGTACTTTTGCGCCTGATAAAAAGTTAGATTCTTTAATTAAAGACCATGGCAGTAACATACATTTTAACTCAAAAGGGCAATCCGGGCAACCCCGATGCACCCAAAAAATTCTATGCGCAGGCAAAGGCAAGCGGCGAACTGACACTCAAAAAACTCAGTAAAGAAATTTCCGAAGGAAGCACAACGGTAAGCGATACTGACGTGCTGGCAGTACTCAACGACCTTACCAAAATTCTGAAACGTCACTTGGACAACGGCGAGATTGTCCGCTTCGGCGATTTCGGCACGTTTCAGATAAGCGTGAGCGGCGAGGGTGCCGAAACCGAAGAAAAGTATCGCCCGTCGATGATAAAGACCAAAAAGGTGGTCTTCCGCCCGGGCGTAGATCTAAAGGAGATGCTGAACAACGTAACGTTTCGAAAACTGTAATCAACGCATACCCGAAAACGTTTCGACCTTTTCTCAAAAAGGTTTCGACGATTTGGGTAAAACGTTTCGACGATTTCGACAAAAGATACGTACGTTTTTAAGACAGGGAAATAAATGTTTAACAAAGAGGAATTTAGAATGATATAAAAACAATCGTGCCGAAAGACGCAAAAGACATATATCATTTAGCGTTTTGCTAATTCTTGCTTACGAAATCGTGAGAAAGTTTCAATGGTACAAGAATGAGTGAATGCCGCAGCAATGCGGATTTACTTATTTGTACCAAAGGTTATTCTCACTACCTCGTAAGCAGATAATGTAAGTCCGCTTTTTTTATTGGCAAAAATCCAGCAACCGAAATAAATAATTTATCTAATATTAATAACTTAAATTTCAAAAGAAAATGAAGAAACTTTTTTTACTCTTTGCCTTAACAGGCATTATGACAATGGGCGCAGTGCAGAACGCACAGGCGCAGACGTGGCAAATCGGATCTCCTGTGGCTTCAAGCGTTACCGCTACGCTTAGCGGCGGAACGCTTACCATTAGCGGGATGGGGGATATGACAAGTTGGGGTATTGCGAGTTATGTACCCTGGTATAATCAATCCGCCACTATTACCAATGTAGTAATACAGCAGGGAGTAACAAACATTGGGATGTATGCTTTTTATTACTGCACTGCCCTGACAGAAGTAACCAACCTTGCCCAAACGCCGCAGGTAATAAACGGCAATGCATTTGATGGTGTAAATATTTCTGCCTGCACGCTATACGTACCTGCCGCTTCGCTTACGCTCTATCAAAATGCTAATGTGTGGCAGGACTTTGGCAACATTGGAACGGCAACTTTCAACCTTCAACTGAACTCCGAAATTACAGTTACTCCCTCTGTTATTCCGTTGGGCGGTTCTTTTACGGCAAGTGCACAGGTTAAAAATGCAGGCACTGTACCTTTTGCGGGCGATATCGGTCCAGTGATATTCACATACAGCGAAGTAAATGGATATGAGTATTTAGGGGATTTTGCTGATATTAAAACGGAAACAGATTTTGCCGCAGGCGCACAGAAAGATTATACTTTTATAAATAATACTGCAGGAATGGAAGCAGGAACTTACTATCTGGCTGTTATGTGGCAAGATGATAATCAGGAAAATCCCACAGCCGGTGTGGTGGGTCCCTATAACGGTATAAATATGGTAATGTTTACAGTAACAGACGAATCAGGCATAAACGAACTGCTTAGACAAAACATAAAGGTCTATCCCAACCCCGTCAAAGATGAATTAAACATTGAAAGCGGTGTTTCGACTGCGCTCAACAACCAAGAGGTGAGAGTGGAAAATGTAGAAATAGTAGATTTGCAGGGCAAAACGGTCATTTCGACTTCACTCGATAACCATTCAATCAATGTTTCTTCACTGTCCGCAGGCGTATATTTCCTGAAAATAAATACCGACAAAGGCGAACACACAGTTAAGATTGTAAAATAATAGCGGCTTTAAATTTCAGTACAGGAGGGCAGACACACATGGTTTGCCCTCTTTATAGATGCAAATCAATATGTTACTTATCAAAAACTGCTTAACAAATAACCTGTATATATATCCACTTCTATTTTCCTCCACTCATCATCCACTCTTTAAATTCCGCTGATTTATTTTTACTCACATAAATCCTTTCGGGAGTTTCAACATGGAGTGTGATCAGCAGGCGACGGTCGAACCATACCGTAATGTTTTGCACACCATTCAGGGAGATGACAAATTGTTTGTTTGCCCTAAAAAATAGTTGAGGGTCTAGATTTTGCACAATAGAATCCAAGGTTTTGTTGTAAATGTATTTTACACCATTGTTCAAACAGATCGTTGTCTGATGTTCCGATGTGTAGAAATAGGCGATGTCATCAACTGGCAATGGGATCAAACTGTCCAGATAAGAAACGAGCAATCTTTTATGGTAATTTCCGCTGAAATCAGTTTCTGCCTGCCGGAACACATATTGTGCGATTTCCGATGACGTGAGTTTATGGAACTTATCAATGGCTTTTCGCAGTTCATCTTCTTGAACGGGTTTTAACAAATAATCTATGCTGTTGACTTTGAAAGCATGAATGGCATACTCGTCGTAAGCCGTTGTGAAAATAATCGGAGTTTCAACAGTGATCAAGTCAAAAATAGAAAACGCCGAACCATCGGAAAGATGTATGTCCATCAATATCAGATCGGGAGAAGAATGTGTTTGCAGCCATTTCACCGTTTGGGAAATACTTTCGGTAACACCCAAAATTTCCATGTCACAAGCTATGTTTTTGAGGAGCTTACTTAAAAATTCAGAAGCAATAGTTTCATCTTCAACGATCAACACTTTCATTTTCGATTTTTTTTAAAGGTAAAACTACCGTGAAACAACTTCCGTCCTCTATGATTCTAATATCCGTTCCCATCAACAATTTAGATCTTGTGGAAAGGTTCGACAAGCCGATTCCGTGAGATTCCCCCGGATCATATTTGCGATAAATCAGGTTTTTAATAATCAACTCTTTATTTTCGGACACGCTTATATCAACTTGCATTTTATGTTCACTGTCAATGATATTATGTTTAACCACATTCTCAACCAAGGGCAACAGGGAAAGCACCGGCATTTGCAACTGCAAATCAGCTTCCGTCGCATGAATAGAGAAGGAAATTTTCCCTCTGTAACGAACTTCGATTAGATACTGGTAAGCATGCAAGAAATTCAATTCGTCTTCTAAATTGACCAATCCTTTCTTTTCACTCTGCAAGGTATAGCGGAAAATAGAAGACAGTTTATTGACGTATTCCAGTGTTTCCTCATTTCGGTGATCAGCCACAAGAGCGGTCAATCCATTTAAAGAATTGAAAAAGAAATGCGGATTGATTTGATTGGAAAGGGCATCCACACGGCTTTGGAGATTTTCCGTCTTCAAACGCTCCACCTCTTTTTTGGTTTCTTGCTGAATGACAGTCAGATCATACACTTGTCCTATCAAAACCGGCACCAGCCAAGCGATAAAAAATTGCAAGATCACGGTTTGCGTGAAGCAATCCAAGCGGATAGGATACTCGATATGCTTACCGATGATCACGTAAATAAGGTAGGCGCCTACCGTGCAGAGAAATGATTTCCAAAATCGCACACTTAACTTATTTTTAGCCTGTTTTACGTTTAGCCTGATTAGTAGGAAAATGAGTCCCACAAAAAAGAGGTAGCGATAGATGAAATATAGTGTTGTTGGCGTGCTTATTTCTATGGTGCAACGATGAGCCGGAGCCAAAATAGCCCATAAAAAATCTCCAATATTAGGATAGATAATGATGGCGCTTATGAGAAGCGCCCACCATAAAGCGGTTCGAGGTGATTTTAGTGATTCAAAAAAATTCATGATCAAATTAATTTATGCAAAGATAGCACAATTAGCCAAAAGCTATTTAAAACAGATGGGCGTATAGAGTGTGTTTATGCCGTCTTTAGTTTTGATTTTGCCTTTTTCCCACAAAAAACGATTCCACACTCAATCCAAGACTCTATTTTTGTACCAACAATTTAATGCAAAGAAAAAAAATAGTTAAGTTACTTATCAATTTTAAACAAAGAAAAAAATGGAAAAAAGAAATTTAAAATTATTTATTGTTTTATTCGTGGTGGCATTGGTTACAGGCACTGGTTTTTTTTGTGCGTGCACAAAAGATGAGGAAGGATTGACTCCGATACAGAGTAGATCAAAAGAACTTAAAGAATTTGAAGAAATTGATAAAATTTCTTCTGAAATGGCTGATTTCCATACTTATGTTATGAAAAAATTTTTGGAGGAAGAACGTTTTGGGAATAATGTCTTGGATCAGAATGCCGTTGATGAAATTGTAAATTTCATCAAAAAAGAAATGAGTAATTATGATTTTAAATATATAGAAATCAACCAAGAGAGTATTCATTTCCTCGAAATTATGGACATAAAAAATATTGAGGCGATAATTTCATTTAGTAAAAACAATTATGATTTTTCTAAAGTGGAATTAAATCTTTCATATGCAAAACCTTCTGAATTAAAAGATTATATTGCGACCTTAAATACAATTTTAATAGAAGAAAAGTGTAAAAAAATTGAAGATAATATGCTCAATCTTATAGGAAAGAGTGAAACATTCCAAGAATTTAAACTATATTATCTCAAATTTATTGAAAATGAATTAGTGAATGTTCAAACTAAAAATGAATATACTTATATCAGATATTTTGCAGATATTAGTTTGAGTTCTATTGAGTATATAACAGAGTTCTTGTGCGAAAATAATTCTAAAGGTAAATTTGGGGATATGTTAAAAGAAGGATGGAATATAGCAAAACCTATTGTAGCTGCAGACGCAGGAGGGGCTGTAATAGGGGCGATGGCTGGAGCTATTGGCTCTGGACCGGGGATAGTCGCAGGAGGTATGACAGGTGCTATTGGCTCATCTGCAGGATATTGTATCGGAAACCTTATTAGTCGGCTATAAATTGATATTTATGAAAATTAAGCGGTTAATTTCATTTAAAACTTTAGAGAAGTATAAGTATTTCTATTTTGCAATAAATAGTTTAGTGTTATCTGTTTTGTTAGTATTTTGGATAGAATTATTTGTAAATAACACTAGTAGTAATCTTTCTATAAAATATTTTATGCATAATTTGTTCTTCTATTGGGGTTTTATGTATCCTGTATCTTTTGTGGTATATGAAGCGACTAAAAAACAGAACAAAAAAAGACAGGAAAAATAAATTATACATTACTAAATAACAAACACATACAACGATGACACTGTTGCTTATTGGGCTGGGTATGCCGGAAATTATACTTATCGTTTTGGTTGTTTTGCTTCTTTTCGGGGCGAAAAAAATACCGGAACTGATGAAAGGCTTTGGCAAAGGAGTGAAAAGTTTCAAAGATGGAATGAAGGAGGGCGAGAAAGAAGAAAGACGTGAGAATACTTGAACAACCAAACAACTCCAAACCTATGACCTTTAGGGAACATTATTGAACAGTGAACGTGTGACAGGCAAAAAAATAATCACAGAAAGTATTGAAACATAAACAATAAACATCATGAAGAACATAACATTAAACAACGGGGTAGAAATACCGGTTTTGGGATTTGGAGTATACCAAATACCGGAAGCACAGGAATGTGAACGTTGTGTTTTAGAAGCCATAGAAGCCGGATATCGTTCCATTGATACGGCAGCCGCATATCATAACGAAGAAGCAGTTGGTAGGGCAATCCAAAAAAGCGGCGTTCCAAGAGAAGAGTTATTCATCACAACCAAGCTCTGGATCAATGATGCCGGTTATGAAAATGCGAAAAAGGCATTTGATAAATCAATGCAAAAATTACAGTTGGATTATTTGGATTTGTATTTGATTCATCAACCTTTTAATGACTATTACGGTTCATGGCGAGCGATGGAAGAACTTTATAAGAAAGGTGAAATCAGAGCTATCGGTGTGAGTAATTTCCAGCCGGATAGAATTTTAGACTTGATATTGAATAATGAAATTGTTCCGGCAATTAATCAGATTGAAACACATCCATTTTACCAACAGATTGAAACGCAAGATTTTCTCCAAAACAATAAAGTTCAAATAGAATCTTGGGGTCCTTTTGCTGAAGGGAGAAATAACATGTTTGAGAATGAAGTATTGAAAACGTTAGCGAGAAAACATGGAAAATCTGTCGCCCAAATCATTTTGCGTTGGATGATCCAAAGGGATGTGATCGTGATTCCTAAATCTGTTCATAAAGAAAGAATCATAGAGAATTTCAATGTATTTGATTTTGAATTAAGTATTCCCGAAATGGAAGAAATAAAAACACTTGATACAAGAAAAAGCGCCTTTTTCGACCATCGAGACCCTGAAATGGTGAAATTTTTAAACGGAATCAGGTAATTTTTTGGAAATAATAACATTATGTACTAAAAACCGCCGAGCAAAATGGAAGAATACAATAGACTTCTATTGTATTAACTGCGACCTGTGCATTCCCGATTGCCCGCAACGGATCAATATCCCCGAAAAAATGCACAAAATTGATAAATTTGTTGAGCCATTGAAAATTGATGGTTAATTATAAAAATCAGATTGTTATGTTGAGAAAAATACGAATAATTACAGCCTTGGTTTGCTTTGTGTCAATCACTTTGTTATTCCTTGATTTTACCGGAGCATGGCACGCATGGTTCGGCTGGTTGGCAAAAATACAGTTCGTTCCGGCAATACTTGCTATAAATGTGGCTGCTATAATAGGATTAGTAGTGCTGACCCTGGTTTTTGGCCGGATCTATTGTTCCATCATTTGTCCATTGGGCGTGCTTCAAGACATGATTTCTTGGGTAGCCGGAAAACGGAAAAAGTACCGTTTCAGATTCTCTCCCGCTATAAAATGGTTGCGTTACGGAGTATTGGCAATATTTTGTATCGCATTGATAGGGTGTGTCAGTTTTATGGTTTCTTTGTTCGAACCATACAGCATGTATGGCAGGATTGCTTCCAATTTGTTCGCTCCGATATATCAGGGAATCAATAATATATTAGCTTATTTTGCAGAAAGAGCAAACAGCTATGCCTTTTATTCGGTTACTATTTGGATAAAAAGCGTATCGGCCTTTATCGTTGCCATAGCTTCATTGACAACTGTTTTCATATTGGCATGGCGTAGTGGAAGAACGTATTGCAATACCATCTGTCCTGTGGGAACGGTTTTGGGATTCGTTTCCCGATTTTCCATTTTCAAACCTCGTTTCGATAGCTCGAATTGCAACAACTGCGGTTTATGCGAACACTCCTGCAAATCATCTTGTATCAACTCAAAAGAACAAAAAATAGATTACAGCAGATGCGTGTCTTGCATGGATTGTATCGGAGTTTGCCGGAAAGATGCGATGAAATATCGGCCCCAATTAAAAGATGAAAAAGTAGTGAAAACGGTTGAAAACGAAAACCTTGACAGTTCCCGCCGGAATTTTCTTACGTTATCCGCCGCCTTAGCCGCCACATCTGTATTGAAAGCGCAACAAGTACAAGTGGATGGCGGATTGGCTTTCATTGAAGAGAAGAAAATTCCCAATCGAACTACGCATATAACGCCTCCGGGTTCAGTGGGGATACGCAATTTCGGAAAACATTGCACAGCTTGCCAATTGTGCGTGTCGGTTTGCCCGAATCAAATATTACGTCCGGCCAATGACATAGAGCGATTTATGCAGCCGGAAATGTCTTACGAACGCGGTTATTGCCGGCCCGAATGCACCAAATGTTCGGAAGTCTGCCCGACGAGCGCCATCAAGCGAATTGACGTTGCCGAAAAATCATCTATCCAAATCGGCCAAGCCCTATTCATCAAAGAAAACTGCGTGGTACATAGAGACGAGGTTAATTGCGGAAATTGCGCAAGGCATTGTCCAACAGGAGCTATCCACATGATTCCCAAAGACGGCACTCCCGATGCATTGACCATTCCTGTTATAGATACCGAACGCTGTATAGGTTGTGGTGCCTGCGAATACCTTTGTCCCGCACGACCATTCAGCGCTATTTATGTGGAAGGTAATGAGAGACATCATGTTGTTTAATCATGTTGTTTAATCATTTTGTATTCGTCCATTAGTATCTCATGCTCCGGTACAAAAGCAGAAAGAAATTTCTGTGGCTTCATTGGAAAAGAGTGCTGAAACTGGAGTATTTCAAGTGTCCTTTAGGAAATGACAAACCCCTGTAAAACGTTGATTTTGCAGGGGTTTGTCCTCTTTTGGCTTTTGCAAGCCCTTCTGTTTCAGCGGAGAGAGCGAGATTCGAACTCGCGGTACAGTTACCCGTACGTCAGTTTAGCAAACTGGTGGTTTCAGCCACTCACCCACCTCACCATGCCGGATTTATTTCACCGTATTAGCGGG
>JAITVP010000131.1 GCA_031285725.1 Bacteroidales bacterium
GATTTGGCATACGCCTTGACCGGATGTATGGCTGAGATGGGAACAGGGCATAAAATAAATTTCTCGCATTGGAAAAATAATTTAAACTAATTTATATTGAGTACTTAACTAATTATAAATAAGAACTATAAAAAAGAAAATAGAACCATAAACTTAAAATAAATTCATATAAATCAACAAACCAATCAACATGAAACAACTAATTGAATGTGTCCCCAATTTCAGCGAGGGCAGAAACATGGGCGTGATTAAACAAATTACCCAAGAGATTGAAAAATCCGAAGGTGTGAAACTGTTGGATGTGGATCCCGGATTCACGACCAATCGTACGGTGGTGACCTTTGTGGGAACTCCCGACGAGGTGGTGGAAACCGCCTTCAAGGTGATTAAGAAAGCGCAAGAGTTGATTGACATGCGGCAACACCACGGCGACCATCCCCGTTTTGGAGCAACTGACGTGTGCCCGTTGGTACCGGTGTCTAATATTACAATGGAAGAGACCGCCGTTTACGCCCACAAACTGGCAAAACGGGTTGGTGAAGAATTGAATATCCCCGTCTATTGTTACGAAAACGCAGCGAAAAAACCGAAGAGACGTAATTTGGCGAATTGCCGTGCAGGCGAATACGAAGCGTTAAAGGAGCGGATCGGCAGTGCGGAATGGAAACCCGATTTCGGATCTTCCGTGTATAGCGAAAGTGTGGCAAAGAGTGGAGCAACGGCCATCGGTGCTCGTGATTTCCTACTGGCGGTGAACTTCAACCTCAACACCACCTCCACGCGCCGAGCCAACGCCATCGCTTTCGACGTGCGTGAAAAAGGGCGTCCCATGCGGGAAGGCAACCCGATTACCGGAAAAATCGTAAAAGACGAGCACGGCAACACCGTCAACATCCCCGGAACGTTGAAAGGAACAAAGGCCATCGGTTGGTATATCGATGAATACGGCATCGCACAAGTTTCCATGAACATTACCAATACCAACGAAACGCCGTTACACATCGCATTTGAGGAGGTGTCGGAAAAGGCGGCCAAATGCGGTATCCGGGTAACCGGCGTGGAAATCGTGGGACTCGTGCCCCGTAAAACTCTCTTAGACGCAGCTGATTTTTATTTGACCAAACAAGAACGTTCACTTGGCGTTTCCGAAAAAGAGAAGATGAAAATCGCCATCAAATCAATGGGGTTGGATGATCTGAAACCGTTCGATCCGCAAGAAAAAGTGATCGAGTATCTAATCGAGAAAGAAGATAATACAAAAAAGTTAGTGGATATAACCTGTTCCGCTTTCGCCGACGAGACAGCTTCCGAAAGTCCGGCACCGGGCGGCGGTTCGATTTCCGCTTACATGGGTGCGCTGGGTGCGGCGTTAGGCACAATGGTGGCCAATCTCTCCGCCCACAAACCAGGCTGGGACGACCGTTGGGAAGAGTTCTCTAAATGGGCTGAAAAAGGACAGAAAATCAAGGACGAACTAATCTATTTGGTGGATGAAGATACAAACTCGTTCAACATGATCATGTCGGCATTCGGTCTACCCAAAGGAACAGACAAAGAAAAAGAAGCCCGTGCGGAGGCAATCCAAGCGGCGACCAAATACGCCACAGAAGTGCCTTTCCGGACGATCCAACGTTCTTTCGACGTGTTCGAACTCTGTGCGGCAATGATTGAAAAAGGCAATCCAAACTCTGTTTCCGACGCAGGCGTGGGTGCGCTTTGCGCCAGAGCAGCCGTAACCGGCGCCTACCTCAACGTGAAGATCAATGCAAAAGACCTCAGCGACAAAGTCTTTGCCACCGAAATCACCCAAACCGCCTACGACTTTGTGCAAAAAGCAAACACACTGGAAAAAGAATTAATTAAGAAGGTGGAGGATATTATTGGATAGATAAGAATTGATATGGGAAATAAAATGAGAAGTAGCGGCATGCGTTATTTCTCATTTTATTTCTAACTTAAAAGTGCAATAAATATCCCGCCAACCCCACCACCAGTCCAACGAACATATTAATGGCCTTCATCAGGAAGAAGTTTTTGCGGGATTCGGCAAGAAGGGGAAGAGTGCTGTGGCCATCCTGAACAATCGAATTGGCTAACAAGATGCTGAACGGAATCGTGCCGTTGAAAAAGAGAACTACAAAGATCAAATGGGGACCCGATTCAGGAATGATACCAACGAACAGAGCCAGCACCAAAATCGCCAACATTGCCCATTGGTGATCTGCCACAATAGCGTTGATATCCACGAAATAGAGGAGAACGTGCAGGAAGAGCAAAATACCGAACGTCCAGGCGAAGATGGAAAGAAAATGCTGTTTGATGACGTGCTCCCAAAGGTGCGACACAAGGAAATGCTCGGACGAGAATGCCACAATCACCAACGTGACCGCTGCCAGTAAAATGAAAATGATGTTTTCCCAAGACAATATTCCATGATCATGAGCAGCATGGCTATGTTCGTGGTCGCATTGTTTGTGGTTGTGTTGTTCGAGACCAAAGCCGGCTACATTGGGGAGAGCGGCATGGTTATGGCTGAAACTGCCCGACACGAGGAAAAAGAGGTAAAGTGCCAGTCCAAAGACCAGCACGGCTCGGTGAAAACTGATATTCTTGAGGTTGCGAATCGAAAGTCTTGTTTTCTCATTGCGAAGATCATGGGAATCACACTCATGGTGAAGTTCCAATGTATGTCCCGACTTGACAAATTCCCGTTTTTTCGAGAAAAGATAAGTGATGAATCCGGCGACCATTCCAATAGGTAGCAGGCAGGCGATGAGAATGAACGTCCATTGGGGACTGATGGCAAAGAGCACGAAAGCCTCGTCGCCGAATCCGGTGATCATGCCGGCCACCAATGCGCCAAAAGAGAGTAATTTGTGGGTAAAGAGCGAAACGATGGCAAACCCGCCAATGCAGCCGGGAATCAGCCCCAGCAATGCTGCCACGATGATTTGAAAAAGCGGTTTATTGCGCAGCCTCGCCATAGCTTTTCCAGAGGAGCTGACATTGACAAATTCCACCAACAGCAGCATCACCATCACCAAAGCAGTGATAGAAAGCGAATTGAATAAAGTATCTTTGAATGTATGCAAAATAAAACGACTATCCATCGGCACTTATCGTTGCTTGTATTGAATTTCGAAATCGGTGCGGGTGTGCAGCGAACG
This sequence comes from Bacteroidales bacterium, assembly GCA_031285725.1. Taxonomy (GTDB): domain Bacteria; phylum Bacteroidota; class Bacteroidia; order Bacteroidales; family WCHB1-69; genus JAGVVH01. The sequence continues at coordinate 3,168 of JAITVP010000131.1, forward strand.
GCCTAAGGTAACTTCGTCCGCATATTCCAGTTCTTCGCCAATGCCAACACCACGTGCCAATGTTGTGATTTTCGATACTCTACCTTTTATATTTTTGTATATATAAAAATTAGTAGTATCGCCTTCCACGGTAGCGGGAAGTGCCAAAATCACCTCATCAACATCCTCTTCATCAACACGTTTAAAAAGCTCAGGCAGTGTCAGTTGATTGGGACCGACACCGTCCATCGGAGAGATGATACCCCCGAGAACGTGGTAAAGCCCCGCATATTGCGCCGTATTCTCGATAGCGATTAGGTCGCGGATATCCTGCACCACGCAAATCGTTTTGCCATTTCGCTTGGGCTGCCGGCAAATCTCGCAAACTTCGTCATCCGAAATATTATGACACACCGAACATTTAATGATTTTGGTCTTCACATTCAAAATCGCCTCAACCAGCAGACGAGCTTCTTCTTCTTCCAATTTATGGATATGCAAAGCTAAACGCAATGCGGTTCGTTTTCCAATCCCGGGCAATTTGGCGATTTCATTGACCGCAGCGTCTAAGTATTTTGAGTAATGAGTGAACATTTTAAAAATTTCGGCAAAAATAGCGAAAACATGCGAAAATGCGAAGGAAAAAAATTGACCTGTACTCCAATTTATAGTTCTTAGTTTTTATTTTTTAATTTTCTATGTTTTTTAACGAAGTGACTAACGACAAAAAAAGTATCTTTGCAAATAAAAATGATAATGAAAAAAACATCCTTACTTTTTGTCTTGTTATTCTTTTTTATTTCAGCATTTTCAACCAATATCACGCCTGACGAAGCGCAGAGGGTTGCCCATAATTTTTTAGTAGAAAAAGGGTATGAGATAAAAAATGTCGGAGAACAACTTTTTTTGCTCCCGAGTGCGGAAAAAAACGGGGAGACATTGCTGTACAAATTTAATGTCGATGACGCCGGATTTGTGATTGTGTCGGGAAAAACAACAACTTATCCTATTTTGGCATATTCGCTTTCTGGCAATTTTGAATCAAATCCTGCCATGGATTTTTGGATCGCAACGTATGAGGAGCAGTTGGCGGGCGCGACAAAGGGAAGCCGGGTTTGGAGCGAAGTGCCCCAGCAATGGGCGCACTATCTGGCCGTAGATTTCACACCTCGGCAAGAGAAATCGGATATCGCAGTGGAACCGCTCCTGACCAGCCAATGGGATCAGAGCAAATATTACAACACTTACTGTCCGTGGGATATAGATGCCGGATCCTATTACGATTACCGGGTACCGAACGGCTGCGTGGCATTGTGCATGGCGCAGATCATGTACTACTACCGTTTCCCGAAAACTGGCACGGGCGGCGTGAGTTACATACCCAGCCCCTACCCTCGCCAAATCGTGGTGTTCAGCGATCACACCTATAACTATGACGCAATGACCGACCAACTTTCGTGCTACAACGGCGAAGTGGCGAAATTGATCTACCATGCCGGCGTGGCCACCAAGATGGGCTATGCGTCGGACGGATCGGGCGCATACACGGAAACGGCCGTGCAAAAAATGATCAACCATTTCAAATACAATTCAGAGGCAAAAATCGTTTATCCAGACGAATACCCAAACGATTTAGCGCCTTACTATATCCAGATACTATTGACGGAGTTGCAGGAACGCCGGCCCATTCTCTATTCCGGCTATGCGGCTAACGCCAGTGCCGGCCACGCTTTTATTTTGGATGGCATCGATGCCGACTCCCTCTTCCATGTCAATTGGGGATGGGGAGGATCGGGCAACGGTTATTTCCGTATCACCAACTTGGATCCGGGCGGTTCCAATTTTTCCTACAGCGCACAGGGTTTCACGAAACTCTACCCAAGCGGTACCACCTCGCCTGTCATGAGCGGTCATGACCGCCTGATTGCCTCCATCGGCACATTCTCCAGTGGCAATATGCACCTACCCTATGCCGCAAATCCCAACAAAACTTGGATGCTGGCTGTGCCGCACGCCACGAATTACCACATCAAAATTAACAAGCTCGACATTGATCCCGGTGCCGACCAGATCATCATCTACAATGGTTCTACCGTGGAGAGCGGCGAGAAAGCCGTGTTGAATATCTCCCATATCGGACAAACCATCTCCGTAACTACCGATAGCGTGTTGATCGCTTTCAAATCAAACGGATCGGCAACGATGAACGAGAGTTACCACGGATTTCATTTTTCATACAGCACCACGCTAACTCCAAACCCCATAGACGAAAGCACGGTATTGGATTACCAAATCGATCATGTCATTTCCCCGGAAACCGTGGACGGGTTTTACCTCCCGCAACGCGAATGCAGCTGGTTGATGAGTCCGACTTTTGTCAATGGCTTTTCGTTTGTCATCAAAGATTTTGATTTGAGAGCCGGTGATTTTATCGACATTTACAACGCAACCACCAGCCCCGCCACTTTGTGGAAAAGATTCGACATTTACGAACCACCCACCGAAGTTTACACGGCAAATTTCAGCAAAATGAAAGTGGTTTTCAGTACCGACAACTGGCTGGAAGGAAGTGGTTTTAATTTGGAATATCACGCTATCCTCGGCATTGATGAAAACACCGAGTTGAAAGATATTGCCGTTTATCCCAATCCTGCGAACAGCCAAGTGAATGTTGAATTTTACGCTGAAAATTCCGATCAGATCACGCTGAAATTATACGATGTAACAGGAAAAATGCTGGATTACTATACTTACGCACACCCAGGCGGCTCGTTCACCCAAAAAGTTCCGGTGAACCATTTGACGGCGGGTTTATATATTCTCCACATCGAGACTTCCCAAGGAAAAGTAATCCGTAAAATCAATGTAAATTAACCCTTTGAAAATCTCCAGGCATGAAGCATGGTTTATCTTCTATTTTGATTTTATTCCTGGGGATTTTGTTTTGTCTCCCGCTGATCAGTCATGCCAAAAAGCGAGACACGCTCTCCAGTTCTTCTGTTGAATTTATTGAAAACCAGCGTCAATGGCACGAGAACGTACTCTTCGCCGCATCTCTGCATGGCGGTTCAATCTTCTTCGAGAAAAACTGCGTGACGTTCGCCCTATTGAACGCCGACCAATTGGCTCTATATCACGACGCAAAAAGCGATCCGACCGTCCGTCCGCCGCAATACGTGGACGCAGTAGCGTACAAAACGCACTTCGTAGGCGCAAATCCCGAACCTAAAACACATGGCGACGGAGAGTATCCATTTTACCACAATTACTACCTGGGAAACAATCCTGAAAATTGGTCTTCCCTGGTGAAAGTCTTCGAAGGGATTCATTATCAAGATATTTACAATGGAATTGATTTGCGGTATTATCAACATGAATCATATTTAAAATATGATTTCATCGTGATGCCGGGCTATAATCCCCATGTCATCGAGTTGGAATATGAGGGGATCAAGTCATTGTCTGTTTCTAACCAAAATCTGATAGTCAACACGGCGATAGGCAGTTACATGGAGCTGAGGCCGTTTGCCTATCAGCTACTCCCGAATGGGGACACGGTGCAGGTATCTTGCCAATACCACGTCAACAAAAACCGCGTGACATTCACCCTGGGCGAGTATAAAACATTGTTGCCGCTTATCATCGACCCGGTGCTGGTATTTTCGAGCTACACCGGCGCCACTGCCGACAACTGGGGATTCACGGCCACTTACGACCAGCATGGCAACACGTATGCGGGCGGCATCGTTTTCGGCACGGGCTATCCCACCACCACCGGCGCTTACCAAGTGAATTACGCCGGCGGGAGCGTGGACATCTCTATCTCTAAATTTAACGCAACCGGCACGGCATTGCTCTATTCGACCTATTTGGGCGGCACCGAAATAGAAATACCTAATAGCTTGATTGTCAATGGAAACAATGAACTCTATGTGTTGGGGACCACCAGCTCAGCCAATTTCCCGATAACTTCCGGCACATATCAAACCGTTTTTAAAGGAGGAAGTTCCGTTTACACCTCTTCGAGTTTGAATTTTGATTCTGGTTCGGACATTGTCATCGTGAAATTTAACAGCGATGGAACCCAATTGCTTGCTTCCACTTTTGTGGGCGGATCAGGCAATGACGGGTTGAATACGGCTCTTTATTTGCGAAAGAATTATGCTGATGAGTCTCGGGGCGAAATTATGGTAGATGACCATAGCAATGTCTACGTGACGTCCTCCACATGTTCTTCGGATTTCCCAGCGACTGCGGGCGTTTTCCAACGTACATTCGGGAGCGGTTCTCAGGATGGCTGTCTCATCAAGATGAATCACAATTTGAGCAATATGATTTGGGCCTCTTTCCTGGGCGGTTCTCAAGATGATGCGGGATACAGTATTGATATTGCGAAAGATAAAACCATTTATGTCAGCGGAGGCACCAACTCGGCTAATTTTCCGGTCACCGCAAACGCCATACAGCGTGTCTTTGCCGGAAACCATGGCAGGGAACCGGATGGCTTCGTGGCACATATCGATGAATTCGGCACGCAATTGATACACAGCACCTTCCTGGGTAGTGCAGGATATGATCAAGTATATATGGTGAAAACCGATCGGGAAGGCTATCCGCATGTTTTCGGGCAAACGTATGCCAGTGGAAATTTCTGGATTCGCAATGCGGCGTGGTACACCCTTGGTGGAGGCCAGTTCGTCTCTAAATTGAACCCTGGTCTAAGCGACTTCGTCTGGTCTACGGCATTTGGCCGAGGCACCGGAACGCCCGACATTTCACCCTCCGCTTTCTTGGTCGACGTGTGCGACAATGTATATATGTCGGGATGGGGTGGAAATACGGGGAACCAAGGCTTTGGCGGAACTTCGGGCTTGCCTGTCACTAGAGACGCCATCCAGCCAACCACGGATGGCAATGATTATTACTTGATCTGTATCTCCGGCGATGCCTCCTCGTTGGTCTACGCCACTTTCTTTGGCAGTCCCAACAAGGGCGACCATGTGGATGGCGGCACCAGCCGATTTGACAAGAAAGGCACGGTATACCAAGCGGTTTGTGCCGGATGTGAAGGCGTTGACAATTTCCCCACCACACCAGGTGCTTGGTCGGAAACAAATGGAAGCGGGAACTGCAACTTGGCCGTGTTTAAAATAGATTTCGGCCTGGCTGTAATCATTGCGGATTTCACCATGCCCAACACGGTTTGCGCACCGGTGACGATTGAGTTCGCCAACACATCCCAACTGATCGAGGGCACCAGCAGCTGTTTCTGGGATTTCGGCGACGGGACGACTTCCACACAACCTTATCCCTTCCATGAATACACCACTTCCGGCACCTACGATGTAACTCTAATCGTGACAGACCTGACCAGCTGTAACGGCACCGACACCATGACCAAACGGATCATGGTACTGGGTAACACGTTAGACACGCTCTCCACCATCTATCTTTGCGACAACCAGCCCGTGCAAATCGGATTCGCACCGGGACAGGATACCGCACTCACCTACCGCTGGGAACCACCCACGGGATTGAGCAACCCCAATATATCAAACCCGATCGCAAACATCGCAGAATCAATAATCTACACGCTCTACATTTCCAATGGGGTATGTTTTGACACGTTAGTCCATGTGCTCGAACAGGGCATTATTGATTTCACCATGAGCAACGATACCACGATTTGTCCCGGAGAATCGGTTTTCCTAAACCCAATCATCAATAGCGATGCGGATTACTACCTCTGGTCCACTTCGTCCACGTTCGATCCCATTTTGAATGACAACACCTCCGTGCCTGGTATAACCGTATCACCCTACACAACAACGACATACTATTTCAGGGTCGGTATGGGGAATTGTTTCTCCACTGCCAGCATGACCATTGACGTTTCCAACCTATCGCTGTCGTTACCAGACACTATTTCGATATGCCCTCACGAGCAAGCGGTAATCCAAGCAAATTACACTGGCGGGCAATGCGCGTTTTTGTGGGATTCAACCTCATCAATCGTCAGTGGCTATCAAACAGGAACGATCACCGTGGCTCCTTTAACAACAACAAGTTATATTCTTGAAATGATCAACGAGCATGGTTGCCGGTTACGCGACACCACCGTTGCGATGGTTTTCGAGGATCTTTTTTATAATGGATTGGAAGCATGGGCAAACACCAACAGCATCATACAAGGCGATACGGTCATCTTGTACAGCACCCTCTATCCCAACAATTTCACCTACCAATGGATTCCTACGATACGGGTGAGTAACTCCAACGCACACACCACCATGGCGAAACCCGAACAGTCAACCACTTACACAGTGATTGCTTCAGACATCAACGGATGCCAACGATCGGACACGGTGTTCATTTTCGTGGAAGAGATCTCCTGCCGGGATCCGCATGTTTACGTTCCCAACGCATTCACCCCGAATCATGATGGCCTGAACGATGTTCTGCGCGTGAGAAGCAACATCGTGGATCATGTTTTATTTACAATATATAATCGCTGGGGCGAAAAGATTTTTGAAAGCACGCGGTTGGAAGATGGCTGGGATGGCACCTGGAAAGGCCAAGACGCACCGGCCGGCGTCTATGACTATTATATGGAAGTACGTTGTATCGGCAACCGAACTTACACCACTAAAGGAAATGTTACCCTAATACGATAAATAAATATGAAAAGAAAATTACTGTTTTTAGCGTTTATTCCACTTTTGCTAAGCATCAGTTGCAAGAATAAATTTGATTTCGACCGCTTTGAAGGGGTTGATGCAACCGGTGAATGGGGCATCCCGTTGATCAATGTGCAATATTCCATCAATAATATTCTTAATCAATTGAATAATAACAATTTTATATCGCAAACCGAAGACGGAAATCTCTATCTTTCGCACGAATCGGATGAATATATGATCGCCGATGCAGCCGAATTCATGACGTTTTCAGGACAAACGAAAACCGCCAACTACATAATTCCAAACACTTTCAGCATCATCGAGGTAGCTGAGTTTGAAATCTCGGAAGCGATCGGTCTTGAAAACGAAGATGCCATTTTGAAAAAAGGAGAAATCAAAGAGGGGAAATTGAAGTTAACCGGTACCCACGATATCAACGCAAATACCATCACGCTCACGGTTATGTTGCCGGAATTTCGAACCCCCAACAATGAAGTATTCCAATTCGAAGAGACTTTCAACGGAGGCAACCGCACCATCGCGCAAAACATCGACTTGCAGGGATTAACCTTTACACCGACCGTGGAAAACAGTACAACGGTGATTTTGCTCTTCCAATTCCATCAAAGTTCGCAAACGCCCCAAGAGACGTTCAATGTCAACCTTTATTACGAACTTGAAGATATCACCTTCGACTCGTTCTATGGGCAAATATCGGAGTATACGATGCCATTGTCCAACTCTTTTGATTTCAATCTTTTCTCAAACAATTACGGCGGAAGTTTGACCGTTTACAATCCGCAACTTTACATGCTGGTTAAAAACTCTTTTTACGTGACGGGCGAGATGCGGATCGATACCGCCAGTTTTTATGGTGCGCAAGGAGAATCGTCCATCTTGGCCTCCACTCCTGAAATCATCTCCATACCGGTTTCCCCGCTGAATTGGCAACGGAAAGATATCGACAATCTATCGGCAATCCACATCCGGACGGATTACAATTCCACGAAAATAGGGGGCAAAACGGTGCTCAACCCGGGCGGTTTCGGCGCCGGTGATGTTTTTATCAATAGTCAATCCAAAATCCAAGGCAAATTTGGTGTCACCGTGCCTTACTCGCTTTCCAGTGAACGTATTTACTACAACGACACGATCAGTTTCTCCATCGACTCACTCGGCACACCCAAACTGGTCGAGGAGATATTGCAAGAAGCGGCTTTCCGCATTGCGATCACCAACATGCTGCCGTTGAATATGGAGATGCAAGTCTATTTCTACAACAGCCAAACCCAACAAATTCTGGATTCTTTATTTTATAACAGTTTCCGTTTGCCAGGCATGATCTCCAGCGAGGCACAACCGGTGGAACAGATCGCCACGCCTGTGGTTACCTTCGACCGCATCGACAACGTGACCCAAAGCGACCGGCTCATCATCCGCTTCAAAATGGATACTAACGGAGAACGAGTCAACCTCAATGCCCGAAACAACGTGAAGATGAAGATAGGTGTGAAACTGAAATACGACACCTCCGGAGTCAATCTGTCTTCAATGTTCGACAAAAAATAATCCTGTTTTAATTTTGAAAAGATGAAAAAACTATATGTGTCATTAATAATATGCGTTTTCGTATTGACCGCCAACGCCCAACATTTGTCAACGCAAAACTTCATGCGCTATAATCCCTATTTCAATGTGGATAATCCTGCGCACCACACACCTTACAAGGGGTATATCGGTTTTCCGGCACTGTCCAGCTTCAACGTCTCACTGAGCAGCACTTTTTTACGATATGACAAAATCATACGGTTTGACAACGAAGGTTATCCCATCGCCATGAACACAGAACAATTGCTCGGTTTGTTGTCCAAAAAGAACAACTGGTTCAATTTCAGTTTGAACGAAGAAATCTTGGGATTCGGTTTCCGCACCGGTCCGGTTTTTTTCTCGTTCAGCACCCGTACCCGTGTCGATCAATATTTCCAGTTTTCCGAAGACTTGCTCAAACTGCCGATCTTAGGGAACATGTCTTTTGTGGGAGATAACAACCCCGCCGACATCTCCGCCAACATTTCGCTGGATGCCTACCAGGAATTTAGCTTGGGAGTGCAAGTGGAGGTGAATAAAAAACTTTACGTGGGCGCACGTCCCAAATTGCTGATCGGAATCGCAAAAATCAGAACCGATGAGTTGAATGCAAAAATCTACACCAACCCCACGGATTACACCATGACTATAGATTACAACGCAGACCTGTCGATCGTTTCCAGCATGCCGATGATTTGGCAAGGCGATAGCCTCTATATTGACAAGCAAGGCATTACCTCTGCCGGAAAAGCAATGGAGAATCTGGGATTTTCCATTGATCTGGGTGCAGTCTACCGGATCAACGACAAGATGGGCGTGGGCTTGTCCTTGCTTGATCTCGGATTCATCCAATGGAAAACCAACGGTGTACGGCTTCGCAGTTCCTTGGATGATGCCGGTAGTTTTTACAATAACGGCAGTTTCATCTTCAACGGGTTGACCGCCAATCAAATCGCACTATTCCTTAACGACGCTGAAAGCAGAGAGGAATTTTTAGACTCATTGTCACATTATTTTCCCGTGAATGTCCAAAATATTTCGGGTGAGCGGATCAGTCTGACCACACGCCTGGGGGCTGAATTTTATTACCAATTGAATGAAAAGCACCGATTTACTGCCTATTTCATGGGAACGTTTCTGGGAAAAAATTTCCACCCGCAATTCTCACTGGCCTATAACGGAAAATTGGCCAAAGTGCTCGACGTGTGTGCCCATTACACCATGAGACCTAATAGCTTCGCCAACTTCGGCATAGGATTAGGCTTTGATGTAAAACCGTTCTATCTTTATTTTGGCACAGATAACATCATCGCCGCCTTTGCTCGCTTCAAAGCAGACTTGATCAGCTTCCAACTCGGCCTTGTCTTCAAATGGGGAAAAGTGAAAGAGAAAAGGATAAAAGAATTGCCGAAAGAGGAGACGAAGATTTGATAAATGATAGCAACAAATTTACAAATCACATAAAAAGCTATGCCAAACAAATATTTCACTTTCAATTACAAGGATTGTGTCACTTTCATCGATGAACAAAAGCAGACTGAATCGCAAAACAAATTAGCAAATGCGTACGACCTGTTGGTAACAAAACAGGGAAAAGGAAATGATTTTCTGGGTTGGATGGATTGGCCGGTGGATATGGATATTTTTTTGCCACAGCGGATCAAAGAGGAGGCGGATCGTCTCGCTTCGATCTCTGAAGTGGTGGTAGTGATCGGAATCGGTGGTTCCTATTTGGGGGCACGTGCTGTCATCGAGATGCTATCGCCCTATTTTCCGGAATCTAAGCTTCCTCATGAAAACCACCCACAAATCCTGTTCGCCGGACATAATCTGAGCGAAGACTATCTGTTTGATTTACTGAAAGTGTTGGATCAGAAAGAGTACAGTCTGATCGTTATCTCCAAGTCGGGTACCACGACTGAGCCCGCCATCGCATTCCGGATTCTCAAGAATCATTGCGAAAAAAAATATGGCAAGGAAGATTCCGTCTCCCGCATTGTCGCCATCACAGACGAGAATCGTGGCGCGCTCCGGGAAATGGCTGGCAAAGAAGGATTTGCCACATTCACCATCCCCGATGATATTGGTGGTAGATACTCTGTGCTCACGCCCGTGGGACTGCTGCCCATCGCCATCGCCGGTTTCGATATCGAACGGATGATCTTCGGGGCGAAGATTATGCGGGAAGAACTGCTGTCAACGAAAACGTTCGGCGAAAACATGGCTATGCAATATGCGCTGTTCCGTTACCTATTGTATAATAAAGGAAAGACAGTGGAATTGATGGTGGCTTACGAGCCCAAACTGTTCTATTTCATCGAGTGGTTCAAGCAGCTTTTCGGCGAGAGCGAGGGCAAAGAAGGGATGGGGATTTTTCCGGCCGGCGCAATTTTCACCACCGATCTCCATTCACTGGGACAATACATACAGGAAGGCGAACGGATGTTGTTTGAAACGGTTTTATCACTCAAACAAAACCAACATTTTGTGGAAATCCCAACCAATGACAAAAACTTGGACAAATTGAACTATTTATCCCACAGATCCATCCAAAATATCAACCACATGGCGGAACAAGGCACGCGAATGGCGCACGTGACGGGAAAAGCGCCCAACTTGCAAATCGACATTTTGCGGATTGATGAAGAGACGACCGGTGCACTGATCTATTTTTTCGAATTTAGTTGTGCATTGGGCGGTTATCTACTGGGCGTCAATCCGTTTGACCAACCCGGCGTGGAAACTTACAAAAATAATATGTTTAAATTGTTAGGTAAGGAATAAAACATCCCGTTTTTTTCTTATTTTTGCGCCCTCAAATGGTTCCGTAGCTCAATTGAATAGAGTGTCAGATTCCGGTTCTGAAGGTTGCGGGTTTGAATCCCGCCGGGATCACTAAAAATGTTGCTTAGAATTCAACCGTTTAGTTGTTTAACACCTCAACAACTAAACGGTTGAGTTCTAAGCAACTCAATCATTAGGATATGGCGAAAAAAGTGGCTATTGTTACCGGTGCGGATGGTGGAATGGGCAGAGTTCTTGTCAGAGAGTTGACGAACGCAGGATACAAGGTAATCATGGCCTGCCAAGACAAGAAGAAAACTAAACCGGTTTGCGATGCGATCCAAGCCGACACCGCCTCCAACATCGATCTTTTCCAACTGGATCTCGCCTCCATCCACTCCATCCATCAATTTGTCGCCGAGGTGACGGAAATCTATCCGAAAATTGATCTATTGCTGAACAATGCCGGTATTTTACCTGCCAAGCCGGAAGTAACCGAGGACGGTTACGAGATGACCGCCGGAGTGAATTATTTGGGTCCGTATACTCTCACAACTTCGCTGTTACCTTTCTTCACCAAAGGCACCCGCATCATCAACATGGCGTCGTTGTCGTACAAATGGTTCAAGTTGTCACCCAAGTTTTTACAACCGTTAACGGAAAAAGAGTACCATCAGCTTGTCACCTATTCCAACTCCAAGCGGGGATTGGTCTATTTCATGCTGGACAAATCGGAAGAGTGGAAGAAGAAAGAGATCGCGATTCATTGTGCCGATCCAGGGATTGTGAACACCAACATCATCAAAATGGGCAACAAGACCATAGACCGATTGTGCGACATTTTTTTCCGTCCATTGATCCACTCCCCTGAAAAGGGCGTGGAGACCATGCTCTGGCTCGCCACCTCCCCGGATGTGGAAGGTGAGACGGGCGGCTATTACGTGAAGAAAAAACGGCGCAAGGTACCCACCCGCATCGCCAACAGCCCCCAACGCCAGTGGCTCCGGGAGTTGACGTTGTCCATCATCGAAAAACACAAGTCTGCCTAATGATAACGCCCCCGTATTTGCAATCCGGCGATGTGATTGGCATCGCAGCTACGGCACGCCGAATCTTTCCCGAAGATGTATCGTTTGCCGTGCGGATTTTGGAGGAAAACGGCTATAAAATCCTCTTCGCACCGAATCTTTTCGCAGAACAAAACCAATACGCCGGCAGCGACCGGCAACGCATCAACGATTTTCAATATCTGTTAGATCACAATGACGTGAAAGCGATCCTTTGCGCCAGGGGCGGCTATGGCTCCGTGCGCATCATTGACCATATCGACTTTTCAGGACTACAAACCCGTCCGAAATGGATCTGCGGCTACAGCGATGTGACCGTTTTCCATGCGCATCTCCACCATCAACACCAGATCTCCACCATTCACTCCACCATGCCAATCAGCATGACGGAAGATTGTGTGGAGAATCTATATTCTTTACTGAAAGCATTGCAAGGCAAAGAATTGCGCCACACCATCAACAACCATCCGCTAAACCGGAAAGGCGTTGCGGAAGGCGAGCTGATTGGAGGAAATCTTTCGGTCTTATACTCGCTCCTCGGTTCCCCATCGGATATTAATACCAACAGCAAGATCCTGTTTATCGAAGACTTAGATGAATACCTCTATCATATCGACCGCATGATGATAAATTTGAAACGGAACGGTAAACTATCCAAATTAGCCGGACTAGTCGTGGGCAACTTCACCGAAATGCACGACAACACCGTGCCTTACGGGAAAACCGCCGAGGAAATTATTGCCGAACACGTGGCTGAATACGACTACCCGGTCTGCTTCGGCTTCCCTGCGGGACATGGGCGTGAAAATCGAGCGGTTCGGTTTGGAGAAAGAACAAAACTGGTGGTCGGTAAAAGTGTGGGGATAGTAAGCAACAGCTATTCGCTCTAACCACAAATCCCTAAATAAACATACCCATGAAAAAATTTTGCCTCTTCCTCCTCAAATTTTTACGGTTTAAGCCGGATATGGAGAATATTCCGACAGACGACAAGTATGTCTTGTTGTTTGTACCGCATACCAGCATGTTTGATTTCGTGGTAGGCAAGATCACATTGACCGCCATGGGGGTCAATTCACTGTTTTTGATCAAAAGCGAGGCGTTTTGGTGGCCTCTGGGTGTGTTGCTGCGAAAATTGGGCAGTGTGCCGGTTGATAGGAAACATACCTCCAAATTTCACCTCTACGCCGCGGACATGATCAGGAAACACAACAAGGTGGCGCTACTCATCTCCCCCGAAGGCATGCGCAGGCGCAATGACAAGTGGAAGAGGGGATTCCTTTTCATCGCCGAGGAGGCCGATGTTCCCATCTATTTAGGCTACTTGGACTACGGCACCCGCCGGGTCGGCATTGGCTCCAAGTTCACCCCCACCGGTAACCACAACGCCGACATGAAAGCCGTGCAAGAAAACTACGTGGGAATGAGGGGATTACATAAGGGGTGGTTTAATTTGGAGAGTTGAGAGTTGGATTTAAGGATTTCCTTGCCCTGCTTAATCATGCAAATATTGACTATTTTTCATTATCTTTGCTCTCCGTTAAAAAACGCATATTATTGATATAATTTTTTGAATATAAATTAATTGCATTAAAAATTAAACATATGGCAAAACAACTTTTTTTAGGCGACGAGGCTATTGCACAAGCGGCATTAGATGCCGGTCTATCGGGCGTGTATGCCTATCCCGGAACACCTTCCACCGAAATTACCGAGTACATCCAACATTCCAAACAGGCTGCGAACGGCAATGTGCACCGCGAATGGGCTTCTAATGAAAAGACCGCATTGGAAGCCGCAATCGGGATGTCATATGCCGGCAAACGGGCGATGGCGTGTATGAAGCATGTGGGACTGAATGTGGCAGCCGATCCGTTCATGAACGTGGCAATCACCGGCGCAAACGGTGGTTTGGTTATCCTTGTCGCTGACGACCCATCGATGCACTCCTCTCAAGATGAGCAAGATTCGCGTTTCTTTGCGAAATTCGCTTTCATTCCCGTGTTCGAACCTTCCAACCAGCAAGAGGCATACGACATGACGTATGAAGCTTTCGACTATTCGGAAAAATATAGAATTCCTGTGATGATCCGCATCACCACGCGGTTGGCTCACTCCCGCGCCGGCGTGGAACAGCGACCTGCGCGACCGCAAAACGAGATCAACCTTCATCCTAACAAAAAGCAATTCATCTTGTTGCCCGCTTTGGCACGAAAATATTACAATGAATTATTGGATAAACAAATCCCGATGGAAGCGGAATCCGAAAATTCAAAATATAACAAATTTATCGAAGGGAAAGACAAATCTCTGGGGATCATCACTTCGGGAATTGCTTACAACTACCTGATGGAGAACTATGTGGAAACAACTTGTCCCTATCCGGTGTTGAAAATCAATCAATATCCGCTACCTGTAAAGATGATCACCAAATTGGTGGATGAATGTGATTCCGTGTTAGTGTTGGAAGAAGGTTATCCGCTAATTGAAGAGCAGTTACGTGGATTATTAAACCGTGGCGGCAACATCAAGGGGCGTTTGGACGGCACTATTTCCCGTGTTGGCGAATTGAACCCGAACATGGTAGGCTCCGCATTGGGCATAAAACAAGAAGAAGGTAGCCCTATTCCAGAAATCGTAGCCCCGCGCCCACCGGCACTTTGTGTGGCTTGTCCTCATATTGATTCCTACATAGCGTTGAACGAAGCGATGGTAGAACATGGCGAGGGCAAAGTGTTCGCCGACATCGGTTGTTACACATTGGGGGCTCTCCCCCCGTACAACGCCATTTATTCCACTGTGGACATGGGCGCTTCCATCACGATGGCGAAAGGTGCAGCGGATGCGGGTTTACGTCCGACAGTCGGTGTAATCGGCGACTCCACATTCACCCATAGCGGGATTACCTCGCTGCTGGATTGCGTGTGGGACAAAACGCCCGTAACCATCATGATATTAGACAATAGCACTACCGGAATGACCGGCGGACAAGATTCGCACGCATTCGGCAAGATTGAGACTATCTGTCTCGGGTTGGGCGTGGAAAAAGAACACATCAGAATCATTAAACCATTGAAAAACAGGCATGCGGAGAATGTGCAAGTGATCAAGGAAGAGCTGGCGTACGAAGGCGTTTCCGTGATCATCCCCACTCGCGAATGCATCCAGACATTGAACAAACGGGTTCGCGAAAAATCAAAATAATCATTCAAAATTAGCACAAATATAAAAGAATAGACAATGAAAATAGACATTATATTAGCTGGCGTGGGCGGACAAGGCATCCTTTCGATCGCCTCCATTATTGGTTACGCTGCCGTTAAAAAAGGATTATATTTGAAACAGGCCGAAGTACACGGCATGAGCCAACGTGGCGGGGATGTGCAATCCAATTTTCGTTTGGCCGACTATCCAATCGCTTCAGATTTAATTCCCAAGGGAAAAGCGGATCTGATCATCTCCGTGGAACCAATGGAGGCGTTGCGCTATTTACCTTGGCTCTCTAAGGATGGCATGTTGATCACAAACGATCAGCCTTTCATCAACATCAACAATTATCCCGATGAAAGCGTGTTAAAAGCCGAGTTGGACAAATTGCCCCGCAAGGTGGTCATCAATGCAGATCAGGTAGCAAAAGACTTGGGGTCGGTAAGATCAGCGAACATGGTAATTCTGGGAGCAGCTTCCCCATTCATCAACATGGACTTCTCCGCCTTGGAAAACGCAGTTTCCGAAGTTTTCGCAAGAAAAGGGGAAGAGGTGGTGAACGTGAACTTGGCGTGCTTGCAGGCAGGCCGGGAATTTGCGGAAAAAAACAAGTAATTTGAATGGCAACACGCAAATAGAACTGATAGAAACAAAATCAATGAAAATCTTGTTCTATCCATTAAATTTGTGTTGTCATTAAAAATAGTTAAAATGAGAAATTATCAGAAATTAGTTGCCGAAGATTTCGATTCATTCTTCGAGCTGATGGAGAAAGTGTTTCCACCCGTGGAACGCCGAAGCAAGGAAGATGCGTCCCAAATTTTCACGACCGTGCCGTGCTATCATGCGATGGGATTGAAAAAAGACGGAAAGGTGACCGCTTTCATTGCTTACTGGCTCTTTGAAGATATCTGTTTCGTGGACCACTTGGCGGTGGACGACAGTTTGCGCGGACAAGGGATCGGTTCGGAGATCATGCGGTATCTGGTGGAAAACACCGCATCCACCGTGGTGTTGGAAGTGGAGCCTCCGGAGGATGAAATCAGCCGGAAAAGGATCCGTTTTTATGAAAAAATCGGCTTCCATCTGAATACATTTTCTTACATACAACCCTCGATGCAACCGGGACAACCCGAAATTCCGTTGATGATCATGAGTTATCCCCACGGGTTGGATCTACCGAAATTCAACGCCGCTCGAAAGCGGATTTTTGATAATTGTTACAAC
The DNA here is from genome assembly GCA_031285725.1 of Bacteroidales bacterium. Classification (GTDB taxonomy): domain Bacteria; phylum Bacteroidota; class Bacteroidia; order Bacteroidales; family WCHB1-69; genus JAGVVH01. The sequence continues at coordinate 19,699 of JAITVP010000131.1, forward strand.
GTAAAAACAGACTCTGAGGATGCTTGACCTTCCGGCGGGTATCCTCTTCATTTAACAAACAACACAAATGGATGATTTATGTAATCTCCTGATTAACAAGGGAACATTAAAAGAAACGGTTTTCGACACCACAACCGAAACAATGATGTATTTCAAAGAAGCAGCGGCGGAATTTGAAAATTACTTCAAAAAACAGTTTTCGAAAGATCACGCGGAAATCGAGGTGATCTATCAAAACAAAAACCAGTATGAGTTTCAATTGAAATTCGCCGGCGACATCCTGCTTTTCATGATGCACACCGATGTTTTTGAGTTTCCCAGAGAACACGAGGTGATGCG
>JAITVP010000138.1 GCA_031285725.1 Bacteroidales bacterium
GATTTGGCATACGCCTTGACCGGATGTATGGCTGAGATGGGAACAGGGCATAAAATAAATTTCTCGCATTGGAAAAATAATTTAAACTAATTTATATTGAGTACTTAACTAATTATAAACGTGCTATATGAATCTTAAGTTGACGACATTGGCGTGACGCGCTTTCGAAACCAGGAAAAGGGATATTTTCGCAGTAACGGGCTGTTGGATGACCAACAATTTGGGGAATCCCGCTTACTCTTTCCGGATGATCTCCACCGTTATCCACGAGTTCAACCAATCATTTTGCAACCCGCTGATCAATAGCTCCATGATTCAATTATTGAGTCATGGAATCATGGAACTCTTTGTCTTGCTGACGAATACGGAACCGATCGTATTGTGGAGAAGTCACCGGTTAGGTGTTTGAAATAGCCGCAGATGGCGATCATGGCAGCATTGTCGGTGGTGAGTTCTAACGGGGGGAGGAAGATATTGCGGCGGTATTTTTCCCCGATCTCCAACATGGCGTTACGCAGGCCGGAATTGGCCGACACTCCACCAGCTAATGCTATGTCTTTCAGATCATAGCACCGGATCGCTTCCTTCACCTTGTCGGTCAACGACCGGATGATCGCCGCTTGAATCGAAGCTGCCAGATCGTTCAGATTCTCGGCGATGAAGTTGGGGTTTTCTTTCAGATTATCCCGCACAAAATAGAGAAACGATGTCTTCAATCCACTGAAGCTATACTGTAAATCAGGAAGATGGGCGATAGAGAACGAAAAACGTTCCGGGTTTCCATCTTGCGCCAGCTTGTTGATCACCGGACCGCCGGGGTAAGGAAGTCCCAAGATCTTGGCGGCTTTGTCGAAGGCTTCGCCGGCTGCGTCGTCGATGGTGCCGCCCAGCAGGTCCATGTCGAAATAGTCGTTGACCTTCAACAGTTGCGTATGGCCGCCGGAAACGGTGAGGCATAGGAATGGAAATGCAGGCTTCGGTTTCTCCTCGTCGGGCTTGTCTGCGAAAATGGCTAGCACATGGGCTTGCAGGTGATCCACTTCGATCAGCGGAATATCCAAGCTGTAGGCCATCGCTTTGGCGAAAGAACTGCCCACCAGTAGCGAGCCGAGCAATCCCGGGCCATTGGTGTAAGCGATAGCCGATAACTCATTTTTGCTTATTTTTGCGCGCTTTAGGGCGGTATCAATGACCGGGATGATATTTTGCTGATGTGCCCGAGACGCCAATTCGGGCACCACGCCGCCATATTCAGAATGTACTTTTTGATTGGCGATTACGTTGGAAAGGATGATCGTGTTCGCAAGAACAGCCGCTGAAGTATCATCGCATGAGGATTCTATGCCTAAAATATATTTTGCCATATAATGTCAACGAATTTGAAACGCAAAGTTACTAAAAAAACCAAGAGGATTCTTCTTTCATTGGCGGCGTTCATTTTCGCATTTTCCATACTTATATCCTTGATTTTCATCCCCCCGATTCAAAATTTCATCGTGGAAAAAGTGACGAAAACCCTATCCGAAAATTGGGGCAGCGATATCAAAATCGGAAAAATCTACATCACTCCAACATTGAAAGTCGCCTTTGAATATTTAGTGATCAGCGATTTGCGTCAAAATCCAATGATCACGGTTGATAAAGCCAAAACCCGACTGAAAGGACTTACGTTTTCATCCATGAATCTTGCGTTCCACTCGTTGGAATTAGACGGTGTCGAAGTGTTATTAACTAAGTATGAAGGTGATACATCCATCAATATTGGAATGTGGGCACGGCATTTGAAAAAAAGCGATGAAAAAGGCGACTTCAAGTTGCATGCAGACCGGTTGATCATGAAAAACAGCCGCTTGTTGATTCACAATGAAAACACTATTACCAGCGGAAACAGTGGCGATTATATTGATTACGCTTTCTTAGAATTAAACAATATTGCTTTCAAAACCAAAGATTTCCAAGTAAATCGGGATGACATTTCCGCCCAAATCACCAAGTTGGCGTTTTCGCAATATTCAGGATTTGAGTTGCTGAACGCCAGCGCATTTTTCCGGATCAACAGCAAAGGATTGACGTTCAACCAGGGGAAATTGGCAACGAAACACAGCATCATCTATTTGGATCTCAGTTTCGACTATTCCGATTGGAGCAGCTACTCTTCGTTCACCGATAGCGTGATGATCCGAGCACGGGTCAGCCCTTCGATTGCTCATTTTTCGGATATCTCCCGTTTTGCGAAAGCATTGAAGGGTATGGATCAATATTTGGTCTTTTCGGGAAATGTCAATGGTACGGTTAACTCGCTGTATGTAAATAATTTTTCCGCTTTCTTCAAAGAATCGAATGCTATTCGGGGTTCTTTGTATATGAAAGATATTACCGATTTTAAAAATGGTTATTATGATGTGAATTTGCATGAAACCACAGTCAATATTTACGATTTAACAAAATTCCTGCTTCCCGGCGGGAAAAAAATACCGATTCCGAAAGAGCTCTATCCGTTGGGCAACACGGCGTTAACCGCCTCTTTCAAAGGAGATTTTAACTCGTTTATGGCCAAACTTGATCTCAATTCGCAAATGGGAAATGCGACGGCCGACCTTGCTCTCTACGAAGCCCACGGTCGCTATCTATTTGACGGTAAGGCTTCTTCAGGGGGTTTCAATATTGGAAGATTGATTCCTGATAATGACATACTGGGACAAGTCGCCTTCAACATTTCATTAGACGGTTATTCACTAACCAATCAAAACCGGGAAATAGATTTGGAACGATCTTACGCCAATCTCACTGGAAATGTGGGTCGATTAGATCTTTTCAACTATCCTATCCAAAATATTACCCTGAAGGGATTGCTTAACGGGAAAAAGTTTGACGGACACATTCATTCCGCTGACACGAATATCAACTTTACGTTTAACGGAATGGTGGATTTAACAAATGAAATGCCCAATTTCAGGAGTTATATCAGCGTTGCGCGATTTGCTCCCGAACCGTTTTTGCGAAATTACCACGTGGCAGATAGTACAAAGGCGACGGAATTGAATCGTGCGATTTACTTGGCGCAACAGAATCCTGATCTCACGTTCTCGTTTGACTCACTTGAATTTAACATTAGCGGGAATAATTTGGATAACTTGAACGGATTCGCCGGCGTGAACGGCATCCTCTTTGCCAAAGGCAACGACTCCATTTACGGGGAACGGATCCGACTCACGAGCATCAGCCTGCCTAGCGGTCTTCACCGTTTTATCTTGACATCTAATTTTTTAAATACTACAATATCAACAAATTACAAATTAAGTGACTTAAAAGACTCGTTGTTGACTGTTGGACATCGCTATTTTCCCAACATCATTTCCGCCACTACTCCTCCATCCAGCGGGGTGACGGAAATTGACCCTCTGACCGGTGAGCCGAAGGAGTACTATTTTCAACTTTCCGCCGAAACGTTCCAGATCAACAAGATTTTGAACATTGTCGTACCAGAGCTTCAAATTGCTCCTCGCTCAACATGTGATCTGTATATCAGTTCATTGCAAGAGAATGACGGTCTGCGTTTCAACACCAGACGGCTTGTTTTCAAAAATAAGTTCAGTTTACACAACTTGGACATAGCGGGATACAGTGACAATGACTCAGTCTTTGATTTGACGCTGGTCGGCGACAGCATCGTCATTGCTCAGGAAAAAAATAACCTCCTTTTCACCAATCCGAGTGTGAAAATAGAAATTAATAACCATGTACTCACCTATGATCTTCAGTGGGAGAATTCCAATGGAAGTCAAAACGAGTCTTGGCTTTCCGGCTATGTAGATGCTTCCGGCAAAGACAGTATTCATTTTAAATTCCTCTCCACATCATTGAGTATCAATGAAAACAGTTGGCATTTTAACGAAGATCACGCTTTGTTGTACACGAAAGAGGGACTCTACTTTGACAATTTGGTTTTGTTTTCCGGGATCAGCACAATCTCAGCGCACGGCATCTTTTCATTCAAAGAGGAGGACGATTTGCAAATAGAGGTTAAGAGTGTGGACTTAGCGCAATTTAACAATTTTTCTGCCAATATGAATCTCAGTTTTGGGGGAGATATTTCTGCATTGCTGAGGATTCGAAATTGGAACGGGCAACGGTTGTTCACCGGAAAAGTGCTGGTCAGCGATCTCATTTTCAACAATGTGAAGATGGGTAATCTGTTTGCCACGGCGGCCGTTCCCGAGAACACCAACATCGCTTTCGCCGGTGGGTTGTTTGATCGCAATGAACCGTTGAATTCCGCCACCATCGCACAATACTCCATCCGCAATTATAATCTGGAGGAGCATATTTTGGCCAATATGTCGGGATATTTTGAATTTGACAAGAAAAATTTGGTCATCAAGGCTGATATTGACACGTTAGAACTTGGCTTTTTAGGACCATTTTTCAAATCGTTTAGCCAACGCATTGACGGAAAGGCACAAGGTGAACTTGCCTTCTATTTGAATCCTGATTCCGCATATTTGGATGGAAAAGTCAACGTGTTAGACGGTTATTTGGGCATTGCTCCCTTGAACACCGTATACAAAATTGTTAATCAAAATATCATACTTAACAGTCAGGGTATTGAGTTTCCGGATGTCGAAATTACCGATCATTTAGGCAACCGGGCGATGGTGACGGGCGGCATTCGACATCGGTTATTTAAGGATTTCCGATTCAATATCGGAATCGAGACGGATCGTTTGTTGGTATTGAACACAGAAAAAGCACCGGATATTTCGTTTTATGGCACCGGATTTGCCGCCGGCAGAGTGAATATGAAGGGAAGTGGCGACTTCATTCGGTTCAGTGGCAGCAACTTGACGACCTTGTCAGGAACACGGCTCTATTTGCCGGTCATGTTCTCCGATCGTGTCTCCGAAACCGACGGCATTCGTTTCCGAACCGCTTCGGTAGTCACTACGAACATTGAGCCGGAGCAGAAATCGGGCATTTTGGATTTCAACTTCACTTTCGATATCACCCGCGATGCCGAAGTATTTGTAGAATTGGATCCCTCGATCGGCGGTGCATTGTCGGCGCGTACTGAAGGAACGCTCCAAGTTCGTTATAACAGCGAAAGCGATCTGGTTCTCAAAGGGTTAGTGACGATATTATCGGGAAATTACCATATGAGTTTCCGCGACATTTTCCTTAATCTCAATATGCAGTTGGTAGAAGGGGGTACGATTGTATTTGATGGCGGGGCTGCTAACTCCGTTATTGATGCCAAAGCGCTTTACCGAGCCATGGCATCGGTGAATATGTTGGATAGTGATATGCCTACGGGAAGAACACAAGTTAATGCATATCTGTTACTTAGCGGTATGCTGATGAACCCGTCCATTGATTTTGAGTTTGAATTTCCGAACCTAAACTCCGATGATAACCTCCGTCTCAACACCGCCATGAACGCAAGCAATGTCAACAGTGCCGCCACGCAGTTTTTCTCGTTGGTATTGACTTCCAATTTCATCAATTCAAGCGACATGAGTAAAATGGGTGGCGAGTACGCCACCAATGCCGGCACTGAACTCTTTTCCGGTGTTATCAACAATTTGCTATTTAGCAACATCGGATTTTTCGATGAGTTTGGCATGAATATGCGAGGAATGACGGGTACGGGTACAGAAACCGATGCTACGAGAACAGGAATGGCAGTCAGTTTTCAAGGGAAAAAAACGGTCGACCGGTGGGTATTCCAAGGCGACATCGGTTGGCAAGGCAATGACAGAGGTAGCACGCAATCTGCCACAGCCACTGCCGCCGCCCTTATCTACGACTTTAGTGTGGAATATATGATTAACCGGAAAGGAAATCTTAGGGCCAGGGCATTTGTGAGTTCGGGAAACTACGATCTCAACTCCATGGAAGATGGAATCAGTAACTCCACCAGCATTATCGCCGGCGGTTCCATCATCTTCAAAGTCGATTTCAACAACGGGGAGGATATAAAGAACGCATTTCGGAGGCAGAAGAAAAGCAAACAAATTGACAAGTAAACAAGAGGTCGGATGACTGTAAATGAAAGTCATCCGACCTCTTTCGAGCGATAGACGAGGTTCGAACTCGCGACCTAAAGCTTGGGAAGCTTTCACTCTACCGACTGAGCTACTATCGCTTTTGAAAAACTTGTGTGCAAAGATAGATAAAATCCTTAAGCTGTTACACCGGCACGATAAAAAAGGTCAAGGCTAAATCATTAAAATTTTCTCCTGTCAATCCATACAACATTCCTCTCAGAATGGTTGTTTTTTTGATTTTGGGTTGAAAGTGTCGTTTTTTTAATCGGTCAATAGTGAAAAATTTCATATACTTGCATCACTGAAAATGATATTATTTTCACCAATTTATCAATTAAACTTCAAGGTTATGAAAACGAAAAAAATTTGGGTGATCTTTTTCTTGGTTGTTTTCTTTTATCAGGCTAATGCCCAAGTAAAAGTCAATAGTAACGGTAATGTGGGAATAGGGAATACCGGCAATCCTACTGACAAATTATGGGTAGAAGGCGTTACTCGATTCAGCGCTTGGGCCGATCTGATTATTGACTGGAGCGGCTATGGGGCGACCGTATACCCCGAATACGATAATTGCGGATTCCTTGGAAAAAATGACAACTATTTCAACCATCTTTATGTTACGACCGTTGATTACAAGGGTGGCCTTTATCACGTTTCCGATAAAAAATATAAAGAAAACATCAGCAAAATAGAAAACATGCTGAAAGAGATTGAAAAAATAAATGTCTACACATACTATTTTAATGATGAGTATTATAAAGGATATACAGAAGAGCAAAAAATGAAATCTCAAAAAATGGAGTACGGCTTCATTGCACAAGAAATACAAGACATATTTCCTAATTTTGTAGATATGTCTTCAGATAGCATATTACGGATGGATTATGTCCGTATGATTCCCATACTGACTCAAGGCATAAAAGATCTTCAAAAGTATGCTGGAGCTATGGATACGGTAATTGTTTCTCAAGAAAAAGAGTTGATTGAATTACGACAAATTGTGAATGAATTGCAAGAAATTGTCTTTCAATGTTGCGAAACGACAAAAAGCAAAAAATCATCCATTGAACCTGAGAGCCCGCACTCTTCCCAAGAAAGGGCGATCCTGTACCAAAACACCCCTAACCCATTCTCTTCCAACACGGAAATCTCATGTTATGTGCCTGAGACTACCGGACAAGCGTTTATCTACATCTACAATTTGCAAGGCGTGGAATTAAAAGCCTATCCTGTCTCCCAGGCGGGGCGTAACGCCATTACCGTGCGAGCGTCGGATCTTACAGCAGGAATGTACCTCTATACCTTGGTAGTGGATGGTGAGATTATTGACACCAAGAGGATGATCTTGACGAATTAATTGTTTCAAATTCAACTGTGTGTTTGCAGAAGATCATCAAATCGCACAACATAGCTGAAAAGACATGAAAAATATATTTTTTACCATTTTCCTGATGACGGGAATGTCCTGTTTTATAAAAGCCCAAAATTACCAGCCATTTCGGCAATATGATTTATTGAAATATGGTGGATATCAATTCACGATAGTTCCCGGAACCGAAGCATGGAGAAATTTGGATATGAACGCGGACAAGCACGCATTGCTTCAAATTCCGGAAGACACCCTGTCTGTGATCTCAACACCAAGGCTGGTGGAGACTTGCCTTTATTATCCAATGAACATAGAGATTTTTGCTTTTGACAATCTCACACAAGGATTTGCTTTCGTCCGGACAAAATTTAATGGCTTTGACGAATTGTTCCGAAGGGAAGACGCCGGAATTTGTCTTTTGTCGTATTACCAGTTGCGGGATCCTGTTTTCGTGACACAATTTAAAGAGCCGATAGATCAGGGGCGCTATTCTTTAGACTTTGTCCGACTTGAATTGATGCTGGCGCAGCCGGAAATCATAGATCGGTTGGGAGAATTTCAAATACGGAGCCTCCTGCGCTTTTCCTTGGGAAAAATAGAACGACAAGCCGATTTCCCTCAATATTACAGTCGCGTGTTTATACCTGTTACCGCCTTAGTCATGGGGAGAATATTGCAGAAAACAGATGCATGGACAGAAATAGCATCAAAAAGCAGTGTGAGCAAGTTTATAGAGTTGGGGATTTTAGAATCTCCGGAAGATATTTCCGAAATTTTCCGGCAAGCGAAAATATTTATCAATAAAAACAAATAGCCATGAAGAAAAATATCATTTATCTACTGACCGCATTGCTGTTCCTGGCGGTAGCCTGCGAAAAAGATCCCCCCTGCATTCCGGAGTCCCAACCCGAACCGGTTAAAAAATATTTGGCAAAGGTGTTATGTGTCGGAGCTAATGAGATTCTTTACGATAAAATCATTTGCACTTGGGATTCATTAGATCGGTTAGAAACATATTCTGATGGTTCTGATCATAAATTTTATTATGACTCCATCGGACGTGTTTCCCGAATTGAATGTTTCTTTAATTTATTTATAGACGGACCTAAAGGATATTATTGCTTTTATTATGATTGGAAAAATGAAAAAGAAGTGAAAGGAGTGGATTGTTATCGATATATCTATGGGAGTGACACGACTTACACCTTGATGTATAGTGATATCTATTCTTATGACAGATATGGCCGGAATATTCAAATAGAAAGAACTATTGGCAACATGCAAATTGAATGGGATGGACTGAATATTACGGTGGCTGGCAATTCTGAAATTTCTTTTCTAGTTGAGAATCAAAAATTTGACAATAAACATAGCCCCTGGTCTGTTTTTCCTGACATTCTTAATATAGTACTTACCTTTTCCAGTATGGAAGCCAGACTATTATACAATCCATCAAAAAACAACCCCATACAAGGAAATGGGTTTTTCAGAACAGGCTTCAATTACACCTTCGAATACGATTACGACAAGGATGGCTATCCACTTCGTCAATATTATTTACAAGAGGATGGATCAAAAAAATTGTTCCATACTTTTGAGTATTATTAATAAAAGCAAAGAAGTTATGAAAACAACAAAGAATAATCAAATTCATCAAATCAGCTACGTATTCATTTTCAACATATTGACACTATCGTTTATACATCAAGCATTTGGCCAAAACCCTTACACTGTCAATTTTTGCAAGCCCAATGGGACAGCGGCAGCGGGAACGGTTATCATGGAAGAGATGTCGCAAAGCGAGATTATTACCAAGACCCAGGATTTCATGAACACCTATCCCCATTTCGAGGTGTTGGCACCGGCATCCAGTCGCTATAATTGTTTTGGTTATGCGTTTTTTGTGACTGAAAATAGTGACACCGCAGTTGTTGGATACAGACAGAGTGCAGATGCCGTTATAAGATTCTCACGAGATCACAGCCCTGTTGGGGTTAGTTTTATTGAAGTGCCCGAAAATCAGAATCCGGACAAGGCAATACTGATTGATGGGGGG
>JAITVP010000178.1 GCA_031285725.1 Bacteroidales bacterium
TTTTGAACAATCATTATTTGCGAATACAAAGATCGGAAAAATACAGTTTGAATAGCACGCAGATAACACTGACATAGCAAATCATCATAAACTTTTCATTCTCTAAATCTGCGGTTATCATGCTCCTTTATCTTCTTCCCCATTTTCACACCTTTTCCCTATTTTTGCGCCATGAATCCCCAACTTGAAAAACCGCAACGAAAATTTGCAAAAAAACATCTTTTTTGGATCATACCCGGCTCAATTCTTGTTATGGCTTTGGTAATGGCTTTATGCATTCCTCTTTTTGTGAAATCTTATATCAAAAAGAAAATAGCCGATGTGGAAAAAAAATATCAAGTAGAAATCCAATATCAAGATTTTGCCTTTACAAAGTATAAAAATTTGAATTTTGACAAATTACTTGTTGTTTCGACAACAAATTTTGACACGCTCCTTTTTGTCAATAGCATGAATGTCGTTTTGGGTTATAACAAAACTGGATTTTTGAAACCTTATCCTGTTGATTTCCGACTCAACGAACTTTTGGTGAAAACGACCGCCCTGCCTTCAAAAGAGATTGGAAATGAAGACGATATCGCTCTTCCAACGCAATCTGATGTCACAGCCAAGTTGGGAAAACTTTTGCGAACATTTCACCATTATTTCCCTGAAAATTTTAAGGTGAACAAGATATTGATCATTTCACTGCATGATGATCAATATGCTGAATATCAGATTGATGATATGTGCATTGCCGGAGAATTGTTGTCAGGGAAAATAACGTTACGGGAAAATAAACAACCTTCGACATGGCTACTGGCCGGAAACATCTCCACGGATCGCACAAAAATCGAAGGCATATTGACGTGTCAAGAATCGGATCCCCAACCCTTTCTTTTTTGCAAACGATTGTGGGATATGGATTTGTCATTCCGAGAGATGGCATTTTCGTATTGCCTATCGGAAGGGTCTGGTCAATTTTTGGAATTCAACGTGCAAGCGGAGATGAAAAAAATTTCGTTTTTTCAACCCGAATTGGTTGAGCAAAAGATTTCGATCGACAACCTGGCTCTGCACGGTACGGCAAAGCTAATGCCAAATCTTCTGTTGATGAATCCTCCTTCTTCCATTGTGTTAAATGGCTTTTCCGTTCCCTTTTCCTTTTCCATAGAAACCCTTAGTGGCAGCAAGAATGTGAATTTTAGAATCCTGAAAAATGATTTTGCCTTTCAAGAATTTAGAAAAGTCCTACCCGAACATCTCTTCCGAGTGATCCCAAACCTCGATATCACCGGCGAGGTAGAATCTGGACTTCAACTTGAATGCAATTTTGCCATGCCTGACCAGTTGATTTTCAATTTCGATCTCTCTTCAAAAAATCTGCGTTTCTCTGATTCCGCCCGTTATTTTTTCACGAAGTACAACCAAGATTTTCACTACAAATACAAAGAAAACGGCGAGATAATGAAAGATATCTGGGTGTCGCCGGCCAATGATCAATTTGTCTCCTTCGACCAGATCCCGTTTTACATGAAGTATGCGATTCTGGTGGCGGAAGACCCCTCGTTTTTCCGGCATCATGGTTTCCTGAAATCCGCCATGCAAGAGTCAATGGCTCTCAATTTGGAACGTGGAAGCTTTGCCCGTGGCGGCAGCACGCTCTCCATGCAATTGGTGAAAAATCTTTTCTTAACGAAGAAAAAAATGCTCTCTCGCAAGGTGGAGGAAATTTTCTTAGTCTGGCTGATCGAGTATAATCATTTGATTTCCAAGGAACGAATGTTCGAAATTTATGTCAACATCATCGAATGGGGACCGAATGTTTACGGACTTGGAGAAGCGTCGCAATTCTATTTCAACAAGCCCCCCGACCGTCTGACTTTTGGTGAGTGTGTCTACTTAGCCACACTCATCCGCTCACCCAAACACTACACCCGCTCGCTTACCCCCGACGGCTATCCCACCGACCAGCGCCGTGAAGAGATGCATCTCATCGCTCGCCGCATGTACGAACGCGGTTTGGTAACAGAGGTGCAATATGGGACTTTCAATTCGTATATTCGAATTGAATTAACAGCTAATAATGAATAGTTAATAACAAGTGGTTAGAAACTAATATTTTCTTACATGGGTATGTGATTATCTATTTGATCTGTGACATCCGCATACCTTACTTTCCGTTTTATTTGTAAATTTGCACCCAAATAAAAATAATCATGGTTATAGAACAATTGAAACAATCGGAAGCTCTTTTGGAGGGGCATTTCTTATTGTCATCGGGTCGGCATAGCAATCGGTATTGTCAATGTGCCAAGTTGTTGCAGTATCCGGACAAGGCGGAGAAAGTGTTGAGCATCGTGGCCGACAAGGTGCGGGATTTGAATATTGACCTCGTGGTAGGACCGGCGATGGGTGGCATCATTGTGGCGTATGAACTCGGACGTCAGCTGGGCGTTCCCGCGATTTTCACCGAACGGGAAAACGGCGAGATGACCCTTCGCCGCGGATTCGAGATCAAACCAAGACAACGGGTGCTAATCACGGAAGACGTGGTGACTACCGGAAAATCCTCGTTGGAGACGATCAAGGTATTGCAAGAGATGGGTGCGGAAGTGGTAGGCATTGCCTGCATTGTGAACCGTAGCAACGGTAACTTGACATACCCACTTTTTGATGCCATCCGATTGGATATCGAAAATTGGGATGCGGCGGATTGTCCGCTTTGCAAAGAAGGCAAACCTTACACCAAGCCCGGTAGCAGGGCGATAAAATAGAACATCATGGCAGGAGACAATTTTATAGATTATGTCAAAATCTTTTTCCGTTCGGGAAATGGAGGGGGCGGCTCCGCACACCTGATGCGCACGGCGCAGGATCCCAAAGCCGGTCCCGATGGAGGAGATGGCGGAAAAGGCGGTGACGTGGTGCTGGTGGGTAATCGTAATTTGTGGACACTCCTGCATCTTCGATACACCAAACATATCTTTGCCGAAAACGGCGGGAATGGATCGTCTAACCAGAAGTTCGGGAAAAACGGGGATGATGCCGTGGTGGAGGTTCCGCTGGGTACCGTGACCCGCAATCCGGAGACTGGCGAGGTGCTCGGCGAAGTGATGGAAGACGGGGAGCGACTGACCATCATGCGGGGTGGAAGAGGCGGCTTGGGTAATGTCCATTTCAAATCAGCGACCCGGCAAACACCCCGTTTCGCACAACCCGGGGAAGAGGGTGTGGAAGGTTGGATCATCTTGGAATTGAAGGTACTGGCAGATGTCGGCTTAGTCGGTTTCCCAAACGCCGGAAAATCAACACTGATTTCCGTTTTATCCAATGCGAAACCCAAAATTGCGGATTATCCTTTCACCACCTTGCGACCCAATCTGGGCATGGTGCCACATCGCTCGTACCAGTCGTTCGTGATCGCCGATATTCCCGGCATTATCGAGGGTGCTTCAGAAGGTAAAGGTCTAGGATTACGTTTCTTACGTCACATCGAACGAAATGCGATCTTGCTCTTTTTAGTACCTTGCACATCGGAGAATATCAAGAAAGAATACACTATACTATTAAACGAGTTGCGCACTTATAATCTCGAACTGATGGACAAAAAGCGAATTTTGGCGATCACCAAATGTGACATTCTCCCGGATGAAGAGTTGAACAAGATCGAAAAAAAAGCTCCAAAGGATATTCCGGTTTTTTTCATCTCGTCAGTATCTCAAAAAAATCTGATGCCGCTGAAAGATGAAATTTGGAAAATATTGAATGAGGAGTGATTGTTTTTAAAATCACAGTACAATACAATGATAAACAGATATTTATACATTTTCATATCACTTGTCCGAAAAAAATAAGCCAAGCGAGTTGTCTTATTGAAAAAAAAATGTATTTTTGCAGTCTCAAAAAAGGATAGAAAGAATTAAAAAGACATGGCAAAGAAAAATAAAGAAGCTCGTCAACAGGCGATTTTAGAATGTACCGAGCAAAAAGCAAGTGGTGTTCCGGGGATGTCGAGATATGTCACCACAAAAAATAGAAAAAACACGACAGAACGGTTGGAATTAAAAAAGTACAATCCATACTTGAAAAGAGTAACTGTACATAAAGAGATTAAATAATAAAAAACGATTGAGAAATGGCAAAGAAGGTAGTTGCATCATTGAAAAAAGAAGGAGGGATCACCTTTTCAAGAGTGATCAAAATGGAACGTTCTCCGAAAACCGGAGCTTACGTTTTCAAAGAAGCCATTGTTGAATCAACTAATGTGAAGGACTTTTTTTCGAAAAAGTAATATTTTGTTTTCATGGTTGGAAAGAGCTGAGACGATTTATTTCGTTTCGGCTTTTTTCATTATTTTTGTAGCAATTTTAAAACAATAGCATGGGATTTTTTGATAAGCTTTTCTCGCGCGAGAAAAAGCAGGAATTGAACGAAACACTGGAAAAATCGAAAGAGAGTTTCTTCTCAAAATTGGCCAAAACCGTAGTCGGAAAATCGAAAGTCGATGACGAGGTGCTTGACCGCTTGGAAGAGGTGCTCGTCACTTCCGATGTGGGAGTGGAAACGACCCTCCGCATTATTGAACGTATTGAAAAACGGGTTTCCAAAGATAAGTTCATCGGGACAGAACAACTCTATACCATTCTGAATGAGGAAATTTCGGATCTATTGAAAGAGAATGACATGGAGAAGGAGAACGATTTCGTTATCCCCGACATGAATGGAATGCCCTACGTGATTATCGTGGTGGGCGTGAATGGAGTGGGAAAAACAACGACGATCGGAAAACTGGCGTATCAGTTTAAAAAGAAAGGCTATAGCGTGATACTCGGCGCAGCGGATACTTTCCGTGCGGCAGCCGTGGATCAACTCGAAATATGGGCTGAGCGAGCCGACGTACCGATCATCGTCCAGAAAATGGGCTCCGATCCGGCGGCCGTGGCTTACGACACTGTGGCTTCCGCCCTGTCGCGTAATGCCGATGTGGTCGTCATTGACACAGCTGGACGTTTGCACAACAAAGCGAATCTCATGCGCGAACTGAGCAAGATCAAAAACGTGATCAAAAAGCTGATTCCCGATGCACCACACGAAACGTTACTGGTACTGGACGGCTCCACAGGGCAAAACGCTATCGAACAAGCCCGTCAGTTTACCGCCGCAACAGATGTGAATGCACTGGCTATCACTAAATTAGACGGAACAGCAAAAGGCGGGGTCGTGATCGGTATTTCCGACCAATTCAAAATTCCCGTGAAATATATTGGTGTGGGCGAAAAAATTGAACAACTGCAAGTTTTCAATCGCTTTGAATTTGTGGATTCGTTGATTCCGAAGAATTTGTAGCTCATTAACAGGAGCCATGCAGGAATTTTGATAATGCTATTTCCAATCTGTGATTTTCCTATTTCATGAATATCAACATTGACAAAAACTCTGGTTTCTGTTTCGGTGTGATCAATGCCATACAGACAGCGGAAAAATATTTACAGGATCATCAAGCCCTTTACTGTTTGGGTAACATCGTCCATAACAACGAGGAGGTCAATCGGTTGGCAGAATTAGGGTTGATGGTGATTTCCCATGCATACTTCCGTGAACTTCACGATACCACGGTGTTGATTCGGGCACATGGCGAGCCTCCTGAGACTTACCAGTTGGCCGATAAAAACAATATCATCCTGATCGATGCCACCTGCTCCGTAGTACTCAAATTGCAAAAGAGAATCCGAGAGGCATACCAACAACTGAAAGGATCGAATGGACAAGTGCTGATCTTTGGCAAGCAGGGTCATGCGGAAGTGATTGGTTTACTGGGACAAACAAAGCAAAATGGATTAGTCATTTCTTCAATAAACGATATTGATAAAATCGATTTTACCAAACCTGCCATCCTCTTTTCGCAAACAACACAGAGTTTGCAAGACTACTACAATTTGATTGAGGAGATTAAAAAACGTTATCAAGCCGTGGGCAACGCATCTCTTTTCACGTTCCACGACACAATTTGCAAGTTAGTGAACAACCGCTCCAAACAGATTAGCGATTTTGCCCGCCAATTCGACAAAGTAATTTTCGTTTCCGGCGAGGAGAGTTCCAACGGACTTTATCTTTACGGCATCTGCAAGCAACATAATCCCAATACGTACTTCATTTCCCAGGAGGAGCAGCTTTGCGGTTTGCCAATCGAATCTTCCGATAGCGTGGGTGTGTGCGGGGCGACTTCCACACCGATGTGGCTGATGTGTAACGTGGCAGCGGCTCTCTCAGAAATTAAATAGCAATTGCGCCTTGATTTCGTTTTTTTGATTACCGTCGATTCGCTCCAAACCACTTCCCAACTCTTTCTTGTTCAAATACTTCGTATGGCTATACCGTAGTTGGATTTTAACAAATCGATATTGATATTTCAGCGTGATATATGTGCGCCATCCCCGGTAATAGTAACCGCTGACATTGAAAACCTGATTGAGGTCGTGTTCGTAGGCATAAATCCGTGCTTCATAACCGTCAGTGTCGAAAAAAGCGGTGCGGTAACAAATCTCCAACGGAATCCGAGATACGGAGTAGTTGATATCTTGGTAAACAAGATAGCCAATGTTTTGCATATTTTTTGTAATATAGTGATTTACAAGTAATTCACTATGCGTTTTAAATTTAAGCCTTGACGATGAACTATACGCCAAACTTGCTTTCATTTGATGTTTCCCATATTGCACAATTTCGTTATATGCTGTTTCATCGCTACTGTTCTTGAAATTTGTCCGATAAAGATAGGCGAAAGCGAACGTTGCATTTCGATTCATCTGATGACTAATCCGTAATGTGAAGTTCTCGCCATATCCAGGTTTATCAATCCGATAACGTAGCCATTCGATTTGGTAGATGTCGATTGCCAACAGCAAGGCGGTCTTTTTCCCTACCACGATCTCGTTGGTGAAATAGATGCCCGTTTCGTGCCGATTCCGGCTGTTTACCCCAAAAGCGTTGCCCGAAATAGCATGGAAATTTTTGCTGTATTTCCGGAATAAAATCCCACTCTTGATTCTCGGATCGGGGAAAAAGAGGATGCCTTGCAGGATGCCGTATCCCGAAAGGTCGCTGCTGGCAATCTCCCCAAAGAGGATCGTTTTTCCCAGAATCAAATGATAATCCATACTGTTGTTAAATAATAAATTCCCTTCCAAATCATACATCCGATATAATGTACCGGACGGAACAAGGTTTACATTGAGGAACTGCGCCAATGACCGGACACCCATGCGGAACAGCCTCCGGTTATAGCGAAACTCCACGCCTACGTTGCGGTTTTTGATCTTCCGTTTTTTAGTCAACTCTTTTTCAGTGCGATGGTAACCGCTGGTAGATAACGTGCCGTCATACTGAATATCGTCTCCCGCAATAGGGTCGTGAATATCTGCGTCAAAGCGTTGTTGACCGTAGAAAATCGTGGTTTGCCATCGATGATTCCCCAAACTGGTTGCGATCCCCGTGAAGTAGTTGCTCTCGTTTATGGAAGCCACGGCTTGCAGGTCGCCGGGAAGTTTGCGGATAGTGGCCACGCCGCTACCCGACCCGCCCATCAAACCACTGCCCAAGATCAGCCCCTGTCCCCAGTTTATCCGGAAATCACCGGCAATCAGCGATTTGAGAATGCCTACATCCTTGATCCGAATGTGTCCGGAATAATGGTCGAAACCTTGCCGATAGTATTGCCCGAAGATGCCCTCTCCAGGATCCTTCTCCCCTGAGAATCCGATAGAAACATGCCTGTTGTCCGTGTATTTGATCTTAAAACTTATCCGCGCTTTCGATCCCAAGTAGTGATTGTTTCGAGTGGTATCGTAACCGGCTGCTGTTTCCATCAACGAGCCATACCGTAGCAGAACCTCGCCTTTCCCGTATTTTAAATTTTTGAAAAAGTCATGTTTTTTAACCTTTGTGTTTTCGACAACTAAATAAGGCGAAATTGCTTCCACATATTCTGCGGCAAATCCATCAATCGCCGCTAATTCGTGCAAAGTGACCAACTCGCCGTATCGTCCAATATATGCGAGCAATTGATAATATTGATAATCAGTCATTTGGAATAATTTGTAAGCGATCTCGGCGGAAAGGGTATTAATATTGTATTTCACCGTTCTATCGGAAAATAGCTCCGTCAATTCTTCGTTGAGATCAACTTCCTCGTCTTCAATATTTTCTATATATTCTTCGAGGTGGAATTCTTCGAAGTGGAAAATGGTGTCTTGTTGGGCGAGAAGGGAGGAAGAACAAGTTATTAATAAGATGAGAGGTGTTAGTTTTTCGAAGTTCATGTTGTTCAAAATAGGTAATACCCTCCCATTTCCGGCGAATATCCAAAACGGAACGAATACTCGCTCTGAAACTGGAAGATGAATTTTTTGTAGGAAATGGCGAGGAGAAGACGTGCATTCCTGTTACCCGCCCCCACGGCAAGGATACAATTTCGGATGCCCATATTCACTTCCCCAAAACAACTGAATCCACCCGGCTGTTCTTTGGCGAACTGCAATCTCAGCAGACATTTGCCACCGATCTTGTAACCAATGTCCAATTTGAAAGCAATAGGAATCACTTGCCTGCCGACCATACCATATTTCAGTGCGATCGGGTTGAAAACTGCCACACCGATTTGTAACTTGTGGCTGGTGCGCACGGAAGCGGAGACCTCGACCGTGAAAGAGTGCCGACTATCGTATTGATAAGCATGATCCAGCAGATAGTGGAACTGCAATCCGGCAGCGAATTTCCGTGAAAACTCACGGCAATACCCAAAACTTGCGTTCAATTCCCCCATCTTTCGATATCCAAAGTGGGACAATCGAAAGAGAAACAGATCCTTAAGTGATCGAAAACCGCCGCATATCATCTTGTTGGTCAATTCAGCCAAACAGTATCTGTTTTCTACCGATAAAGTAATAAACGATTTATTAACAAATATTGAATTCACTCCAATATATTGCGAAGATTGCAACCCATAATGAATATTTATTATGGATGAATAATGAATTCTCCCACTATCTGGCGAGCCTATTAAATATTTATTTATGAATAATATAGCTATTAAAAAAAACAATATTATTTTTATGTTTTCGTAAGTTGAGTTAGCAGAGTTCATGATGTTATTTTATCTTTGCAAAGATAATAAAGATTAAGTTAATAACGTATGAGTAATTTTTTATAAATTACGAAAATAGCTTTCAATGCTTTCCGAGTTGCAACAGTCCCAACATTTTCCCTATAAAAGTATATGGAAAAGACGATGATATTTTTTTGTAAAAATAACGAGAATGGAAATTTGAATAAATTGTCGCCTGTTTTTTTAGAGAAGTTTTAACCCAGGGCAAACGCATTAAAAAAATATTCACGGGCTAATTCTCTCAGATACAGAAAAAAAAGCAATAAATTAAAGTCGGATCAGCCATTCATTGTCCATTTTCCGGCATTTGTTTGGAAAA
>JAITVP010000191.1 GCA_031285725.1 Bacteroidales bacterium
AGGAAAATCCTGATAGACATCCAAGGCTGAATTTGCTTTCGTGATATCAACGGCCGGTTCTAATCGAAATGAAAATTTCGAGTTTTTCAATTGATACAAGAAAGGGGTCAAGCCAAAACCTGCCAATAAGCCTGTTGGTTCGCCAACCGATACAAGTTGCTCTACATGACTGCAATAAGTGGTCAATGAGAGCCCTGATGAAAAAACGTCTTCGTCTTGAAGGACATAAATTTTCCCTTTGTATTGGAGAGAATTAGAATCGGGAACAAAATAAGTGGGTGTGTATTGGGTAACTAAAAGTTCCACATCCGGTAACCAATGAAACATTTGCACTTTCAATGAGGTGGATTCCGCATGCGCACCCAAGCGTTCACGCATTAACTCAGAATTGCAAAAAGCCATTTGGACATCGTAAATCAAAGAATCAGCGACAATCGCTTTCAATAATTGATGCCAAAACGGATCTCCGCCACCCCTATTTCCCCTCACGTCGATAATGATTTTTTCTATTTCTTTATTTCCCCCCAATTCTTTCACCTTTGCAATAAAAGTGTTCTCAGCATCGTACATGTCATTGAGATAAATGTACAATATTTTATCTGTTTCAAAAAATAAAACCTTTTTTTCTCTTTTATGCGGCAGACAATATTTAAAATTCGGATGACGGAAAAGAGTCGTATCGCTAAACTGTTTTGCCATAATGCCTTTATATGCGCTTAAATTTATGGTATCCCTATTGCCTTTCTCATCTTCAACCACCAGTTCTCCCTCATTATGAAATGCGGAAGCATTGCTAAAATATTGATTCTTTTTGAAATCCCAGCGAATGCTCCCTTTGAAAAAGCGGGCATTGTTTTTTAACACATAATTATGATATGGAATGTTTTCATACGAAATTATTTTTGTATTTTTCAAAACCACTGTATCATACTCATTTATAAGTATATAGAATCCATGCAAATAATAATTGCCATCAATATAAGAAGGATTGCAAGGAAACCATCGCTTTCCCTGTTGATTGCTTGTTTCATTTAAATCATTCATCCATTGCCGGTATCCTGTATAAATTTGATTTATCACCTCTTTATCCACACCCGAAGAATCATCCATCTGTTCATAAAACTGCTTAGCCATAACAGCATGTATGTCATACATATACCCTAAAGCAATATCAAGTAATGAAATAAAACTATAATAATCTTGGATGGTGTCAATGCGAAACCGCAACAACTTCATACTATCTAATTGATTATATCTCGTAACTGCTTTTCGAATAGGTAATTGGGTATTTGCATTTTCTATGATATGGACAAATTCATCAAAATCCTCATACATTTGATGCTGGGTCAGCGCCGGAGGAAATTCCTGCGCAAGGCAGTTTAAATTGTATAAAACAATAAGGCATAGAAATGTTATTTTTATCATAATGCAAATTATATGTCGCTATTTTAATGTTGCAGGCAAGGCAACTATTGCCATTACAAATAAATTATAGATGCAGAATCCCACACCATATAATTCTGGGCAATGAATTATTGAATTTCTAAGCACCGTCCAACAATTGCAAAATCTGATTACTCTTCCCCAAGTGGGCGCGGTTGCGGAAGTTGCTGAGGAAGATGACGACCGTTTCATCTTCGGGACGATAGACCATAACATGCTGATAACCACGCCATAGACCACCATGATAGATCAATTTACCCAATTCTTTGTTGTCTTCGAGGCGAAGGCCGTAGCCGTATTGCTCCGAAGCCACGCCGCGACCTTTGATGTAGTTCTGTTTGGAAGTAGCTTTCTTCAAAAGTTCTTCCGAAATGATTGTCTTTTTGTTAAAATAGCTGATTTTCCATTTCAATAGCTCTTCGGGAGTGGAATAGACACCTTTGTCTCCTACGGTGCCGTCCAAATAGTAGCGGGGCGTTTCGGATTTGTCGCCCAGATGGCCGCACGCTATACGGATTCCTTCTTGGTCATCCAATTCAGTGATATAGAATGTTTCGGTCATGCCGGCTGGAAGGAAAATGTTTTTCCGGACATAATCCTCAAACTGCAAATCGGCCACTTTTTCCACGATAGCCGCCAAAAGCGCATAATTGGTATTCGTGTATTTGAAATTATAGCCCGGATTGAACTCTGCCGCCGGTTTTTGGACAGCCAATATGGAGATAAGCTCCTGATTTGTAAGTAGATGTGATGTATCGAACCAAGAAATCGGAAAATCGAAATATTCGGGAAGACCAGACGTGTGTGAGAGTAACTGGTGGATGGTCACGTTTTTGTAAGGAAGTTCGGGATAGAATTCATAGAGCGAGTCGGTAAGGTTCAATTTCTTGCCATCCACCAATTTAAGGACAGCGGCGGCGGTGAACTGTTTGGAAATGGATGCCAATTCGTAAAAAGTATCGTCATTTAGGAAATTATCAAGCATTTCCCGGGCTTTTTCCATGTCAGACTTACTCCACGTTTCATAGCCCTTCCGGTTGCCATATAATTTGCAATATCCACTGGATTGCCTAAGGATAAGCGTGTCTTTTCGGGCGATCAGCAACGTGCCGTTGAGGTTGCGGAAAATATCCTCCACCAGCGAATCGAGCGCATGCAATTTGAACTCTGTATTGACCTGATAGAAAATGGAATCAATCTGATCGTTGGACAATTCCTCGATGATAGGCGGTTTCCCGTCCGACGCACTGATTCTCCCGCAAGAAGAGAAGGCGATAGCTATAAAGAGTAAGATAAAAAGATATTTCATGCTGCAAAAATCGCTTTTTTTTAGCACACAGACGACACGAATTAGGCAAATGACCACAGATTTTTTAATGTGGAAATTAATTTCCGCATTCCTTCGCACTGAACTTACGTATGGGACATATTATGATACCACGTATAACGACCACAATGTAATCGCCAAAGGGGTAATTATATACAGGCACATTTCACCGATTACTTAATTCCTCCCACGCTTATGCAACATGTTTATTATCAGAATAAGTTTCCCTACGTCTCAAAATAAGACCTAACCCCTTTTCATAGACGGACTATAATTATTTTCTCAGACCCAACGCTTTGATAAGAGCCCTATATCTTTCAATATCTTGTTTTTTCAAATAATCCAACAGTTTTCTTCTTTTACCCACCAAGGCGATTAACGAGCGTTTTGTCGCCACGTCTTTTTTGTTGCTTTTAAGGTGTTCGGTAAGGTGTTTGATACGGAAAGTGAACAGTGCCACTTGGCTTTCCGGAGAGCCCGTGTCAACGTTTGATTTTCCGTGTTCTTTGAAGATATTTTCCTTTACTTCAGATGTTAAATACATAATTATTCTCTCTAATTTTTATAATTTGTCATTTTATATTTTCGGGTTGCAAAAATACAAAAAATACATATCTTTTTTTAGTATGCATATCTTTTTTCAGTTATCCTCTTGTTCACATTAAACATTGAAGTAGCTTTCCAACTCTTTCAACAGTTCTCCGCTATTTCCGGCAGCTTCGATGTCGCGGACGATGCTGCCTTTTTCGAGGATGACGATGCGGTTGCAGACATCAGTGATGTGGTTCAGATCGTGGCTGGAGATGAGCATCGTCATGTTTTCCTTTTGGTGATACTCCTTTAATAATTTTTTGAGACGGATTTGGGAAGTGGGATCCAGTGCAGTGAAAGGTTCGTCTAAAATGAGGATTTTGGGCCTACCCAACAATGCTGATGCAATGCCGATTTTCTTCTGATTTCCCTTGGAATATTCACGAATTAACTTTTTTTTGCCCATAATCTCCCCGTTGAAAATCTCCTCCATTCCAAGCAAAAATTCGTCAATTTCCTCTGTCGTTCTATCATATAGTTTTCCCACGAAATAGAAATATTCCTCGGGTGTATAAAAATCGATGAGGAACGATTCGTCTAAAAAGGAAGAAGTGATATTCTTCCACATCTCGTGGCGTTCCACCGTGATGCCATCAATGAGCACTTCGCCTGTGAAAGGTGCGGTGAGATCCAAAATGAGACGGAAGAGGGTAGTCTTTCCAGCTCCGTTATTTCCCACCAAACCAAAGCTTTCGCCCTGCGAGATGGTCAGTTCGGGGATGTTCAACACCACCACGCCACTATATTCTTTTACCAAGGAATTAATCTGAATCATATCGTTTGCTTTTTAAATTATTCAATTTCTCTGAAACCGTCTGCCATCTTATATTTGCGGCGGTTGAACTGTTTGACACATACGTTGATAAAGAGTGGGGCGAACAAGATCCCCACGATGCCGAGCCCGCCGACAATGTTAAAAAACGATGCCGATAAACCGAAAATATTCAAGATCGGGTATAAAACCATAGGCAACAACATAACCGGAATCACGACAAGGAAATTTTTCATCGTAGTACCTTGATAATTCATGGCGGATTTGTTATTCAAATCAACACGCTTGGAATTGAATGTGGCAAAGTAAATCATCATAGGAATGACAAATCCCGCACAATACAAAAGTGATACAAATAAATATTTAAATACGCCATTAAAAATGAAGAGGTAAAAAAGAGAGAGCACAAACGGGATAAGGCAAAACGCCAACATCAGGAAATAATTAGCCAACACAAAGTCACGGGCAGTGGTATTTTTTGTTAAAATCGCATCAAAATGAGAACTATTCCAGCTAAACACCCATTGTCCATACGAGAGCATCAATAAACCCACAATCAATATCGCCCCTGTCAGTTTCATCATATCGGTTTGGATATCTACGAAAAAGAGAAAACCGAAAAAGACATAGAGAAAACACATCCAAATCAGCGATTTGGTTCGCTTGTGGCGCATGATCAACTTGAGTTCCAGGGTGATGATCGCCCCGACTTTTCCAAATCTATCCAAAAAAGAGAGTCTCATTTCGCGATGCGTTGAAACATCCTTTTTCATGTAAGTATCAATGTAGTAGTTATTCTTGAAGTAGTTGTGTTGCAAGCCGATCGGAACGAGCACCAATGCCAGTTGCACAATCCAGAGCCACGGATGTTGGATGGCGTATGTGAAATACGCAGATGATAGTTTCGCAATAGAGAAAATATCGAAAACTTCGAGGGCGACAATGGCGGCAATGAAAACCACAAATCCAATGATTTTCAGCAGCGAACCGGCGAATAACCGTTTGATGTATGTCGCCAACTGGAGATCAAACATGGAGATGGTCAAACCGGTGATAATGAACCCGAATGCCGCTATACTTCCGTACAACGGGGTCACGGTTTTTATTGCGAATGGAATCAGAAATATCAACCAAAAATAATTAATGGGATTAATAAGTGGCCTGTAAATAAGATAGTTAACCAATGACTTTCGAGGAATAGGCAACATTTGATAGACATGTAGATCAACCGTGTTCAGCGGCTGGACGAAATAGCGCATGAGAATGCCTAGCAACATCATATAGAGCAATCCGGCGTTCAGAATTTGCACCGGATCCATCTTCACCGGAATTTCCGACAGAAGTGTTCCCAACGTCAATCCTAAAAGGAAAAAGCTGACCAACATATAAAGGGCAAAAAGCACCATGATGATGTTGACCCACATATTTTTGTAAAATCCTTGTTTTCTAACGGTTTTGAGAAAGCTTTGTTTGAATAGGGTGGCTGTGATCATGCTGTGAAATTCTTATAATTTATCTTTGTCGAAATAGTAAAGTGCCATGCCAAAGTCGGTAATTCCGCACACATTATCCTCTCGCATTCCCTGCACGGCTGAGAATTTGTAGACGCCCGTCCGGGGAAACCGTACTTTCGCCTTGTAGAGAAATTGATTGTCCTTGATTCGTCCCGCTCCCTTTCCTGTCCACTTTCCGTATTGATCGCACATTTTAAAGCCCAGCGTGTCTTGTCCGGTGGTGCCGTTAGGAAATTCTGAAATGAGGAACACATAGAAATTCTGCGTTTCAAAATCAACGCTGTTGCGAATATTAAAATAGATATTGTAGAAACACATCGAATCGGTAATCTCGAATTCGTAATGCAAAACGGAATCGATGTTCCACGTTTCGTTGAGAATGGCATCCACTTTTTCATAGAAAACCTTGCCGCCACATGCGTTAAAAATCAAGATGAAGATCGTGATTACAGGGATAAGAAGTATTTTTTTAACAATCTTCATATCGGATGGGTTTTATTTGTCTTCAATATTTTTCAACTCATCCAAACTGTAATTAACCTCTTCTTCTTTCGCTTGATTAACGACAGCAAACTCTTCCAACGATTCGGGAAACTTCCCTTGCGAGTTCATAGTGATGATTTGATTCACTTTATCTACCGGGATGGCGAAAATCGTGGAGTGATCGTTGGCATACGAATACCATACAATCTTCTTAAAAATGTCGATTTTATTGTAAAATCCTTTCCCTTTCTTTGTTTTAAGATGGATGTTGGGTTGGGGAAATTCTTTCAATTCTTCCACGTAGGTGGATTGCTCGAAATTGAGACAGCATTTCAATTTTCCACACATTCCCGCCAGTTTTTGCGGGTTCAGTGACAATTGCTGCGTGCGCGCAGTAACCGTGGATACCGATTGGAAATTCACCAACCATGAGGAACAGCACAATTCCCGCCCACAAGTGCCGACTCCACCCAGCCGAGCGGCTTCCTGCCTTACCCCGATCTGGCGCATCTCGATCCGAATGCGAAACTGTTCCGCCAAAATTTTGATCAACTCTCGAAAATCGACACGCTCTTCGGCAGAATAATAAAAGATCGCCTTCATTCCATCTCCCTGATATTCAACATCGTTCACTTTCATCTTCAAATTCAAATCCCAAGCGATATAGCGGGAGGAAAGCATGGTCGCATACTCAAGATCCACAGCGGAGATCCACTTCTCGATGTCGCCCACCCGAGCCGTGCGATAGAGTTTTTTCTGCAACTCATCCTCGTTGATTTTCTTATGTTTCAGCTGCCGTTTCACACTCAGTCCCAGCATCGAGATGATCCCGATATCGTGACCCGGTGAGGATTCCACGGCCACAATGTCGCCCACCCGGAAAACGCCTTCCGACGGGAGCTGGAAAAAATCCTTGTGACTGTTTTTGAAACGCACCTCCGCAATCGGGAAATCCAAGTAATCGGTCGTAATCTCCAGCTTCGACAGCCAATCATGGGAAGCGAGCTTGCAGCAGTTGTAGCTATACTGCTTGCAATTATGCTCTTCCGTATCGGGTTTGCTATCCAACCCACGGGATAAAAAGATGTTTTCTGATATTTTTTGCGCCTCCTTGCTCACCGGAGTGCGTATGTCCATCTCTAAATAAAGATCCAGATTTTCATCCTGCACATGATCCTTGTCTTCTTCAATATATTTTTTCTTTGCCATAAACATTTTGTAATTAGCTCTTTATATGAAATACGAGCTTTCGTTTTTTGCGCGGCGCAAAGATAATAAAAAAGGGGGACGGAAAAAAGGCTCCTTGAAAGGCTTTTCACTCCATCAAGCTTATCTTTCCTTGATCCAACAACCACCGTGCTACTTTCACGATTTTTTCCTCAATGAAATGGTCGGAAAGTTTGGCGATGAGTTGGCGGAAAGTGAGAGTCCGGGTTTTGGTTAATGATAAAATGGCAGTGCTGATCTCCTCAAATTCGGCGTTTTCCAGGTCATCTTTGTGAATGCGTAGGCAAACATCGCATTTCCCGCAATCTTTGCTCTTCTTCTCGCCAAAATAGGCTAATAATTGACGACTGCGGCAAACCGATTCCGTGTTGATAAAGTACTCCACCGCAGTTAGGCGTTGCAGAGCGACCTCTTTCCGTTTTTTGTAAATATCAGGCGATAAATAGACAAAGCCATCGGAAATACGGTTCTCTAAAAAAAGAATGCTCGGTTGATTGCTGGAGGGGATGTAGTCCACTGCACGATCTTGTTTCATCCGCAAAAGGTTGGATTTCACTTGATCCACATCCCACTGCATCCGTCGGGCAGTCTCATATTCATTAATAGAGATATACTGGATGAATAGACCGTTGTATGAGCGTAATAATATTTTTGTAAATTCTTCTAAATCAGGATTCAAAGCATAAAAACGAGCAAAATCATCCTTCTTCAATCTAATATGTAACACGGAACTTTTTTTCGTGTCATCATCCAAAAAAACTAATCCCGCTTTCTCCAAAAACTTGACGGCATTGTGGATAATCACGGGTTTGATCTGTAATTCTTTGGCAATCCATTTCAAATCAAAGGGATACGATGTATTCTTGCCCGATCCGATGGCGATTTGGAACAAGTTGCACAATTTGACGTATACTTCCTGAATCACCGACAGCGGCGGAAACGATAATTCGAAATTATTCCGCAACTCTCGCAAATCGCCAGGATCATAGAGCAGGATCGCCACAGAGGGCAACTCGTCCCGTCCTCCCCGACCCGCCTCTTGGAAGTACGCCTCCAGCGTGTCAGGAATGTCGATGTGGATCACAAAGCGTACATCAGACTTGTCTATTCCCATTCCGAATGCATTGGTAGATACGATAATACGAGTTTTTCCGCTTTTCCACTCCGCTTGTTTGCGGATCCGGATATCGCCGTCCAATCCCGCATGGTAATAATCGGCAGAGATGCCTTTCATCCGTAAAAAATCGGCCACCTCTTTAGTTTTTCGGCGGTTTCGTACATAAATAATCCCCGTTCCGGGATACTTTCGGATAACCCGTAACATCCTATTTTTCTTATCATCTTCTTTAACAATGTAATAGGTCAGATTATCCCGCAAAAAACTTTTCTGGAAGAGATTCTCTTTTTTAAATTTGAGTTGATGTTGGATATCTTTCACTACTTCGGGGGTGGCGGTGGCAGTCAGCGCCAAAATGGGAATATTGGGGAAATAGGGCCGGATCTCTGCAATTTCCAAGTAGGGTGGGCGGAAATCGTAACCCCACTGCGAGATGCAATGCGCCTCGTCCACGACAATCAGCGACAATTTCATCTTGGGCAAATTGGCACGAAAACGGTCGGTTTTGAGGCGTTCCGGTGAGATGTACAAAAACTTGTAATCCTTGTCAAACAGAACGTTATCCAACGTACGTTCGATGTCCCGCTGCGACATGCCCGAATAGATAGCGGCTGCTTTGACACCTCGCTGTTTCAAATTATCCACCTGATCTCTCATCAGGGCGATGAGTGGAGAAATGACCAGACATAGACCATTCTTGGCCATCGCCGGGACTTGGAAACATATCGACTTTCCGCCGCCCGTGGGCAACAGTGCCAACGTGTCCTTTCCATCCAACACCGAAAGGATGATATCTTCCTGTAACGGACGAAACCGGTCGTAACCCCAAAATTGCTTTAGAATAGCGTGTATCCGCTCCTGCATTACAACTCCACCTCTTCTCGAAACATCGGAATGTGAATGTTGTTGAAACCCGCATCGCACAAGTGCCGTGAGTAGTTACGCCGCACCTCGTCTTCGCCATGTACCAAGAAAAGCTGTTTGATTTTGCTCTTGTTTTGGCAGGAGAGATAACGAATCATCTCTTCATAATCACCATGTCCAGAGAAAGCTTCCAGCGACTTGACCGTAGCGCGTACTTGGTTAGATACGCCAAAGATAGATACTTTTTTATCCCCACGTAAGATTTTAGCACCCAATGTATTCGGGGCGCAATAACCCACGGAGAGGATCGTTGTTGACGGATTTTCGATATTGTTGGCCAGATGGTGTTTCACTCGTCCGGCTTCCATCATGCCCGAAGCCGAGATGATGACGCAGGGGCGGTTATGCGTGTTCAATCGTTTGGAATCTTCAACGGTACGCACATAATGCAATTTCTCGAAACCAAATGGGTCATCATGATCGTCAATAAATTTCTGCATACCCTCGTTGAAATTTTCAGCATGCTTCCGGAAAATGTCGGTGGCAGAAACGGCCAACGGGCTGTCCACGAAAATGTCCACATCGGGAAGGTTGTTTTTCCCTTTCAGACGGTGCAGCGCATAAACAACATCCTGCGTACGACCAATAGCGAATGCGGGAATGATCAGTTTGCCCTTCCGTTGTGCCACGGCATCTTTCACAATGAGCATCAGTTCCTCTTCGGCAAAGTCCAAGGAAGTGTGCAACCTGTCACCGTAAGTCGATTCCGTGATAATATAATCCGCTTGCGGGAATGCTTTCGGATCGGGAAGTATTTTTTTGTTATACCGCCCGATGTCGCCGGTATAGCAAAGTGTCTTGGTCTTTCGTCCTTCTTTGACGGTCATGTAAATTGCCCCGCTGCCGAGCATGTGGCCGGTGTCAATGAACCGGATAGAAAATTCCGAATTAATCCGATAGGGGTGATCGAACGGCACGGAGACAAACTGCCGCATACTGTTCATGGCATCGCGCATAGTGTAGATGGGCTTTACCGGCGGCAGGTTCTCCTTCTCCCGTTTTTTGTTAAACTGCATGGTATCAGCCTCTTGAATCTTCCCTGAGTCGGCAAGCATGATGCCGCACAGATCGCAGGCAGCTGGCGTGCAAAAAATCGTCCCCCGGAAGCCCTCCTTGCAGATATAAGGAATCAAACCCGAGTGATCGATGTGAGAGTGCGACAGGATGAGGTAATCAATTTCCGTGGGATCGAAACCGAGATCGCGATTCATGGCATCGGTCTCCAAACCCTTCCCTTGATACATCCCGCAGTCTAACAATATTTTCGTGCCTTTGACGGTGGTGATCAGAAACTTGCTACCGGTAACTTCTTGGGTAGCACCTAAGAATGAGATTTTCATAATTATATTTTAGGTGTTTAGATATTTGCGTTTGCAAATGTAAACAAAAAACAACGGGAACGGAGTGGAAGTTCATTTGCAATATCTTCTTCTTCAGGAAGAATGCCGGCATACGTTGGCTGGCAAATCAATGAAATATCAATCAAATTAGCAGATATAGAGTAATTGCAATAATATTCGTTTAGATAGTTA
>JAITVP010000039.1 GCA_031285725.1 Bacteroidales bacterium
GTCCAATGGCACTTCTTCGCCGGGTGTTCCCGGGTTGTTGGGTAACGAATAGCCCGAAGAATCCGTCATTGTCCACTCTTTTAGCTGGTCATCGACATACTCGTGCTGGATTTTTATCCCCCAGTTGATGTTGTGATTTCCCATTTTGTGTTCTCCCCGCAGGTCGGCGGCGGAGACCACGGCGGTGATGTAATTTCGGGCGTGTTCTAAAGACGAGCCTGTACCGCTGATGCCGGCCACGTTGATAATATCATTGCTGGAACTGCCCAAATCCGCCTCAATATCTGCCAGATTATATTGCCCCAAAATGTCATATGTTTCGCTCTCTTTAGCATAATAAGAAGATAAAATCAACTTATATTTATTCTTCATGTCCGGTTTGAAATGGAGTGTCATGGCACCCAGATAGTTTTCATATTTGTCCACCTCTTGTCCCTCATAATCAACAGTTAATTGTTGTGGCTCAAAGATGGTGCCGAAGTTAGTGGTTCGGGAGGAGGGTGTGAAAAGGTAGACGTTTCGAGTGAAATTCCCCAGCAGGTTGATCGACCATTTACTGTTAAGATTCCACACCAACAACATTTGTGTATCGAAAAAACGGGGTTTATAATTTCCTTTGGTTTGTAGTGAATTAAGGAGGTAAGCGTTGCTTTTGTAACGAACACCGATGAGGTAAGTGAACTTGTTGGCCACATTACCTTCGGTGTGGATACTTGCACCCAGTAGCGACAGCGTGGCGGAAGAGCGGTAGCCTACGGCTGGTGTTTTATATTCCACATCCAACACGGATGACATTTTGTCTCCATATTTCGCTTCAAAACCGCCGGCGGAAAATTTCACCGATTTGG
Organism: Bacteroidales bacterium; assembly: GCA_031285725.1. Classification (GTDB taxonomy): domain Bacteria; phylum Bacteroidota; class Bacteroidia; order Bacteroidales; family WCHB1-69; genus JAGVVH01. The sequence continues at coordinate 849 of JAITVP010000039.1, forward strand.
TCAGGTCGGAATTGACGAACCCCAACCCTTCCTGCTGTGCGTTTCGCACCAAAAACGGCCGGTGGATTTCTATATCATTGACGTACACTAAGTTCTCGTCGAAATTACCACCCCGCACATTGTACTGCGAACTTAACTCATTGGGGGAATATACCCCGCCAAAGGTTTTCAGCAGCGATACAATGTTGCCGGTAGGGCTAGGTACTTGGGTGACAAGTTGAGGATCAAGAATTCTGTAGTTGTCCCGGACATTCTTTGTAATGGAGACTGGTTTCAAGAGTACCGCATTATATGGTAGCACCACATCGATCCTCTGCTCCTCATTGGGCGCAAGTTTCACCGTGATAGTAGTGTCCAGGTAGGATGGATCCCGGAAAATAGTCAGTTTTATCTCTCGGTTGGCGGGAATGCGGAGCGAGAAGTTGCCATTCTGGTCGGTAAAGCTGCGGATCAGGTTTTCTTTCGATTCGATGACCGCATGGCTGATAGTAATGCCTTGTGGGTTTTTGATGGTTCCCGTTAAGGTTCCATAAGTTTGTCCGTTAAGAATCAAGCTTGATACAAGTAGTAGGAATGCGAAAATAACATTTTTCTTCAATGGGAGCGATTTTTAACAAACTACAATACGGAGAAAAGGGTAAATTATTGTTTGCTGTAAAAAAAAACTGCCGCACCGTAAGCGCAGCAGTCTTTCAACACAAAATTCAAATTATTATTTAAGAAATCCTTTTTTACTTGCTTCAACGATACAATTCCAAACGCCATTCTTGTTGATGTTGCGCATTGCGTGTGCGGAAACTTTCAACACCACCCACTCGTCCAATTCAGGAACATAAAATTTTTTGGTATGCAAATTGGGATTAAATCTTCTTTTTGTTTTAATATTTGAGTGTGAAACATTATTTCCACCTATTGATTTTTTTCCGGTAATTTGGCAAGCTCGTGACATCTCTATTGTTGTTTTTATTTGTAATATTTCTTTGTTGAAATTCGAGGTGCAAAAGTACAAAAAAAAATAATACGAATAACTTTTTCGTATTTTCGCGACCAAATTTTATAAACTAAAGATTATGAGCGATTCGAAATTATTCCAAGATTTTCTACCGGTTTCCACGGAAGAGTGGGAAAATCTAATCAACAAAGATCTGAAAGGTGCGGACTATGAGAGAAAGCTAGTCTGGAAAACGGACGAAGGTTTTAAGGTTAAGCCTTACTATCGTGCGGAAGATTTGGAATCGATCGATTATTTGAACACCCTACCGGACGATTATCCGTTTACAAGAGGCGATAAAAAAGAGAATAACAATTGGGAAGTGGTTCAGGAAGTGAATGACAGTGATCCGGAAACGGCGAACAAGATTGCGGCGGACGTTTTGAAAAAAGGTGCGACCATGATCACGTTCAATGCGAAAGAGATTGACAATGCCGAAAAAATGTCAACGCTGTTGACGGGCATTGATTTGACGAAGTTTGGCGTTCGTTTCAGCCATGCAAAGGATTATGAAAAACTGACCGCTCTTTTCGTGGAGTTTGTGACTGGAAAAGGTTTGGATGTCAAAACCATCCGGGGTGGCATTGATTTCGCCCCGATCGTCTATTTTTTGAAAAAGAATAAATTCTATATCTCGCAAGAAGGAGATTTGGCGCAGCTCGTCAATATATATAACATGACAATGGATATGCCGAATTTCAAAATTGTCAATGTCAATGGCTTGGCAATTCACAATGCCGGTGCGACCATCGTGCAGGAGTTGGGGTATGCGCTGGGCATCGCCAACGAATACCTGGCCTATGCGACAGGAAGGAACATTCCCGTTGATCAATTTGCTCCCCGTATGGAGATGACACTCTCCATCGGTTCCAACTACTTCATGGAAATTGCGAAGTTGCGGGCCATCCGTTTGCTATGGGCGACCATGGTGGAACAATACGCACCGCAATGCGATTGTCATACCACGCTGTATGTCAACTCGGTGGCCTCTTCGTGGAACAAGACATTGTACGACCCGTACGTGAATATGCTGCGCGCGACCACGGAAGGGATGTCGGCGGCCATCGGCGGCACCGATGCCATGACGTTGAAACCATTCGACACCGCATATAAAGAAGATGACGATTTTTCCAGAAGAATCACTCGCAATGTGCAGATCATTTTGAAAGAAGAATCTTTCTTTGACAAGGTGGTTGATCCGGCGGCTGGATCCTACTATATTGAAAGCATGACGGATGCGATTGCCGAGCACGCTTGGGCACTTTTTCAACATATTGAAACCGAAGGTGGCATGATCGTCCTGATCAAAAAAGGCGAGGTGAAAGCGGAAGTGGAGAAAAGTTGTCAAAAACGGGACATGGACATGGCCACCCGCAGAAGTATCTTATTGGGAACCAATCAATATCCGAATATCAACGAGTCGATGCAAGACAAAATCGAGAAATATATGGATTTGGAGGATGATTCTCCGGGTTTGAAGACTTACCGCGGGGCGATGGCTTTTGAAAAACTGCGATTGGCGACCGAAGAGTATGCGAAGAGCAATGGCCGTCCGAAAGTATTCTTATTCAAGATCGGGAATGTGAATTTCCGCCAAGCACGCGCCGGTTTCGTTACCAATTTTTTCGGATGTGCTGGTTATGAGATCGTGGACAACGCTGGATTCAATACTGTGGACGAAGGTATTGATGCGGCCTTGAAAGCGGGAGCGAACCTGATCGTGATTTGTAGTTCCGATGAAGAATATGGCACGTTGGGCGTGGAGATCGCCAACAAGATTACTTCCACTTATGATACGAAAGTGGTGGTGGCCGGCAACCCCGTTGACTTTATCGACACCCTGCGCAATGCAGGTGTATACGATTTCATCCACATGAAAACCAACGTATTGGAAAGTTTGAAAGGGTATAATGATTTGTTGTTATAACCATGTTTTTTTTAATTGACGAGTTGACAAGCAGGCGTGTTAATAACTTGTTAATACGCCTGCTTGTCAACATATCCACTTGCCTACTTGTCTACCTGTTTTGTGCTTGCGGACATAAAACCGAATATTCACAAACCGAAAAAATCTATTTCACTTGGACTGATTCGTATGGTCGAGAGATCGTTTTGGAAAAACAACCGGAGCGGATCGTTTCCCTCTCCCCGGGCATCACGGAAATGGTTTTCCTGTTGGAAAGTGAAGACAAACTCGTAGGTATTACTGATTTCTGTAAATATCCACCTGAAACAGAGAGGATCACGAGAGTAGGTGGTATGCAGAATTTTAGTGTGGAGCATCTGGTATCCCTCGCTCCGGATGTGGTGATTATCGGTTCTATTGTTCGTAAGGAGGATGTGGAGAAGATAGAGGCGATGAATATCCCTGTAATCGCCATCAAAGAGGAAGAGAAGATCGAGGGCATCTATCATGCGTTGGACGTGTTAGGCCGGATATTGGGGAAAGAGAAGAATGCTACTGAGGAAATTGAGGTTTTGAAAGAGAAAATGGCAAAAATTAACACAGACATCTCCGATACTTCTTCTCGTCCATCTCTCTATTATGTCGTAGGTTACAATGATGCGGGCGATTTCACCGCACCCGCGGGCACCCATATCCATGAGATTTTAACCTTGGCAGGTGGCCGCAACATCGGCGCTGGGCTGAAAAGTTGGGGCATGAGCCGGGAATTCCTTTTCCAAGAAGATCCCGATTATATTGTCATTCGGAAAGAAGACGTTGAGCATTTCACCAAAACCTATCCCTACACTGGACTCTCTGCCGTCATCCACGGCCGTGTCATCCCTATTGAATCCGGTTGGATCGACATTGTTTCTCCGCGGAACATTTGGGCAACGGAGCATATAAATGCGGAAATAAAGAGGAAGAAATAGTTGGAACATCCAGCATTGCCATGAAAACGTTTATCCATACGAGAGAAGTTGGAATACTGGTGATTTCGCATTTCTTGCTTATAGCCTACCGCTTACTGCCTCTAATTTCCTCCAGCATGTCCCACAGCAATTTCGTCGGTAACCCCATGATGTTGTAGAAAGAGCCTTCCACGTATTCGATGGCGATGTAGCCGATCCACTCTTGGATGCCGTAAGCACCGGCTTTGTCCAGCGGTTTATAGCGGGTAACGTAGTAGTTGATCTCCTCCTCGGTGAGGGTTTTGAACTTAACTTTGGTCTCTTTATGGGCAGTGGTCAGTTTGCCGTTCATCGCCACGGACAAGCCGCTGATGACAGTGTGTTCATTTCCGGAAAGCCGATGGAGGATACGTTTGGCATCCTTCTCATCCTTGGGTTTGCCGATAATTTCGTCATTTAACACGACAATGGTGTCGCAAGCAATGAAAATGGCGTCTTTTTCATAGAAATCGTATACAATTGGAGATAGTTTCAATTGCGATAAATATTCCGCCACCTCTATGGGAGTGAGTTCTTCGGAATATACCTCTTCCACTTCCAACGGTAGAAATTCAAAATCAATGCCCATCCCTTTCAATAGTTCGTGTCGCCGTGGCGATTTGGATGCCAGGTATATTTTGTGTGCTGTTAGTTTATTTACTAGCATGAGGCAAAATTATATCCATTTAACTAAATTCATGTCCATATCGTGCGGCAGCAACGGGTTGTAGGGCAGCAGCCGAATCGCCCAACTCCAAGCACCCACATACTTGATATCTACCTCACAATGGAAAATTGACGTGGTGTTCTCTGTACCCGTGAAAGTGAATGGCGATTTCACTTGCAGCTTGCTCCGGTCATTCTCCTTGTCTGCAATCAGCAATTCGATCCGGATGTCGTTTGGTTGAATATTGCCCAGATTCACCTTGACCTCGAAGTGCAATGTTTCTCCTAAAAGGTGAGGCATCTGAACCGTGTCGGGGCAATTCAACTGTACAATTTCGATGTTGTCCCACGCCGCCAGCAACTTGTTTTTCCATTTCACTAATCTAAAAGCTTGTTCCAAATTATTGCCTTTCAAGATCGTGGAACGCTCTTCCAATTTATGGTAGAATTTGTCATAATAGTCGTTCAGTTGGCGTTGCATGGTGAAATGCGGGGAGATCTTATAGAAATTTTCACGCATCATCTGTGTCCAGGTTGTGGGGGTGTCGAGGATATCGCGGTGGTAAAATGCGGGTGCAATTTGCTCATCGATAACATAATACAATGTGGCCGCATCCAACTCGTCTTGTAAATGGTTGTCTTGATAGGTAACTTCCTCGTCAATGGCCCAGCCGGCGCCTTCGGTGTAGCCTTCCGCCCACCAACCGTCCATCACGCTGAAATTCAGCACGCCGTTCATCACCGCTTTCTCCCCGCTGGTACCGGATGCCTCCAAGGGGCGGGTGGGGGTGTTGAGCCACACGTCACAACCGGAAACGAGTTTTTTCGCCAAGATCATGTCGTAATTTTCCAGAAAGATGATCTTTCCGATAAATTCCGGTTTTCTCGAAAACTCAATGATCCGCTTGATCAGGTCTTGCCCCGCCTTGTCGTGAGGGTGTGCCTTGCCGGCAAACAGAAACGTGATTGGGCGTTCCGAATTATTGACCAATTTGTTCAGCCGTTCCTCATTTGAGAAAAGCAATTGCGCTCGTTTATAGGTCGCAAACCGGCGCGCAAATCCAATAGTTAACACGTCGTTACGGATCGATTTAAGGGTCTTCACGATAAACGAGGGCGATTCGTTTCGCCGTTTGAGTTGTGTTTCCAACAACGCTTTCACTTCCTCCATTAACTCGCGGCGGAGTTCGTTTTTGATGCCCCACAAATCCTCGTCTTTCGCATCATAAATTTTTTTCCACATCTCGGGATCGGAGATTTTTTCCTCGATATTGTTCTTTTCGCCAAACAATTCTTGGAGGTATGCCTGCCATTTCTTGTGCGCCCAAGTTGGGAAGTGGACGCCGTTGGTTACATAACCGATGTGCAACTCCTCGGGCAAAAAATCGGGATAAAGATAGTTGAACATCTCTCGAGAAATGCGTCCGTGGATGCGGCTCACACCGTTCACTTCTTGCGAGAAGTGACACGCTAACACGCTCATCGAGAAATTCTCGTGCACGCTGTGGAGGTCACCGCGTCCGAACGCCATGAACTCCTCCCATGAGATATTGAACCGTTCGGGATAATTGGAAAAGTATTTGCGCATCAGATCTTCACTGAACGTGTCGTGTCCGGCGGGAACCGGTGTGTGCGTGGTGTATAGCGACGATGCCCGCACCAACTCCTTCGCCACGGGCATCGGAAGGTGCTGCTCTTGCACGTAATTCCGTAGCCGTTCCAAGGAGATGAAAGCCGCATGGCCTTCATTGAGATGATACAATTCCGGTTCGATGCCGAGGAGTTTCAACATGCGAATGCCACCGATGCCGAGCAACACTTCTTGTTTCAAGCGGTTCTCGTTGTCGCCGCCGTAGAGGGTTGCGGTGGTGCTGCGATCTTCGTCCCGATTGTCGCTGAAATCGGTATCCATGAGGTAGAGCGGAATACGTCCGACATCCACCCGCCAGATCCGGGCATATAACGTTCTGCCGGGTAGTGCAATTTTGGTTTTGATCCAGTTACCATCATCGTCTTTCACGGGACAAATGGGCAGGTTAGAGAAACTTTGTCGCGGGTAAAGATTGAGTTGGTCTCCGGTAGGGGAGATCTGTTGCGAAAAATAGCCGTAACGGTAGAGCAGTCCCACACCGATCATGTCCACATGGCTGTCACTGGCCTCTTTCAGATAGTCGCCCGCCAACATGCCTAAACCGCCGGAAAAGATTTTCAACTCGTTACTCAGTCCATATTCCATGCTGAAATAGGCGATTTTCTTCTCATGGCGGGTCTTTGGAGTTTGCATGTAGTTGACGAAATCCGTGTGTACTTTCTCCAGTTTCGCAATATATTCCTGATTATTGGCAAAAAGTTCGATCCGTTCGATCGGAAGTATTTGTAACAGTCTGACCGGATTTTCGGCATGTTCTTTCCAAATCTCCGCCCCGATGATTTCCTCAAAGAGCTCCCAAGCTTCGTAATTCCAACTCCACCAGATGTTTTTCGCCAATGTCATCAATTTATTCAACGGATCGGGAAGGTTGGATTTCACTGTGATCTTTTTCCATTTTTGGACAGGCCGTTCAACCTGCGGTATTGAGATTCCGATTTGCGAGGTTTTATTCTTGAAGAGGTCATAACGTTGCGAACTTTTGTAAAGCGCACCGCTGTATGCCTCTAAATAGTTGTCGAAAAGATTTTCCCATAACGCGTGTTGCGATATTTCAGTTGCTTCTTGGTTATGTTTTATCTTTTCATTTTCATTGATAGATAGATAGTAATTGATAGACTTTGCGATTTGGTCGCTGACATAGCTGTCGTTATCATCGCCTCGCTCAATCACCCAGACGCTTTTTCCCTGTTGGAAATTGTCTTGCACCCATTTTCCAAAACCGGCTAGCGACGTGGTGACGGTTGGGATGCCAAATGCGGCACTTTCCAACGGTGTGTAACCCCAAGGTTCATAATACGATGGAAAAATGGAAAGGTCAAAACCGGTCAGTAAGTCGTAGTATGGCATATTGAAAACGCCATCATGGCCGTTGAGATAGACTGGTGCGAAAATCACCTTTACTTTCGATTCAGGGGAGTTGTTCAAGTTATATTTTTTGAATCCATTGATAATTGGGTCGTTCTGTTGATCCAATAGTGGGTGGGTCGTCCAATCGTTGAGTCTGGCCGGACTTTCGAGCGAGGAGTTCATCCTCAAATGCAGGTCTTCGCGTTGTCCGCCGGTGCCGGCGGGCACAATGATGAACGCCACGATCTCTCTCTCCGGTTGCTGATCCCGCAGTTTCGCCAATCCTTCGATAAACAGGTCGATGCCTTTGTTTTTGTATTCGTAACGTCCACTGTTGATGATTAATAGGGTGTCGTCTGCGACCTCTTGCTGGATCAACGCCTCGGTCACGGTGATCAGTCGCTTCCGGGCTTCGGCACGGATTTTATGATAATCTTCGCCTTTCGGCACGAAACCATTTTCAAAACCATTAATCGTCACGACATCCGCACTCTTTTTCAAGAAATTAACACACTCCGTATCGGTGATTGTGCTCACAGTGGTGAAGGCATCCGAATAGAGTGCAGTGAGTGATTCCAGTGAATGTTTCGACATGACATTGAAACGGTTAGCCATCTCCATGGGGTTGTACAGTTCCATATCTTTGTACAGTGGCAGTTCGTTCCCCGCAATACAACGGCCCAGCACGGTGGCGTGCGTGGTGAAAACGGTGGCGATTTGAGGGACTTTGTGATTTAGGTAAAGTCCGCCCGTGCCGGTCATCCATTCGTGGAAATGGGCGATGATTTGGTCGTCTGCGCCACAATAATAATTATAGAAACTCTCGATCACCTTGCCTGCTGCGAAACCGAACAATGCCGGTTCGGTGTAATCCCATTGTCCCGATAGGGAATCCAAATGGTATTGTAGCCAGAATTTTGTAAAGATCTCATTTTTCTTCTCAAAAAACGGCGTAAAATCAACCAGCACGGCGATCGGATTGCCGTTGATTTTCCAGCGTCCTATGCGGATACGCAATCCGTCTCGTTGCGCACTTATCCGCCAGTTCTTAAAAAGTGCCGGATCTTCTATGAAATCAGAGTGTTCGTTGTTCTCTTTTGATAGATCTGGCCCAATACAGATATAGTTGTCTTTAAAATTGTTGACGACCGTCAGGGCTTTGGTGGAGATTACCGTGTAAATTCCTCCCACTTTGTTACATATCTCCCAGCTGGTCTCGAAAATATAGTCAGGTTTTTTATTCATTGTGTCTGTTTTTGGAAAAATGAGCGCAAA
>JAITVP010000195.1 GCA_031285725.1 Bacteroidales bacterium
AAAGTGCCGTCTCGTAGCATGTATTTAGAAGGACGGGGATCTAGTTTTATTGGCGAATATATTGATATAGCAAAAAAACTAAAAAATGCCGGTGCTAATATTATTGCCATGTGTTGCAATACTGCACATTTTGCTATTGACGAAATAAAACAACAGATAAATGTTCCTTTTATTAATGTAATTGAAGAAGTAGTATTGGAAACAAAGAACAGCGGAGCAAAAAAAATTGCGTTAATTGCCTCTGATGGCTGTCTAAAAGGAAATGTTTATGAACGATACTTCGATTTGCTTTATCCCGAAATCACATTAATATATCCGGACATCAATCTCCAGAAAGAGGTTACTCGAGGAATTTGTAATATAAAAAACAAGAATCGTTTCTTGGATGATTTTCATCCTGACCGGCCTAAAAATATTTTTAGGAAAGTAGTTGAACATTTAGAAGGAAAAGGCGCTGAAAAAGTGATTATCGGATGTACGGATATCCGGGTGGATTATGAAGACAAACGGGTAATCGATTCTTTAGAAGTGCTGACAAATAAAATTATAAATGAATTTGAAAATGGAAAATAAACAAGCATTAGATTTTTTTCAAAAAATGGCAAATACTACCCAAGAGGAAAAATCAGTAAAGCTTGGAGCAAATAGCAACTTCACAAATTTTGATGCGGAATTTATTCTTAAACATGTCGGCGAAGATGCAACTTTGCTGGATTTAGGAAGTGGAACAGGACTAATTATCAATAAAATATATAATAGCTTAAACCATGTGGTAGCCTTAGAACCTTTTGAGGGATTTACAAAGTTTATTGTCAAGAATGACAATATTGAGGTTGTGCACAATGATATTTTAACCTATAATCCAAAAAAACAATTTGATCTAATTACATTATTTGGACTCATGCACTACTTTAATGAAGCCGAAGCCATTAAAGTATATGAAAAATATCATCTCTTTTTATCACCTAAAGGGAAGATGATTATAAAAAATCAGTTTGGGCTCTATGAAGATGTTTGTGTTGAAGGTTATTCTGAAGAACAAAAATGTAATTATTACGCTCACTATCGATATATAGAAAATGAAAAAAAAATATTGAAGGGGGTAGGGTTTGGGAATATCGGTGTATTTGATATTTATCCTCCGGAGTGTAACCGTTGGGATAACACTCATTTTTATGCGATAGTGGCGGAAAAGTAAAAAACAGATAGATATAGAATGTATGCAAAATAATGGTTTCTTTTTAGATATTATTTTGAGAATAAAAGGATTGTTTGCAATATCTTTCATTGATTCAATGCATAAGATTCTAATATACAAAGATTTTTTTAGAATAACTTTTCCTGTTGTTTTTGAAAGATATATAAAAACAACACGGAAAAAACAAAAGAAAAATCTTGAAAATATAAAAAGAAAATCTACAATAACAGTTGCATTTTTTCTACAAACCCCCTCCACATGGAAATATGACGCATTATATAATTTGTTAGCGAAAGCAAAACGATTTCATCCCGTTGTTGTGATTTGTCCATTTAATGTGCATTTAAATTACTCAAATGATGAATGTCATCAAGTGATGAAAATGACTGAGCAGTTTGCGATAAAAAAGCAATACAATTACGTAACAACATGTACTGAAGAAACAGGGAAATGGAGGGATATTAAAAAGGAACTGTCCCCAGATGTGGTTTTTTTCACAAAACCCTACAAAGACACACTCCCTCAATACTATATCTATAATTTTAGGGAAAAAATCACATGTTATGTGCCGTATGGTATCTTCTCATCGGTATTATACAGGCATAATTTGAACTTGCCATTTCACAACCTGCTTTACCACTTCTTTATTGAAACAGAAGATCATAAAGAGATGGCAACACAATATTCTTCCGTGAAAGGAGATAATGTCATCGTGTCAGGAAACCTTGGCATGGAGTCGATCATGGACAAGTCGCATACACCTATCAATGTGTGGAAAAGACAAGAAAAGCCAAAAAAACGGATTATTTGGGCTCCTCACCACACCATAGATTATATGTTTAATTTTTCCAATTTTTTATCCTATTGTGATTCTATGATCGAAGTGGCAAAAAAATATGAGAATGAAATACAATTTGCATTTAAACCTCATCCGGTATTGAAATTTAGATTAATAAACTTGTGGGGGAATGAAAAAACAGAAAAGTATTATAATCTTTGGAAGGATATGTCCAATACGCAGCTTGAAGAGGGGTATTACAACGACTTGTTTGAAACTTCTGACGCAATGATTCATGATTCGGTATCATTTACAATAGAGTATCTGCATACGGTCAAACCTGTCTTGTATACCATTCGGGAAGAAAAAGTGAAGAAGCAATGGAATCCATTTAGTGTCAAAGCTTTCAATCTTCATTATCATGCTCATAATGAAGAAGAAATAGAAGAGTTTATCACTAAAGTAGTATTGGAGGGAGAGGACGCCATGCGTCAAGACCGGGAAGTCTTCTTCAACTCCTATTTATATCCGAAAGACGGGATAATGCCCTCAAAGAAAATCATGCAAATATTAGAGGAGGATTTGTCATGAATACTTAGTGGTATTTTAAAAAAGTATGCTGTTTTTAAACAACTCTATAATTGATACAGGAAGATGGGATGAGAGATTATTTCGAGGGAAGTAGGAGAAAAGGGCATACTTTGAATTATTCCCACTTTCTTTTCACAAATTTATATTTTATTATCCGTATGGCTTCCTTAAACATTAATAACATGAATTGAGTGGAGAATTTGATTTTGGAGTGATGGGATAATTCTATATCTATCCCAAACTCTCTTTTAAGTTTGCCGTAATCAGTAATTAATTGTGTTTCAAATGTCGCTTTCACTTCATTGTCCACATTATTGTCATGTACAATTTCTATCCATTTTTCTTTTTTCTCATCCTTCAAATCTATATATAGCACATGAGCATCCCTATACTGGTCAATATAATAATGACTGCCGTACCCAAATACGGTCTTAATCGTATCCCTATTGCTGCAATTTTCCACAAAAGAAATGAAGTGGTTATTATCATAACGGACTTGCGTTGCAATATTTAATTGAACAAAATATTGTAACCCATACTTAAAAGATATGTATGTATTTGAAAGAACTTCATTTGCGATTTTTTGCACTTCATCAATATAATCGCATGAAATGGCGTCATCATTATCAAGATATGTGGTAACCAATACGGCACATTGCGAGCCAATGTTTTTTTTTACTTCATCCTGGAAGATACACATGAAATCTTTTGCAATAGTGGCTTGCACCATGCATGGAATAAATTGTTTGCATTCTTTTTCATAGTTTGCGATGCGTTCCAAATATGGCTTCGGAGTATCAGCATCAAAAAGTACAATCCATTTGAAATCTTTATTTTTCTGATTCTGTATTGAAGGCAAGCAAAAACGTTCAAATAGTTCAAATCGTTTTTTCAACCAATCATCCGTCTGAGTTGGCTTCTTCTTCTTATCTTTTGTCCACAAACGTATGTTAAAACGAGTCAGAATAAAATGCTCCATGTTTTTTATTTTTAATGCGATATGATCAAGGCCTTTTAATTGTCAGAATACTTTATATTGAAAAGCAAAAATATGAAAAATGTGTTATCTTTGCCGCCACTATCCATAATGACTTTGTGTTAAAAGAATATGGTGTATTCTGATATGGACGGCATGTTAACTGATAGTGGAATATATTACAGCGAAAACGGGGACGAGATGAAAAAAATCAATACGTGCGATGGGATGGCCTTCGAATTGTTGCACAATGGCGGTATAAAAACAGGTGTCATTTTTTTAAAAAATATTCCGCATGAGGATATGGTATCTATCCGGTAACGAATCGTCAACCATTGGGTATATAATAAACAATGAGGGGTGCCACGGTCACAAAATGTCTTTGTGCCGCTTCATTAGATTGATGCGTTTGATTGAACTCTTTAAATAAAAAAAGATGTTGTTGTATAAAATATTGGGTTATTCACGGTATCTATGGCGTAAAATGCAAAAAACGCCACGATATTTGTTGACCAAAAAAGTGAGAAACTTTCTGAAAAATGAAAATAACCCTTCTCTTTTGCAAGGAAAAGAGCGGATCGAAATCATACGCTTCCTAAAACACAATCTAATTGAAGTTTTCAACTATCCGTTTGCTCTCAAGTATCTCTACAGAAAAGTGAAAATATATAAAGATTCCGCAAATAATCTTGATTTCATCATTACGGAAGACAATCATCGGTTGTATTTTAAAAAAGGAATGTCCCGAAAGAAAATTTCTTCGCTGTATAATGGTTTATGCATGGAACAAGATGATCTATCGCCCCATAATTATAAATTTAATGAACTCAAAATACATTCAGATACCATCCTTGCTGATGTGGGTGCTGCCGAAGGGATTTTTAGCCTAAGTGTCGTTGACAAAATAAAACAATTATATCTTTTCGAATGTGATGCTTCTTGGATAGAAGCTTTGGAAGCGACCTTTGCTCCTTGGAAAGAGAAAATACAAATTGTCAATAAATATATTTCAGATGAAAATAATACTGACACCATTTCATTGGATCAATATTTTGCTGGAAAAGAAAAACCGACTCTTTTGAAAATAGATGTGGAAGGTGTGGAATTGAAGGTGTTACAAGGGGGAAATGCTCTTATTGATTCGGATATTCAAGATATGTTAATATGTACCTATCACAGGCATGGTGATGCGGATATGCTTTCCCAATATGTTGAAAAGAAAAGATATTATGTCAAATTTTCGCTCGGATATATGTTGTTTTTATATGAAGAAGGAGGCTTTGATATGGAGCCACCTTATGATTTTAGAAAAGGACTCATCCATGCATCTCGCTGAAAATAATAAATGTAATGAGTGGAGTAGTGGTAGTGATTCCTATTTATAAAGAAAAAATGACTTCTGATGAGCGTTTTTCAGTTTTTCCTTTTCGTAATCCCGCCATAATGAAATAAAAATAAATTAATTGTTATGCATGCCTATTTTTTTAGCAAAAATCCCAATCCCGAATATGCCTGCCATTGGCTTGTCTCGTTGGCTGAAGGTTTTTCAGAACTGGGCATTTCTTCTTATGGAAATAGGAATATTGCTTTGTTGGCAAACGGAAATGGGTTTCTGATAAAATACGAAGAGGGTTTTTCTCACAAAGAGGCGGATTTTTTGATTTTTGGAGCAGAATCTTATAAAGACAATGATGATATGGATCAGGTGATACAGCAAATCGTAAAATCTAAAAACAAAAAATGTGTCTCCATTTTTATTGATAGTTTTGATGGAGTGCGCACCCCCGGTTTTTCTAAAGGAGCCCAATCTTGTGATATAGTGTTGAAATGCCATTACAATAAAAAATATAAATATCCAAAAAATTTCTATCCTTGGCAATTCGGTGTCACGAATAGGATCCTAGATTCCATTCATCCCCTCTCGTTTGAAGACAAGAAAAAGCAGTTATTGTTGAATTTCAGAACCAAGCACCAGTTGCGAGACTATATGAATGAGTTGCTATTGCCCATTTATGGTCAATATATGGAGATCAATACGACTACGGAAACTTTTTCCGCAGAGGGATTTGGTGAAAAAGACCTGCTATATTACAAGCAAACCAAGGGAAGACATTTTCCCCAATATTACGACCGATTATCCGAAAGCCAATATTGTGCCGCCTATGGAGGCGTGTTCGCTATCCCATGGGGTAATTATAGCAAATACACGGCATTTATCGCCCGAAAGATCAATGAAATTATCCCTTTATTCAAATACGACAGAGTGCGGCAGTGGGATTCATGGCGTTTATGGGAAGCGTGGACAGCAGCGTGTTGTACCATCCATGTAGATTTTGAAAAATATGGATGTGTTCTGTCCGTGATGCCCACAAATGGTGTTCATTACATAGGAGTGAATATTGGGCAACCCCATAAAATTGAGGAAATATTATCGGATGAAAAACGAGTGCGGGAAATTGCTGAGAACGGGAGAAATTTCGTGTTGGAGCACTATACTCCCAAAGTAGTAGCGCAACGTTTGTTAGAGCTTGTTTCCACTTATAGGGATAGTCATTAAAAAGAATAATTTTGCAAAAACATAATTGATATGGAGAAAAAAAACAACTTTAAAAATTATCTACCGCATATTGCGGCTATAGCCATTTTTTTGTTATTATCGATTGTCTATTTCGCTCCGGTTGTATTTGACGGAAAGGATTTGGTGCAGGGCGATGTGACCAGTGTGCGAGGTTGGGGAAAAGACTTGAAAGATTATCATAATGAGACAGGAGAGTATGCATTCTGGTCCAACTCCATGTTCAGCGGCATGCCGGCAAACTATACTTATATGCCCCCAACGACAAATATCTTCAAACAGTTGGGATCTATCTTCAAAATGGGTTTATCCGGATTGCACCTTGGCGTTATCTTTATTTACATGCTTGGGTTCTACATCTTCCTTATTGCGATAGGATGCAAGACTTGGCTGAGTATTGTGGGAGCCGTTGCGTATGCTCTGGGTTCTTATAACTTTATCATTATCGAAGCGGGACATGTGAACAAGGGATTGGTCATGGCAACCATGGCACCTGTCATGGGAGGGATTATTCTCTGCTATCGGAAAAAATACCTGTGGGGAATTTTGATAACACTGATTTTTACAGGTATAAATGTGATGTGGAGCCACCAACAAGTCACTTATTATTTGATCTTAATGATAGGGATTATTGCGGTGATATATCTTATTTACGCTATCAAAGATAAAACACTAAAAGATTACCTCAAATCTTCCGCCATATTAGTTGTCACAGCTCTCATTGCGGTGCTCCCGTCATTGGGATCCTTGATCCCCACCATGGATTACACCAAGGAAACCATGCGGGGCGGTGCCGTACTTCAAAATAATCCCAATGGAGAAACGGAAAGTTCCGGGCTGGATGTGGATTACGCTTTCCAATGGAGCTACGGAAAAGCGGAGACGATGACATTATTGATTCCTAATTTCCAGGGTGGTGCCTCCAAACCTTTTGACAAGGGATCGGAGAGTTATCAAGAATTGATGGGCAACTATAGGTCAGGGAGAATATCGGATCAGGAGTTGAATGAGTATTATAGATATACCATGCAGTATTGGGGAGATCAACCGTTCACTTCGGGTCCAGTGTATGCCGGAGCGATTGTCTGCCTTCTCTTCATACTGGGTCTGTTCGTGGTGAAAGGTCCGGAGAAGTGGTGGTTACTGGCGGCCACCATACTCTCCATCTTGCTATCATGGGGACGGAATTTCCCCGCATTTAACGAATTTCTATTCCACCATCTTCCGTTGTATAATAAATTCAGAACTCCCTCCATGGCATTGGTCATGGCCGGGGTTACCATGGCTACGATGGCCGTTTTGGCGCTAAAAGAGATTATTGATCACCGGAATGATGCGGATTTTCAAAAAAAATATTTGAATCCGTTATACATTTCCACAGGGATTACAGGCGGGTTATGCTTGATTTTTGCGCTCTTCGGTGGCACCCTGCTGTCGTTCAGCACGCCGGATAATGAGATGTTGCCCGAATGGCTGAGTTCAGCGTTGCGCCACGATCGAAAACAGTTGATCACCTCGGATGCTTGGCGTTCGCTTGCCTTCATCGCCTTGGCCTTTGCCGCCATCTGGGCGTTCATCAAATATAAAATAAAAGCGGGCTACTTGCTGGCCGCTATTGGCGTGCTTATCCTGGTTGATCTGTGGGTGGTGGACAAACGCTATGTGAGTGATAGTAGCTTCGTGCCGAAAAAGAAAGCGCAAGCTATTATCCCGACCGAAGCCGACAAGTATATCTTGCAAGACACCGATCCCGATTACCGGGTGATGAACCTGACAACCAGCACATTCAATGAATCACAGACTTCTTATTCCCATAAATCCATCGGAGGATATAGTCCGGCAAAACTGCGTCGTTATCAAGATATCATTGATTATCATTTTGCAAAAGGATTGAATATGAATGTGTTGAATATGTTGAATGCGCGCTATTTCATCGTTCCTACCCAACAAGGCCCGATGCCGCAACGCAATCCTGATGCGATGGGCAATAGCTGGTTCGTGGACACGATCAAGTGGGTGAACAGTCCCGATGAAGAGATCGTGGCCTTGCACAATTTCAACCCCCACACTACGGCATTCATCGATGTGGCGTGGAAAGACAAATACGACTACTCCACTCTTGCCACGGAGCGGGACAGTGCGGGCTATATCCGTTTGGCAGATTACAAAAATCCCGGAAATTTGATCTATGAAAGCAGTTCATCGTTGCCCAAATTGGCGGTTTTCTCGGAAGTGTTCTATAAGACTTGGAAGGTTTACATTGACGGACAGGAAGTTCCGCTGATCCGGGCGAATTATATTCTGCGTGCCTTGCCTGTACCCGCAGGCAATCACACCATTGAATTTCAGTGCGTGGATGAGGTTTACGACAAAGCCTCTGCGATTTCACTTTGGGGTTCCATTTTGGTGGGATTAATTTTGGCGGGATTGCTATTTTTGTTGTACAGAGAGAATAGGAAAGAAAAGGCTCAAAAACAGGTTGATTAATCTTTAAAAATTGCTCATGAAAAAAATAGCCTTAATTACTGGAATCACTGGCCAAGACGGCTCCTATTTGGCTGAATTTCTGATGGAAAAGGGATACGAAGTGCATGGTTTGATGCGTCGGGCATCCTATTTCAATACGGGGCGTATCGAGCATCTCTATTTGGATGAGTGGATTGAAGACGCCAAACAGAAACGGAAGTTGGAACTGCATTACGGCGATATGACCGATTCGTCTTCTATTATCCGTATTCTGCAAACCATCAAGCCGGATGAGATTTACAACTTGGCAGCGCAATCGCATGTGAAAGTGTCGTTCGAGGTGCCGGAATACACGGCGGAAGTGGATGCGCTTGGTACATTGCGCATATTGGAAGCGGTACGTATTCTTGGTCTGGAAAAGAAAACCCGGATTTACCAAGCCTCCACGTCCGAACTATACGGGAAAGTGCAAGAAGTGCCCCAGTCGGAGACGACACCGTTCTATCCTCGCTCTCCCTACGGAGTGGCGAAAATGTACGGCTTCTGGATTACGAAAAATTACCGCGAGGCTTACGGCATGTATGCTTCCAATGGGATATTGTTTAATCATGAAGGAGAGCGTCGAGGAGAGACTTTTGTTACACGTAAAATCACCTTGGCGGCGGCGAGAATAGCCCAAGGATTACAAAAGAAACTCTATCTTGGGAACTTGAACGCCATGCGCGATTGGGGTTATGCTCGCGACTACGTGGAGTGTATGTGGCTGATCTTGCAACATCCCACATCCGAGGATTTTGTGATCGCCACCGGTGAGATGCACTCCGTACGGGAATTTTGCACGTTGGCGTTCGCCGAGGCGGGTATCGAACTGCGTTGGGAAGGCGAGAACGAAAACGAGAAAGGGATTGATATGAAAACCGGCCATGTTTTGGTGGAAGTGGATCATAGATTTTACCGTCCTGCAGAAGTAGAGCAATTGTTGGGCGATCCTGCGAAAGCGAAGAAACTGCTGGGCTGGAATCCCACCAAAACACCGTTCCGGGACTTGGTGAAACTTATGGTGCGCCATGATATGAATGCGGTAAAAAACAAATCATTATGAAAATATACGTCGCCGGTCACACCGGTTTAGTCGGATCCGCCATCATGCGGATGCTGGATAAAAATGCTTTCACAAACATCATCACCCGATCTCTTGAAGAGTTGGATTTGCGAAATCAAGTGGAAGTTAACGCATTCTTTGAACAAGAAAGACCGGATTGGGTTTTCCTTGCCGCGGCGAAGGTGGGTGGTATCCACGCCAACAATACTTTCCCAGCGGAATTTATCTATGATAATACGATGATCGCATTCAACATTATCCATGCCGCTTATCAACATAAGGTGAAGAAACTCCTCTTTTTGGGAAGCTCGTGCATCTATCCTAAAATGGCACCGCAACCGATCAAGGAAGAGTATCTGTTGACCGGATCGTTGGAACCGACCAACGAAGCGTATGCCATAGCGAAAATATCAGGCTTGGAGCTATGCAAATTTTATCGCCGTCAATATGGCTGCGATTTTATTTCGGCTATGCCTACCAATTTGTATGGGATTAACGACAATTTCGATTTAAATAGCTCACATGTTTTACCGGCTCTGATACGTAAATTCCATGAAGCGAAAGAGGGAAATTCCCCTTATGTGGAGCTATGGGGTAGTGGAAAGCCATTGCGCGAGTTTTTGTATGTGGATGACCTGGCGGATGCCCTGTTGCACCTGATGCGGCACTATTCCGATGAGATCCACGTGAACGTGGGCACAGGCGAAGATATCTCCATCCATGATTTGGCTTTGTTGATTAAAGAGGTTGTCGGCTATAGCGGGGAGTTGCGTTATGATTCGGCCAAGCCGGATGGAACGCCCCGAAAATTGCTGGATGTTAGTCGATTGAATCAGAGCGGGTGGCATTATAAAACATCGCTGAAGAAAGGGGTCGAGAGAGTTTATCATTGGTATAAAGAAAAACAGGGCTAATGGCAAAAATCTCTATCATCACCATCACATACAATGCCGGCAAAGTGCTTGGGAAAACCATGGAAAGCATTTTGGATCAGGAAGATAAAAATTTTGAATATATTTTGGTTGACGGTGCGTCGGGAGATGACACCCTTGACATCATAACGAAGTATGAAGCAAAGATCATCCGCGGCGATTATCCTGGTTTCTCTCCCCAAAATTTTCGTTGGGTCAGCGAGCCGGATAAGGGATTGTATGATGCCATGAACAAGGGGTTGCAAAAGGCAAGCGGAGATTTTGTCTGGTTTATGAATGCAGGGGATAAGATTTACAGCAGGCACACTTTATCAAAGATACAAAACGCATGGGAAAAAAATCCGGATGCGGATGTGATCTATGGTCAATCATTGATTATTGATGAAAACGATCAACCCTTAGGGGAACGGCATAAAATTGCGCCCAAGATACTGACAGGCAAAAGTTTATTAAACGGCTTGGTGGTTTGTCACCAATCCATCTTGGTAAGAAGAACCATCGCCTCCGACTACGATCTGCAATACAAAGTTTCGGCCGATTACGATTGGACAAACAAGGTGTTGGCGAAATCCCAAAAGAATATTTACATCGACAACTATTTATCAAAATTCATGGTGTCGGGATTATCGGCGGTACAACGTAAGAGATCTTGGAAAGAACGGTATGACATCATGAAAAAGCATTTCGGGTTGCCGTTAACGCTGTGGGCGCATTTGAAAATCGTGGTGAAATATCCTTTTACAAGAAAATATTAGTGCGGCGTAACAAGTCCCCCGTCTTTCCAAATTCCTTTCATCACAGGATTACCGGACGCATCGTATAGTTCCCCATATCCGTTGGGCAAATTGTTGGAATATTCCCCGATATATTTTCGCCCGTCGTTAAATAGCTCTTCTCCTTTGCCCTCTTTTTTCCCGTCTACTCTATCGCCAACATATCCCCATTCAGGGTTAAATTGAAAAATCAAGGTTGGATTCAGCCCATTCACCTCATCTATGGTGCCTATTTGGTGCAAGAATTTAAATTTTTCAGGATATTTTTGAATGACAGGATAGAGTGTGACGTAAGCGTGTCTGAACCAACTGTCAATAATCAGATGAGTGGCGTTTTGTTTCAAAAGCCCATTGTAAACCGTGTCGACCTCGGCGTATTGAGGAAATCCGCCGGCAGACTTGAAACCGGAAAACATATAATATATTTCCGGCTTACGGCAGATCACACGCACTGTGTCGGGAAGGTTTTTCGCACACCACTCCACCGCTTCCAGATAATTATTCATGGGAGGATTGTTCATTTTTTTCCAACTCGTGAATTTTGCTATTTCTCGTGAGTTTTCTTGGGATTTCACATACGTTGGGGCTAAATAGAAAAGCGAAACCAACAACACGACCACGGTTTGGATCAAGAAAGTGTTGGTTTTGGGTATCGCTAATTTCCCAATATAAAATATTATTCGGCATAATCCATTGATAAACAGAAAAATCAAGTAAGGTATAATGGCAATCAAATAACGGCTGCCTTGGAATTGTTCGGGGAAAAAGAGCAAAACGGCCAGTGTTCCGCCAACATAAAAGAAGAGTAACAATCCCGCCTGTCCCAGTCCTGTCAAACCTATAAGCAGCATGAGGGCAGTCAGGCAACCTATAATCCACTGCTTAGCTGTGGGGGCTGTGTCATCATACGATATGTTGAATAATACGCCGGGTATCCATTTTGTTGTGAAGTTCATCAAATTGTTTTTGATACGCGTGGTCCAATCATCGAGGGTTTCCATCACTTCCCCTCCGCCTTTTTTGGTGAATTCCGAAACATACATGCCACTTTTTTTCCCGGCTGCGGAATTGCGTTCCGACCATAAGTGATTGGCGATGAGAAAAAAAACGGCCATAAAAGCACATATTGCCATGCGTTGGATAAACCAAAACTTATGGGGGTAATCAACGTATTGTTTTTCATTATCTTCTTTTCTTTCTTTTTTGGTTTTCAGCCAATTCCAAAGAGTTTGCATTCCGAAAAAGCCAAACCACAGGATGAGCGATAGGATCAAAGCTGTCCCTACTGTGCGTATGAAATAGCAGTAGATAGCACAAAAGAAGAGTAAAAACACCACCACATAGTTCATCACGCGCTTATCCAAAAAGAGCGATCGCTCGTTCAACAAAATGGCTAAATAAATGGCCAGCGTAGTGGTGATCATAAATAGGATTTCACTCATCATCATGGTGGCGAAATCCAGTACGTTGATTTGCATGCAGGAAAGCAAGGCCACGCACAGAGCCAATACTGCGTTTTTGGTGATCTTTCTGATCAGGAAAAACAATACGACTGCCGTGCCCAGCAAGAGAAAACCATTAAGCAGTTTGGCAGCAATGATATTGTCGGGAAAGATTTTCATAAATCCGGCTAAAAACACGGAATAACCGGGTGGAAAATGAGTGTGTGGCGATTCTGTAAATCCCATGGTGTTGGTGTAACCTTTGCCCTCGGATAGGGCTTTGCCCAACGAAAAGTAGGTCATATTGTCGCCGTTCAGATTCAATTTGCGGTCAAAAATCGCCGAATAATTGGCGGAGAAATTGATGACAATAATGAATAAAAGGAGAAAGGTCGTGATTTTATTGC
This sequence comes from Bacteroidales bacterium, assembly GCA_031285725.1. Taxonomy (GTDB): domain Bacteria; phylum Bacteroidota; class Bacteroidia; order Bacteroidales; family WCHB1-69; genus JAGVVH01. Next base: position 13,241 of record JAITVP010000195.1, read on the forward strand.
TCGTGATTCTTTGCCATGTGTCGACAAAAGAATTCTGCTTTTTAGGAGCATTTTTCTGTCGGGTTACTTTTTTTGATTCTGTTTTCATACGAGGGCGCAATGTGGTTATGGTTTTTGGAATATTGGATGGTTAATCCAACCCCACTTTTGGAAACGATATTGGAGCGAAGTGGACAACACTCCGAATCCATATTTTATGCTTCTACGTAAATTGATGGAAGAGGCTTCCTTGAAATATTTTGTGGGGCAGGTTATTTCGCCGATCTCAAATCCGGCATAGAAGATTTGCGCCAGCATCTGGTTGTCGAACACGAAGTCATCAGAGTTGGCGGAAAAATTGATATTTTTCAACACTGGGGCGGTAAAGGCGCGGTATCCGGTGTGGTATTCCGCCAATTTTTGATTCATCACCACATTTTGGAAAAAGGTCAGGCAACGGTTGAAAAAGTATTTGTATCGTGGCATCCCGCCTTTCCGAGCGCCTTTCCCTAAAATGCGGGAACCCAGCACCACAGGATACACCTCATTGCCCATCAAATAAGCAATGGGTTCTATTAATTTTGGAGTATATTGATAATCAGGATGTAACATAATCACTATATCCGCTCCCAATTCCAATGCCTTACTATAGCAGGTCTTCTGATTACCACCGTATCCTTTATTTTTTTCATGGGAAATGATGTGACGGATACCCAAACGTTGTCCTTCCTCCACGGTGTTGTCTTTCGAGCAATCATCCACTAAGATCACTTCATCAACAATGTCCAATGGTATCTCATTATACGTCTTCTCTAAGGTCTTTTCCGCATTGTAGGCCGGAAGCACCACACACACTTTCTTGCCTTTTACCATAATTGAAAAAATTGAGATAAATTGAATTTTTTAAACAAGTGGCAAAAATACGTTTTTCCATGGAATCATTTGTACAATTCTTCCTGTTTTTTCTTTCCCGCCTTTCCGGTGAATATTTCTTCCAAAACACCTAGGCCATAGCCGAAAAGTTGCGTGTAAGCCGCCAAAATGGAGAGCGATGCTATCTTGAAGCTCTTGTTTTTGATCAATGAATCGATAAAAATGACAACGATATAGAGGAGGATTGGCAACAAGAAAAGAGGTACTAAGAAAATAAGGGTCAATAATGCAAGAAGTATATTGCCCAAAACAAAAAACATGGGCAATAAATGGACTAATTTTAACGATCCTTTGTGCAAATGATGTAATAAAATCCTTCCTTTCCCAAACGTGTTGACCTGCTTGAAAAATTTCTTTAGACTTACTCTACGTTTATGATACACGTAAGCCTCCTTAAAGAGCGTGGTTTTGAAGCCTGCTTTTTTGATCCGGAAGCTCAAGTCGATGTCTTCTCCAATCATGTTTTTGTATCCCCCGACTGTTTCAAACACCTCTTTGGAGATTCCCATGTTAAATGACCGTGGCGAGAATTTGTCCTTGTTTTTGGTGCCGCCCCGGATACCGCCGGTGGTGAAAAAAGAGGTCATAGAGTAGTTAATGGCTTTCTGCATGGGGGAGAACGAGTCGTCCGCATTATCCGGTCCGCCGTAGCAATCCACATAGTTTTCGGTGAGTACTTTTCTCATCACTTTAAAATATTGTGGAGGGATGATACAATCGGAATCGTAAATAACGAAATAGTTGCCGGAGGCTCTTTCCATGCCGTAGTTGCGGGTTTCGCTCCTTCCCGAGTTAGGCTTGAAGAAATATTTTAGATCCAGTGTCTGCGCATATTGTTGACAAACCTTATCGCACGTGATCGTTGAGCCATCTTCAACAATCACAACTTCAAAATCCTGATCCACCTGCTTGGAAAGACTCTCCAGTAATTCTTCAACTTCATCGGGACGATTGAAAACGGGGACTATAATGGAAAAATGTAAATCAGTCATTATTTTTGGTCGCAAAATTAAGGTTTTTTATTATTCCATCATTTCTTCTTTTTGTTTAAATTTGCAACTTCAAAATTTAAAACAATTTATATGAAAATAGCGATCGTTGGTACAGGGTATGTTGGTTTAGTGACGGCGACCTGTTTGGCCGAGGTAGGGCTCAACCTGATCTGTGTGGATGTGGATGAAGCTAAAATTGAGAAACTTAAAAAAGGGATTTCTCCTATTTACGAACCCGGGTTGGATGATATGTTGCAACGCAATATAGAAAAGGGAAGACTTACGTTCACCGCGTCGTTGGCGGAGGTGATGCCGGAAATCGATGTGCTGTTCTCCGCTGTAGGCACGCCGCCCGATGAAGATGGTAGTGCCGACCTGCAATATGTGTTAGACGTGGCGAAAACGATCGGACAGCATATGAAGAAATACACTCTCATCATCACCAAAAGCACCGTGCCGGTGGGAACGGCGAAGCTCGTCCAGGACACGGTTCAAAAAGAATTGGATAATAGAGGAGCGAAGATCGAGTTCGATATCGCCTCCAATCCCGAATTTTTGAAAGAGGGCGATGCGATCAGCGATTTTATGAAACCTGACCGTATTGTTTGCGGAGTGGGTTCGCCAAGAGCGCAAGAGATACTGGAGAAAATTTATGCGCCGTTCGTGCTCAATGGACATCCGGTGATTTTCACCGACATCGCTTCTGCGGAGATGATCAAATATGCGGCCAACGCCATGCTGGCCACCCGGATCAGTTTCATGAACGATATTGCCAATCTGTGCGAAATCGTGGGTGCCGATGTCAACATGGTGCGGAAAGGAATCGGTAGCGATAGCCGTATTGGCAGCAAATTCTTATACGCTGGTGTGGGTTATGGCGGTTCTTGTTTCCCCAAAGATGTGAAAGCATTGATCAAAACAGCCGACCATTACGGCTATTCGCTCGAAGTACTGAAATCGGTGGAAAAAGTGAACGACCAACAAAAAATAGTGCTGTTTGACAAGTTAAACAATTATTATCAAGGTGACTTGAAGGGAAAACGCATCGCCATATTAGGACTGGCTTTCAAACCCAACACCGATGATATGCGGGAAGCACCGGCATTGGAGCTCATTGACAAGTTGACGGAAGCGGGCGCCACCGTGTATGCTTACGACCCCGTGGCGATGGAGGAATCGCAGCGCAGAATCGGAAACAAAATCCACTACGGCAAGGATTTATATGAAACATTGGAAAATGCGGATGCCATGTTGTTAGTCACGGAATGGACTGAATTTAGGATTCTGGACTTGAATAAAGTTAAATTCCTGATGAAAAAAGCCGTTATTTTCGATGGGCGAAACATTTACAATGATGAAGAGATGAAAAAGAACGAAATCGATTATTTCTGTATCGGTAAAAGAACCAAATAATGAAGAAGATATTAGTGACAGGTGGTGCGGGCTTCTTAGGCTCGCATCTTTGTGAAGAGTTGTTATCACAAGGCAACGAAGTGATTTGCATGGATAACTATTTCACGGGACGGAAAAAAAATATTGTCCATCTGCTGGATCATCCTTTTTTTGAGTTGGTGCGCCACGATGTGACTTTCCCCTATTTTGTGGAAGTTGACGAGATTTACAATCTGGCGTGTCCAGCATCTCCCATTCATTATCAATACAATCCCATTAAAACCATCAAAACTTCGGTGATGGGAGCGATTAATATGCTGGGGCTGGCTAAACGGATCAAATCCAAAATTTTACAAGCCTCCACCAGTGAAGTTTACGGAGATCCTACTATTCATCCGCAACCCGAAGAGTATTGGGGAAACGTAAATCCGATCGGCAAACGATCGTGCTACGATGAAGGAAAACGCTGTGCGGAGACTTTGTTCTTCGACTATTATTACCAAAATAAAGTACGGATTAAAGTGGTGAGGATTTTCAACACGTATGGATCTAATATGCATCCTGATGACGGACGGGTGGTTTCCAATTTTATCACGCAAGCTTTACAAAATAAAGATATTACGGTGTACGGCGATGGAAGCCAGTCGCGTAGTTTTTGTTACTGTGATGACTTAATTCGAGGATTTATATCCATGATGAATACGGACGACAGTGTGATTGGTCCTATCAATTTGGGTAATCCGGGTGAATTTACGATCAAGGAGTTGGCAGAAATCATCGTCGATTTGACCGGCTCCAAATCGAAAATCATCTACCTGCCCCAAGTAGAAGACGACCCGATGCAACGCCAACCCATCATTGACAAAGCCAGGGAAAAACTTAATTGGGAACCCAAAATTCAACTCAAAGAGGGGTTGATAAAAACGATTGCTTATTTTGAGAAGGAGTTGGAGGAGATGAGATAATTTTCCTATTTTTGCATTTCATGTTTTATGTTTCATATTTTATGAAAAACAATAATGGAGAAAAAAATGCAAATCCTTTTTTGATAGCGGGATACCAAAGCCCTGACTATTTTTGTGACAGGGAAAAAGAGACGGAAAAAATAATCGCCGCCCTGTCAAACAACCGGAATATCACCTTGATTAGTCCCCGACGTATGGGCAAAACGGGATTGATCCAACATGTGTTTTACAATTTAAAGGAACAAAATGAAGACATTTATTGCTTCTATTTGGATATTTTTCCCACACAGAATCTTCATGATTTCGTAAAAGTCTTGGGAGAGAATGTCGTTGGAAAATTGGACGATTTTTCCGAAAAAGTAGTGAAAACCTTGTCCGCTTTTTTTAAAAGTTTTCGTCCTGTTTTTTCTTTCGATTCCATTACAGGCGAACCTTCCATGACTATGAATATGCAGCCGCAACAGACCGAACAGAGTTTGAAGGAGATTTTTGATTATCTCAAAAATACAAACAAAAGGATATATATTGCCATTGATGAATTTCAGCAAATTACCGAATATCCGGAAAAGGGTGTGGAAGCGCTTCTGCGGTCATACATGCAATTTTTACCTGGTGTGAAATTCATCTTTGCTGGCAGTAAAAAACATTTGATGGATGAGATGTTTTCGTCCGTCAATCGTCCATTTTATCAGAGCACACAAAAAATAGGATTAAAAGAATTGCCGATCGACACCTATCGCCAATTCGCCGTAACTCTTTTCAAAAATCATGACAAAATACTTGATCATCAAGTATTTGATTATGCTTACCAAACCTTGTTTGGACACACTTGGTACATCCAGCTAATTCTAAATCATCTGTTTGCCCTGAATGCAAATCATTATACAGAACAAACAGTCAATGAAATTGTTGCCGATATTTTAGAAGAAGAAAATGCCACCTATAAGACTTATTGCGAGATGATTACCAAAGGGCAATTGCGATTATTGAAAGCGATAGCCGCTGAAAAAAAAGTAACCGAACCCTGTAGACAAAGTTTCATGAAACAATATGGACTTACTGCTCCAAGTAGCGTGAAATTGGCTTTGCACTCACTTATAGATAAGATGCTGATCATCAGAGATGAAGATGGGTATTATTATGTTTATGACAGGTTTTTTTCTTTGTGGTTGGAGAAGCTTGTCTACTTGTAGGATGATTTAAGCTGTCTCACGAGAATCACTACGTTTCCGCCAATTTACCTGCCAATTTTAAATAAAGATCATTAAAAACAATCATCGAATTGCCATTCCGCTCAATGTGGTAGATAGCGTCGTTACACTCTTTGGCGAGGGGGGTGATATTGCGCAGGCTCACCAAATGGCTGTAGTCGGCCAGCAGGGAATGTTCTTTTTCAGTCTGCTTGATGATGCTGTCATTGCGAGAAACTTTCAACAACATTTTTCTAAAAAGCGAGAGCAGATAGGTGATGAATCGTTTCTGGTTTTCACGCCCTTCACTGATAATATCTTGAAACATAGTGCTTATGCCGAGGAAGTCGATCTTGGCTCTGTCTCCGTTTTCTGCGAATGCGCTAAGACTAGAGAGAAGCATTTCGCATTGGCGCCGCATCTTCTCCATGTCGCTCTGTTCCTGAATAAGGGATAGGGCGAGGTGAAAATTGCCATCGCTCATCACGGCGATGTCGCGTGCCAGTTCGTGACCGATGGAATACTCCTGTACTAACCGGTTAGCGATAGTTTCATCAAAAAGTTTGGGCAATTTGATCAACTGCGCGCGCGATTGGATGGTTGTCAAGATTTTATCCGGATTTTCGGAGATGAGGACGAATAACGTCTTATTTTCGGGTTCCTCCAACGTTTTTAAAAGTTTCGGAGCAGCGGAGTGGAAAAGTCGCTCCACCATCCACAAAATGAACACTTTGTAACCGCCTTCATACGAGCGGTTGCTGTTCTCCTCAATAATGTCGGCGCAATCGCGAATATTGATTGTGGCCTGTTTGTTTTCAGCCTCCAAGTGCGCCAACCAATCGTCCAGATTGATATGATAGTTTTTTCCCTGTACAAATTGAATAAACTCTTTCGCAAATTGCTTTGAATCAGGATCTTTCTTTACATCCTTGGCGATAGCGTTGGGGAAATAGAGATGCAGATCGGGATGTGCCAGCTTGGCATATTTTTGACACGAAGGACAAACTCCGCAAGAGTCATGTTCCTGACGATTATCGCAAG
>JAITVP010000051.1 GCA_031285725.1 Bacteroidales bacterium
CGGATGATTCTATTGCCGGAATTGTCGTAATCAAATTCCCTGACGTACGGGTCTTGCGCCGCGCACATCCCGGAAAAGAGCATGGCCAAGGCGAAAAAGGTGATTTTTTTCATTGTGATCGGGTTTATAAGTTTTCATGATCATTTCGGCAGCAAATTTATGGAAAATAACGACTGGAGGCGCTGTTTTTTTCATAAAAAACAAAAAGATAAATCCAAAAACCGTGAATGGGTTTGATTGTGAGGAAATTGAAAGATGAGAAAACAGGGCTATAGGTTTACCTTATGATATTGATTTTAACAAGATGGATTACGCTTCAAACTCCTCTCCCACTTAATTCATTCCTCTACTTTTCTTAATTCTTTCATACGATTGGTTCATTTTGGCGAATTTTTCTTCAGCGTCGCAACGGATCTCCTCGCCAAGATGGTTCACCTTGTCGGGGTGGTATTTTTTTGCCATCGCACGGTAGGCTTTCTTCACCTCTTCATCGGTAGCGGAAGGCTTGATTTCCAATATCTTGTAATCGTTTTCCAAGGTATCCATAGAAGGAGGGGGGTAGGCACCGGAGTGGCCACCGTAACTGCCAGAGTAGCCACCATAGGAAGATTGGGAGTAACTGCCCTGTCCGTAGTACATATACATCGCTTTGATCGACTCGTAATCCATCCGGCTCACACCCGAGAGATCCGAAATCTTTTCAATGACCAACAGTTCCTGTTGTGTGAATTTCCCGTCGGCAGCGGCCAGACCGAAGAGGAATTGCAGGATATAAAGTTTCTCGTGGATGGTCGCATTCTGTTGCAGTTCCTCACAAACCGCCTCCACACTGTAGTTTTTATCCAAAATGTCCCGCAACTCCAATAGCAAACGCTGGGATGTATCGGGCGTGAAATTCTTTTTCAAGTAATTTTTCACATAATCCAACTCAGAGGTGCGCACATTCCCATCGGCTTTCATCACTGCGGCGGTTAATACCAAAATGATGTTGATGAATTCCTCTTGCGAGTAGTGGTGCTGCTTTCGGTAAACCTTCTTCTTGAAAGAAATGCCATCGATAAACGAACCGATGAAGAACCCCAGCACCCCGCCCCAAAATCTTCCAGTTATGAGACCGATAATAATACCTAATAATGTAAACATCTATTGCTTTTTCTTCTAATTATTTTCTATTTCACCAAACAGATCATGGCAATCCGCATCCGTGATCGTCACTGGATAAAACTCCCCTACATTCAACGTTTCATTGGCATACAAGAACACGCAGCCATCCACTTCGGGAGAGTCAAACTGGGAACGTCCGGCATATACGAATTTATACCCGCTGTGTTCGTCTTCCATTTCCTCGTCGATTATCACCTTCAAAGTCTCTCCTATCTTGCTTTCGTTCAAGGCCATGGATATATCTGCTTGTGCCGCCATGATCTCTTCCAAACGATCGAGTTTCTCCTCTTCGCTAATCGGGTCGCCCAACGAGAAAGCCGGGGTGCCTTCTTCCGGCGAATAGCTGAAAACCCCCACCTTTTCAAGACTAACATCCTTGATGAAATAAAGCAGTTCTTCGTGCTCTTTGCGGGTTTCAGTGGGAAAACCGGAAAGAATCGTGGTGCGGATAGCAATGCCGGGTACCTTCGTCCTGATCGTGTTGATAAGCTGATACATTCTCGTTGGCGAAGAGGGACGGTGCATGGCGCGCAACACCTTTTCACTGACATGTTGCAGCGGGACATCAATGTATTTGCAAAAATTGTCATACTCTCTGATAACGTCCAGTACCCCTATGGGAAAATCGTTGGGATAGGTGTAATGCAGGCGAATCCATTCCAATCCCTTCACGTCGCCCACTGCCCGCAACAATTTCTCCAACTCCCGGGCACGGTAAATATCAGTACCGTAAGCTGTCGAGTCTTGTGCGATCAACATGAGTTCTTTAACTCCCTGCGATACCAAAAAGTTCGCCTCCTCCACCAAGCGCTCGATCGGCTTGGATACCTGTTTGCCCCTGATGTTGGGGATTGCGCAAAAGGCGCACTGACGATCGCAGCCCTCCGAAAGTTTCAAATAAGCATAGTGGGATTTATCAGACAATATCCTGTTCGGATAAGTCAGCAATCCGAACGCCGGATCATTGAGCATGAGTGGCAGTTCCGAAAAATTGAAAATGCCATCCAGTTCGGGAATCTCTTTTTTCAAATCCTCTTTGTACCGCTGCGCTAAACAACCCATCACGAAGACCGTGCCTACCTGCCCGTCATTTTTTCGTTCCAGTTGGTTAAAAATCTCCTCAATTGATTCTTCTTTGGCATCGCGGATGAAGCTGCACGTGTTCAGGATCACCGCATCGGAGGGCTCACGGCTCTCGAAGACCACTTGGTGTCCTTGTTCCACATACTTCGCCGCCATAACTTCGGAATCCACCGTATTTTTCGAGCAGCCTAGTGTGATGATGTTGATGAGCATGTAAGTCAAGAGCTAAGGGTTAAGAATTGGACGTTAGGGATTGGGAGTTAAAGCCAATCCCTAACGTCTATCGTTTAAAGTATTTAAAACTTTTTCCCGGATAAACCGCATCATTTCCCAGCATTTCTTCGATGCGGAGGAGTTGGTTGTATTTGGCGATGCGGTCGGTACGGCTGGCGGAGCCGGTTTTGATCATGCCGGTGTTAAGAGCCACAGCCAGGTCGGCGATGGTGGTATCCTCGGTTTCACCCGATCTGTGCGACATTACGGCCGTATAGGATGCATTGTGCGCCATCGTCACCGCTTCGATCGTCTCGGTCAACGTGCCGATCTGATTCACTTTCACTAAGATGGAGTTGGCCACGCTCTTTTGGATACCTTCGGACAAACGTTTCACATTGGTCACGAAAAGGTCATCGCCCACCAGTTGTATTTTGCCGCCCAATTTATCCGTCATCATCTTCCAGCCATCCCAATCGTCTTCTGCCATGCCGTCCTCGATAGAGATGATCGGGTATTTAGAACACCAATTTGCCCAATAATCAACCATTTGGGAAGGCGGTAGTTTGTCGCCGGAGGATTTGAAAAGGTGATACACGTTCTCTTCTTTCAGGAAATATTCGGAAGATGCGGGATCCAAAGCGATGAAAATATCCTCGCCAGGTTTGTAGCCTGCCATCTCGATTGCTTGCAACACCACTTCAATCGCCTCTTCGTTGGATTTCAGGTTGGGAGCGAAGCCGCCTTCATCACCCACGTTGGTAGAGTAGCCGGCTTTTTTCAATACCGATTTCAAGTTATGGAACACCTCTGTGCCCATCCGGAGCGCATGGCTGAACGATTCCGCACCCACGGGCATGATCATGAATTCTTGGAAATCGATGCTGTTGTCCGCATGGGAGCCGCCATTCAGGATGTTCATCATCGGGATGGGAAGGGTGTGCGCGTTGCAGCCTCCCACGTATCTGAAAATCTCCTGGCTGCTCTCCATCGCCGCCGCTTTGGCACATGCCAGCGAAATGCCAAGGATCGCATTGGCTCCCATGTTGGCTTTGTTTGGCGTGCCGTCCACCTCGATCATCCGTTGGTCGATCGAACGCTGATCGGCCACGTTCATACCGCGGATCTCTTCCGCCAAGATACTATTGATATTTTGCACGGCTTTCAACACGCCCTTGCCCATGTAGGTGGACGGATCGCCGTCGCGTAATTCCACTGCTTCGTGCTCTCCGGTAGACGCTCCGGAGGGAACGGCTGCGCGTCCCACAGCACCTGCCGCACTGACCACATCAACTTCCACTGTGGGGTTTCCCCGTGAATCCAATATCTGACGCCCATAGATTCCAATAATTTCACTCATCTTTCTAATTTTTTTATAGTTATACAATTATGTTTTTTGCTTTTTTCAAAGGCTTGCAAAAGTATAAAAAAAAGGGGAAAGGCGCAAAGAGGAAAAGGGGAAAAAATCTGCTCAATCCATATCACCTGTGCGCCAATTGAATTATATTTGCACCCTTATTAATAATGGCAATGAAAAACAGCGGTAACAACAATCTTTCCACGGCCTATTTTGCAGGAGGATGCTTTTGGGGTGTGGAATACATGATGCAACAACTGTCGGGTGTTACGGATGTGTTTTCCGGTTATGTGGGCGGCTCGGAGGCTATTCTCAACAAGTTAAAGCTGTTTTTACAATCCAATTTATTAAAAAAGTAGAGAACCATGGCGAAAACCAATTTTTATTGCCGCAATTGCGGGGCACAGGCGGCGAAGTGGATGGGCAGATGTCCTTCCTGCGGAGAATGGAACACTTTCGAGGAGGAAGTGGTTGAACGGGAAAAGAAAGGCCAAGTATCGACCACACTGATCGCTTTCCAGCAAAAGAGCTCTCCCAAACTGATCGACGAGGTCTCGCTATTGGAAATACCCCGGATCAACAGCGGGTTCTCCGAACTCAACACGGTGCTGGGCGGCGGCGTAGTGGCAGGCTCTCTCGTGCTGCTGGGCGGCGAACCGGGCATCGGCAAATCAACCCTGTTACTGCAACTTGCCCTAGCAGTGCATAACAAGAAAGTGCTTTACATCTCCGGCGAGGAGAGCGAAAGCCAGCTCAAGATGCGGGCCGACCGCCTGACCGACAAGGGAAACGCCGCTTCGTGCTATATTCTCACTGAAACGGTCACCCAAGAAATTTTTAAACATATTGAAGAAATTCAACCCGACATCGTCATCGTCGATTCCATACAAACCTTGCAAAGCAACCTGCTTGATTCCGCCGCCGGTTCCATTTCCCAAATCAAGGAGTGCGCCGCCGAGTTCCAACATCTGGCGAAAACCACGGCAATACCGGCCTTTCTGATCGGCCATATAACCAAAGACGGCTCGTTGGCCGGCCCCAAGATTTTAGAACACATCGTGGACACAGTGTTACAGTTTGAGGGCGACCGGCACTATGGCTACCGGATCGTGCGGGCGGTCAAGAACCGCTTTGGCTCTACATCGGAACTGGGTATTTTCGAGATGAACAACCACGGCTTGCGAGAGGTGCTAAATCCGTCTGAAATTTTGGTTTCACAACGGGATGAGGATTTCAGCGGCAACGCAATTGCCGCCGTACTGGAAGGAAACCGTCCGATGATGATTGAGACGCAGGCACTGGTCAGCTCCGCCGTATACGGCACACCACAACGCTCCGCCACCGGCTACGACATCCGTCGGATGAACATGCTGCTGGCCGTGCTGGAGAAACGGTGCCAGTTCAAATTGGGAGCGAAGGACGTTTTCCTCAACATCGCCGGCGGCATCCACGTTGAAGATCCGGCCATCAACTTGGCCATCGTTGCCGCCATCCTCTCATCGGCCACCGACATTGCCATTGCCGCCAAATGTTGCTTCGCCGGCGAAATGGGGCTGAACGGTGAAATCCGCACCGTAGCCCGCATCGAACAACGCATCTCCGAAGCCGACAAACTGGGCTTCAAAAAGATATTCCTCTCCAAATACAATCTCAAAGGCCTCGATACCTCGAAATACCGGGTACAATTGGTGCCGATCGGGAAAATTGAGTAAATTTTTCAGTTATTGTTTGCATAAGCAGTCTTATCCCGTCCATTCAGTATGCACTACCAGCTTACCCTGGTCTCGCAGCTTTTGCGCCAACTCTTTTAAGATTTGGGAGCGATTGAAGATGCCTTGAAGTTTAAATTCAATCTGCCCGTGACCGAGGTTGGAGGCAGTGCCTTCCCAGATATTGATACGGTCGGCCATGCGGAGGTACCATGCCAATTCGCCGACCACCGTCTCCATGGGAAGATCGGTGAGAGCGTCATCCATCAAATGGTAGACTTGGTTGAGCGTGACCACACCTTCAGTCACCATTTCAAAACCCTCGATTTTGTAAGCGGGCGGGGTCACGGGGTTGGTTGACTCTTTCACTTCCAGTTTCTTGTGGACGGCTTTCGCAATGATCTTCGCCGTAGTGCCGCCGCAAACGATATGGATGCCCTCGGAGCGCAGAAACGACATTGCAAATTCGTAATCTTGTTCAGGGGATTTCGGCGGGCCACAGACCAAGTTGACGATCACGCCGCGTCGGTTCATACCCATCACCACGGAACAATCATCGCCCTTATCCGCAGGCCAGTAAGAACGTCCCTTCGCATGAACATCAGCGACCAAATCCTCTCCGTTCACCCGGTCGCCGGTCAACTTAGACTCGATGTAACGTTGTACCCCTTCAGATTCCCAGCCATAGAGGAACTTCCCGCCAATTCCAGCCTGCGTGATCCCGTCGGACATCAGCAAAATACCCTCGTCTTTAGACAACACACACGATGATTCGTGGATGATCGCCTTCTTTTGCGTGTACACTCGGTCTTGCAAAATTTGCGCATAGACCGGATTAATCAGGATCGGGGGCGGCATTTCATAGCTCAGGATAGTTGCCTGTCCGGTGTTGAGGATACGAGCCACGGTGAAGACGGAGAACGGATCGCCCGACCCCCATGCCTTGTCCATCGTGTCAGTCAGCGACTTGAAGGCCTCGCGGATACTGGCGCCCTCGCTGATCAACCCCTTAATGCGAGCCACGCACATATTAGCGGCAATGTGCGCCTTCACACCCGAACCCAGCCCGTCGGCCAACACGATCGTCGTCGCATTCAGGTCGCGTAACACCCCGTAAGCGTCCCCGCACGGCTGATTCAATTTCTTCGGGGACTGGAAAGCAAAAACATCGGTATGGATATACATGGTTTTCTTTCTTAAAATTTATGGATTATTGCTTGGTTAGGTCGATCAGGCGGTGGAGCAAAAACTCCTCCTTGGCCGTGTGTTCGCCTAGAAAACGAGCCAGATCCTGAGCCATTGTGATCTGATGATCCAACAGTTCCTGTGCTTTTTGCATAGTCTCCGACTTGATGTCGGACAGCCTCTCCCGATTTTGGTTGAAATCGGTGATATCCATAAATATACCCACATATTGATCTTGATCCGGAATCGGATAGACGATGATGTGGGCTGTAAGGTTATAATTGGGGAAGGTCATCGTTTCGCGCAGCATGGTCTGTCCGCTCGTCACCGCCTTTTCAAAGAAATCGGGATCCATCAGGTAAGAGATGCTTTTCCCGAGCACCGAGTCCGAACAAGAGAACATACGCTTGAAAGCATCGTTCATATGTATGATTTCCAAATGGTTATTCATAGAAACAATACCGTTGGGGTCATGCTTGATAAGCATCTCAAACCGCTGCTCGGTGGTTCGGCGGATGAAAGGCATACACATATCCACCTCCGCCAAGCCGTCCAGCACAGCGATCGCTTTCTCACGGCAGGTGGAATAACCGCATGCCGTGCAGTTCAGCTCATCTTCGGGATGGTGTTTGCCGGTCGCTTCCAATACAATCCGGATTTCCGCTTCCGAATATTGCTTCTGCACATGAGGCTTGGTATGATAAGTTACCTCCAACAAACTCGCATTCAGGGCTTCCTCGTCGCCCCGTTTGCCTGGATTTTTCTCCGCATACGCCAACACTCTCGCTCGTTTATTGAAAACATTCTCCTCCCGATTGGCCACCGGTCCATTGATACAACCGTGTCGGCAAAAAAGCGGCTCAATGACCACCTTCTCCGGTGCATCTTTTTTCAACGACAACAGAATCTCATGCACCTCCTCAAATCCACTGACCGCCACCACACGGCTGTTCAGCATATCGGTCGGGATATTGCCTGTTTTCAATAACCCGCCCTCAAGTGGAAAAAGCCGGGCAAACCCTTTTGCCTCTTGGTCGAATTTGCTCTCCTCCACGGAGTCGAGCATCACGCCTTTGAGTTTCATCAACTGGTTTAGTTCATCGAACGTGAGGACGGCATCCACCAATCCCTCGTTTTCGGGTTGCAGCAACTCGTCCTTCTTTGCCACACAAGGCCCGATGAAGACGAACTTGGCTTTCGGATGTTCCTGTTTCAGCATCTTGGCGTGGGCGATCATGGGTGAAGCTACCGGCACCAAGAGCGGTGCGTACTGCGGCGCATAAATATTGATGTAATTCACCACAGCCGGACAGGCTGTGCAGATATGGTGTTGTTTTTTATTCTCTTTGATATAATTAGCAGAGGCGATTGCGCTGTCCCACGCCGCCGCCGCAGTTTCTGCAATGAAATGAAATCCGATGGAGCGCAGGGCGGAGGGCAACCTTTTCTGTTCCCACTCTGTGTAATAACCAGCGAATGACGGTGCCAGACTCACGATCAGAGTCTGGTTACCTTCCAGCATTTGCAACACTTTTCCGTAATCGGTCGTGTAGGTTTTGGCGTGTTGCGGGCATTCGATGATACACGTCCCGCAGGCGATGCAGTTCTCCGTCACCACTTGCGCCTGTCCGCTCTCCATCTTGATGGCATTTACCGGGCATACCCGTACGCAACGATAGCAATCGCGACACTTCGCTTTGGTCGTATAAACCACTGTCTTTCTCTCTGTTTTCTTGACTTGGCTCATAGTTTTAGGTTGTTTATTTTTTATTCCCCAAAAATACATAAATTAATGATTCACTGTTTATCACTACTATCCGCTAAAGCGGAGACGAACCACTTATAGTTTTTAAAAAGTACCTCTTTCATGGTTTCCGTTTTTTATTTTCCAATCCGTGAAGCCGCATAGAGCGGATAAACTTTTACATTCCGGTATGTTCCGAAATTTTCCATAGAGCAGCGGATGCCGTATGCATATTCCTTTTCGGACAAAAATTGAAACATGCTTTGCATGGAACCCTTTGTTCCCGCTTTTACTTCGACGGGAACAATATCGGCATTGCATTGCATCACATAATCGACTTCGGCATTGCTGCCCGCTTTTTCGCGCTGCCAATAGTGTAACAGTATGGGACTGTTGCTTGGCGCGGATTTCAGCAGTTCCAAACCGACAAATAATTCCGCCAAAGCGCCTTTATTTACCTGTTCCAGACTTTCGGCAGTCAGCAGTTCTCCCAAATTTAACTTCAAAAAGCGCTGGTAAATTCCCGTATCGAAAATCAGGAACTTGCGGTGTTTGGTATTCATTTCGGCGGCTAACGGAAGTCCGTTTGCCGATGTATGTGTTACGGGGTAAACGATCCCTGCAAGTTCCAGTAAGCCGACGCTTTTTTTTATTTGCCAGTGGTTGGAATCCTGCGATACCTGAGCGTATGTGAATTTACCGCTCGTTTGATGAATCACGGATGCAAAGACCTCGCGTAAACGGGATGAAGGTACTCGTGCCTTATATTTGGAAAAGTCGTCATACAGGGAAAACGTCAGATCATCAAGCACTTTCTGACATTCGAGCAACGTTCCCCCCTGTGCATACGTTGCAACCACTTCGGGCATTCCGCCGATAAGTATAAAACGAACAAGTTCCTGTTTACACTTGTTATGTACCGCATCCGAAAGCGGTTTTTCGGGTGAAGCCTTTTGTATGGCATCGGCAAGCAGGTTCATTCCCATTGCCCGTAGATACTCGTCGAATGAAAACGGGTACAGGAATAGCGAACGGATCCGGCCTACCCCGAAAGAGGGCAATTCCTCCAACGCAAATTCCAGCAATGAACCTGCGGCAATAATATGTTGTTCGGGATAGTCTTCATAAAAGAAACGCAATGAAGAAATGGCCGGAATGCAGGATTGAATTTCATCCAGAAATAACAATGTGCGACCTGCGATAATCGGCTTTCCGTAAATCAAGGAAAGTTCATCGCATATCCGCTTAGGGTTGGAACTTCTTTCAAATACAGCCTTGGCGCTCTCACTACCCTTTGCCTCAAAGTTGATTTCTAAAAAAGAATCAAACTGTTTCCCCAGTTCTTTTACCGTCGAGGATTTTCCGACCTGACGTGCCCCGCGCAGCAACAAAGGTTTATGCTTGGCAGCCTTTTTCCACTCTATCAATTCCCGGTCGATAGTCCGGCTTAAATACGTTGTACTCATAGATCATCTGAATTACGATTGCTGTTTCATAACGCAAAGATAATCTATTTTTCAAAATAATGAACCGATATTCTGATTTATTTTCATTTTTTATACTCAATACGAGCATGAAAGTTGCATTTCACAGGCTCTACTAATTTCCTGAAAATCTATACTCCCGATTATTTAACTTTTTCCTCTCCAAATCGTCTCCACCCTCGCCAATTCCCTCCCGCCTTCTTTGGAAAAGATAGACGTGATGATGTCGTCCGGTGCTATATCCGCAGATTGCACGGCATAATAATCGCCTTTTTTCGCTTGCCAGATGAAATTGAGGTAGCATTCCGACAGTTGGTGTGTCTCCACATAATTGATGGGGAAAGAATCAATGGCCATCTGCAAGTACATGCTATTATTAACATGCTGATTTACATCAAGATCAGAAAAAACAACGGGCCTATACTTTCGGCTTTCCTCCGGAAATGGAATCGCCTTGATCTTCGGGGCGCTTGTCACAATAGCATTACGATGTTCATTCACGTAAAGGTGGGTAGGCAGATTTTCCACCCGTTGCGGTCGCCCGGTGGCGAAATCTAGGATCACCCATGTGGATGTTGCGGAAATGATCACGTTCCCCGCCTCATCCATCACTTCATGATCCCGGTAATGCGTAATCATCTCGGACAACTTTCCCCACGTACGGATTTTGATCGTCTCGTGCCATTTCGGCATACGAACGATCTTCACGTGCAGTCGGGTAAGTGCCCAAAATTGGTTGTGTTGATAAAGATAATCCCAGCCGATATTGTGCTTGTCCACGTGCGCCCACGCCACTTCCTGCATGAGCAACAAAAGTTGGCGAGGAGCCAAGTAACCCTTACAATCTGTAAGATAAGAATAGATTTTGAATGACTGTTCGTAAATGTTTTTATTGTCCATGTTGGCAAATTTTAGTCTACAAAAATAGTATTTTACTTTTTAATGTAAATTCGCGCTTTCAATTCAAAAAACATGTTCGACGTACCCATTCTGTTAGTATTATATAATAAGGTAGAAGACACGCATAACCTTTTCCAGATCATAAAAAACGTTAAACCGACGAAATTGTATGTTGCCGCAGATGGCGCGCGGCACGGCGATCGCATTGATTATGTGACTTGTATTCGCTCGCGAGCGGTCATTATGCCGGAGTGGCCTTGCGAAACACATTTCCTCTTCAAGGAGGAGCATTTGGGCAAGGCGGAAATGATCACCCAAGGGATCAATTGGTTTTTCAAAAACGAAAGCGAAGGCATCATCCTTTTCGAGGATACCATGCCCAACAGGGATTTCTTTGAGTATAGCAAAGAACTGTTGGAAAAATACCGCAATGACAAACGGATTGTCCATATCAATGGTTCCAATCTCCACCGGAAAAACGCAAAAAACGAGGCTTCATATTATTTCTCCGCCTATCCGCTCTCGTGGGGTTTCGCCACCTGGGCAGACCGCTGGAAAGGTTTCGACCTCAAAATGACTCTCTTGGACGGAGAAAATTTCAATAAAATGGTGAGTCCTTATACCAATTCCGGCAAAGAGAAACTCTACTGGCTGCGACGGTACAACATTTTGCGCAAACATAAATTGGACATTTGGGAATATCAATACATCTATTATAAATGGTATCAAAAAGGATTGTCCATCACGCCGAGTTACAACTTGGTTACGAACATCGGTTTGAAAAACAAAAAACGAAAGATTCGCAAGCTGATGCGGGAAACCAAAAATATCCTGCCGTTAGTTCATCCTAAAGAGGTTGTGCAATCCAAAGAAGCCGACCGTTATGCGTTCAAGCGCATTTTCAACAAAGCTTTCATCAGAATGTTCTCCGATTGGTTTAACGAATATCTTTTAGGAAAAGAGAAGAAATTGTAATCTTATTGATTTTCAATAAAATGGCAAAGCATTTTTTTTTGAAAATCGTTAAAAAAAAATCTTATCTTTGCACGCAAAATTTAAAAAACGAAAAACACATGTCAACCAAGGAGAAAGTAGGTGCTAAAAGTGATGGATCACAAAGCGTAAATGAAAGCATAGCAACCAAAACAATCACTTTTTTCAATCAGTATCAAAACATTATTTATGGTGTGCTGATCACGTTGTTATTGATCATATTCGGAATCGTGGCAGCCAATAAGTTCTATTTCCAACCCAAAAACGAACGTGGATCACTTGCAATTCTTCCTTCGATAACTCAATATACCGAGGGCGTTCAAATGCGCGACACGACGAAACTGACCACGGCGTTGGAAGGCGATGGCGTGAACGACGGTTTTGAATCGATTATCTCAGGTTACAAGATGACCAAAATTGGGAACACCGCAAAATATTTTGCAGGCATGACCCACTTCGCACTGGGCAATCACGAAGAGGCGTTGGATTACCTCACCTCTTTCAAGAAAAAAGACCATGTGTATTGGTATGCCGCCCAAATGACGATCGGCGACATCTACGATGACATGGGCGACAATGCCAAAGCGATCAAGTATTATGAAAAAGCGGCGAAAGGCGACAACGATTATTATACTCCCATCGCATTGTTCAAATTAGGGCAAATGTGCGAAAGAGCAGACAAATGGAACGATGCATACAATAATTATACTGAGATTAAAAAAAATTACTACACCGAATATGAGAACATGGGCATTGAGAGATTCTTGCGCCATGCGACCGTTAAAGCTGGAAAATGATGGCTGAGAAAAACAAAAACCTTTCGTCAGAAACTTCTTACAACATACCGCAAGCATCCCAATTTAAAGTTGGGATGCTTGTTAGTGAATGGAACCATGAAGTCACCGATGCCTTGAAAGAAGGTGCTCGGAAAACGCTATTAGATTCGGGAATCCATGAGGCCAACCTTGTCATCAAGCGGGTGCCGGGCAGTTTCGAGCTTCCTGGTGCCGCCGTGATGATGCTGGAGGCCGATGATAAAATGGACGCCGTGATCTGTCTCGGATGCGTCATCCAAGGCGAAACACGCCATTTCGAATTTATTTCCCAAGCCGTGGCCAACGGGATCATGCAAGTGGGCATTGACTATAACACCCCCGTCATTTTCGGCGTGCTCACATGCGATACCATGGAGCAAGCTTTAGATCGTGCCGGTGGTAAACACGGCAACAAAGGCGTGGAAGCAGCGGTGACGTGTTTGAAGATGTTGGAACTGGAACGGGGGCCCATTAAAAATGGGCAAATTTGACAAATGCGAGAAGCAAGTTCTATCTGCATTAATTTTCAAATTAATCCATTTTCGAATCGCTTAAAGTATACACAACATGCGTATCCTCTTCCTCGGAACCCCGGAGTTTGCTGTTGCCACGTTGGAGGCTGTCCACAACGAGGGCTTTCAGATTGTTGGTGTGGTGACCGCACCCGACAAGGCGGCCGGCAGGGGGCAAAAATTGACTTTTTCGGACGTGAAAAAATTCGCCTTGACACATGATTTGCCTGTCCTACAACCCGAAAAATTAAAAGATCCCGATTTCCTTGAACAGGTGAAGATGTTAAATGCCGACCTTTTCATCGTGGTCGCTTTTCGGATGCTGCCTGAGGCACTTTACACAATGCCGCCGTTGGGCACTTTCAACGTGCACGCTTCCCTTCTACCCAATTACCGCGGTGCGGCCCCCATCCACCATGCTATAATGAACGGCGAAAAAAAGACCGGAGTTACCGCGTTTTTCCTGAATCACGAAATAGACAAGGGTGATATTATTGACCGTGCGGAGGTGGAAATCAACGATGAGGAGACCACCGGGGAACTCTACGAACGGTTGAAAATCGAAGGGGCTAAGTTGGCTGTCCAAGCGATCCGGCGCATTGAAAACGACAATCTCATATTGGAAAAACAAGACAATATTCCCGATAATCAAATCAAGCTGGCTCCGAAAATTTTCAAGGAGGACACCCTCATCGATTGGAATATGCCGGCGCAAGTCATTTTCAACAAAATCCGGGCACTTTCTCCCCTTCCGGGCGCCATGACCCATTTGCAAACCACGGAGGGAGAATTGATGATTTTAAAGTGCTACAAAGCGACAATCACCGAAGTGAAATCCACGGATATTCCTGGCATTTTTGCCATCACTTCGGAGAAATCCTTTGTCGTTAACACAAAAGATTTCCAAATTTCCTTAGGAATAGTGCAGTTGCAGGGAAAATCCAAGATGGAAATGAAGATTTTTTTACAAGGTTTCAGGGAAACTAATTTCATAAATAATCTAATTTAATGAAATTATTATTATGTAATTTGAGTTATAATTAACAATATTCTATAATTATCAACAAAATTAATTTTGGTTAAAAAAAATGTTGGATTATTCAAAGTTATATTAAATTTGCAATTCGGATTGAGATTATTAACCAAAATTAGATCAACATGAACAAAAATGAATTAATTAGTGCTATCGCAGAGAAAGCAAATTGCCCCAAAACACAAGCGAAAAACATGTTAGAAGGTTTCATCGCAGCTACGACGGAGACGTTGAAAAACGGCGACAAGGTTTCTTTGGTTGGTTTCGGAACATTTTCCGTAATTGAAAGAGCAGAAAGAAAAGGCCGCAATCCCCAAACCAAGAAAGAGATGAACATTCCGGCTAAAAAAGTTGTGAAATTTAAAGCGGGTTCAGAATTGAGCGCTAATGTGTAAGTTTTCTCGTTTAGTTCAATAAAAAAAGAAGATGTGCGAAAGACATCTTCTTTTTTTATTTTTGCAACCAAACTTTGCAATATGTGGATGGAAAAACAAGGCTATGAATACCGCAATATAAACGACTTAAAAACCAGGGAGTTAGTTATTGACTATCTAAAAGGCTTTGTCACGGAAGTGCGGTTGCGACGGTTGGAGAAAGTATTGGGATATCGAACCCGGCACGTTACCGTGGTGGTGGAAGACCTGTTCCAGTCCCAGAACATCAGCGCGGTGTTACGGACGTGCGAGTGCTACGGGGTGCAGAATGTGCACATTATTGAGAACGACAACGAGTGCCAGGTGCACAACGCCATCTCAATGTGTGCAGACAAATGGCTGACCATCCACCGATATCAGAATGGACAAGACAAGGCTGTACGGTGTGCGGAATCGCTGAAAGAGGAGGGCTACACATTGGTGGCCACGATGCCGGGGGAGAATAGCTATTTCCTCGGTGATCTTCCCGTTGAACCCAAAACCGCGTTCCTGTTTGGCACGGAACTGAAAGGTCTTTCAGCCGAATTAATCACTTTGGCCGACCAACGGGTGAAAATTCCGATGTACGGCTTCACCGAGAGTTTCAATATCTCTAATTCCGTGGCCATCATTTTGTCACATTTCATGGAAAAACTGCGAAAAAATAACGAGGATTGGAGATTATCTGAAAAAGAAAAGAGCGAATTGTTTGCCGAATGGCTACAAAAATCAGTAAAAAAGCCACTGTTACTGATAGATGATTTTTTACGTGGGAATAATTTGACTAAATGAAAAAATATACTATCTTTGCAGCCCGAAAATGATGAGGTAATAATAATATAAAACCATAAACGATGAAAAG
>JAITVP010000088.1 GCA_031285725.1 Bacteroidales bacterium
TCGACGAACCCGGTTCGTTGGTTGGGATCGTAATCTCACCGAGGCCGCAACGTGGTCCCGAAGATAGCAGCCGAATGTCGTTGGCGATCTTCATCAACGAGACTGCCAGCCGCTTCAACGCTCCCGACATCTCCAACAGCGAATCGTGCGAGGCCATGGCCTCAAAACGGTTCTCACTGGCGGTGAAGGAAAAATTCGTGAATTGGTTTATATAACCCACGGCCGCCTGGCTGTAGCCTTCCGGGGTATTGATCCCGTTTCCCACGGCCGTGCCTCCGATCGGCAATTCCATCAGGTGCGGCAGAGCGTTTTGGATGGTCGTCAAACCATGCGCTACTTGCGAGTGGTAGCCGGAAAACTCCTCGCCCAACATTAACGGCGTGGCATCCATCAAGTGGGTACGTCCGATCTTTTTAATATCCTTGAAGTCATTCACTTTCCTTGCAATCGTTTCCAGAAAATGCTTGATCGACGGAATCGTTTCACAAAGGATGATCTCCGCCACAGCAATCCGCATCGCCGTAGGGAAAATATCATTTGTGGATTGCGACTTGTTCACATCATCGTTAGCCGACAAAAATTTGTTATCCGTCTCTATTCTTCCTTTTAAAATGATCTCCGCCCGATTGCTCACTACCTCGTTCACATTCATATTGGTCTGGGTGCCGGAACCGGTCTGCCAAATCGCTAAAGGGAAATGCTCGTTCAGTTCACCGTTGATGATCTCATCGCAACAATGAACGATCATCTTTTTTTTTCTTTCAGGGAGAACACCCAGTTGAAAATTGGCACACGCTGCAGCTTTCTTGCCGATAGCTAATCCTCTAATAATGTCGAACGGCATAGCGGTGTTGCCAATCTCAAAATGCTCCAAGGAACGCTGTGTTTGTGCACCCCACAGCTTGTCGGCCGACACTCTCACCTCGCCCAACGTGTCCTTTTCGATACGGTATTTATCACTCATAAGTGCTTGGTTTATTTTAGTGGACTCGTCTACTTGTTTACTCATAACTCCTCAATCATAAAACCGCCAATTAATCCCAATCTGGAACCGCCGCCCTTCCATGGGATAATACGGTGTTGTGAAATAGTTGTATCCCATAATCCCGGCCAACAAGTTGCTGGCCCGGAAAAAGAAACAGAGCCGCGATACCTGGAAGGTAAAGTTGGCATCCAAATAGAGATACTTTCCATTGTCAAATCCCTCCTGATCATAAAACTGCCGCAGCATCGGGCTATAGCCATACGCTTGGTAGGGCGTGTTATACATCAAATCGGCCTGCACCTGTATCCGCATCTTTTTCTTAAAGATATTGAAGATATAATAAATTGATGCTTTCCCTGCAAAAATAGGAACTGGAATAAATTCATTATCTGAATACTGCAGATACAAATTGGCGTTAAAGCCGAAATTTTTGATCCGCATCGGTGAACTGAAATGAAACTGAAGCACATTGGCCGACTCTTTCAATTGGTTTGGTTTCAAATCTTGTCCGAAATAGGCGTAATTATTGAGCCAGAAGTAGTTGAAATCAACCTTGAGGTTTTTTCGGCTCCAATATGCACCCAGCCGCAAGATGCTCTGTTTGTGCCACGTCGTATCCCAACGAAGTTCGTTCCCCGAAAAATAAGTATAGACGTAATCCGGACTAATTCGATAATAATGCCCGGTAAACCCAATAAAGTGTGCGTTTTTCCGATTAATCGCCCAGCTTACGGTTGCATTGGCGGTAGCGTCGTTGCTATTATAACCCGAAAACGTGTAAGAAAGCCTACCGGTGATGTCCATCACGGAAAACAGACGGATATAAATTCCGCCAAAAAGCATGTCACTATTACTGCTGTAGTTGCCCAGTGTGTCTCTTGCGCCCGTTATTGAATCCGGCGGGAGGAATGCGGTACGCACACGCCGGTCTTTCATGCATTCGTGCGTGAGGCCGAAGGCCATATGGAAAAAATTCTTCTTGTCATCCCATTCGTGATACGGGTAGAACGTGCTCCACTGCAACGTGTTGATAATGTGATAATACGACAATGTGTCCGCCGTGGTGTCTTTCGAAAAATAGAAATTCCGATCCGGCAACGTGTCCAACACCGAGTTCGTATAACTGCTTTTGTAGGCTTTGTATTGGAACGAGTGGGTCAAATAACCAAAACTCGCCCCCTCTTTTTTAAACTTCAGATTCACATATTGTTGCAACAATAGATCATTTGATACTGTACGGCTGGTGGCGCTCGGCGTGTTGAAGGCGTATGACGCAGTGGTTTTCTCTTCATTTTTCAAAAAAGCGGCATAATTATATATGGCAGAGGTATCCTCTACCATACCGCTATTTTCCTGGCAATTAATGCGATTGTAAATGTATCCGATCCTGAAACCGTACCGCTGGGAGGGCAATTCATAATGGAGATACGCAGTGCCCGTGAAATGCTTGGACATCTGGTTCACAAAATCACCCTCATTGGTGTAGCCTTTCAGGTTAAACCCGAAATTAACCGGCCCGACTCTCTGGGCGTGCGACGCCTCCACATCCATCTCGGTGAAGAATCCGTATGTGTAGGCCAAACGGGTGTAGGCAGTCTCCACCTTATAATATTTCAGATCTTCTTGTTGCATCATCAACAAGGGATAGGGATAATTCAGATACGTGAATCCCCAATGGCGGTGAAAGTCAAAATTGATAGTTTGATGGGCTTGTCCAGGAATCCCCAACGTCTGATAGAGTTGGCCGATATGGAGCAAATCATCGAAATAGTGCGTGTTGATGAGCGATGTGTCTTCATCGGTATAGGATAACGGCGCAAACTGATGAGGCTCGATAAACGTGTAACTCACAGGCATATAAGCTGGAGAAATTTCATCGTTGTGCGTGGAATCCGAAGAATGGGGAGAGAGATCTTCCTGGGAAAATAGCGGCAAAGCATATAGAAAAACAAATCCTAAAAGAATAATTTTTACCGCTATCTTATTCATTAACAGTGACCTTGTTTTGATTTTTACAGAGGGCGAAAGTACTACTTTTTTTTTAAGTGAACAAGTTGACGAACAGACTTATCAACTAAAAAACTAATTTTGCAGAAAAAATTAAATGCACAAATTCCTCAATAAGAACATCGTTTTCCACTCCATTCTGTTTTTGGCTTTATTGGGGTATTTTCTCTTCGCATTATTTGACAATTCCTCATATATCGGCAATCCTGATGATTCGCTTTGCAACAAGTTTTTAATTGGATTATGGGATTCTCACTCGCTGCTCATGCATATCGTCACAGCCATCATACTACTACTCAAACTGGGTTTGCTGCAATTCTATTTCTCTAAGAATCAGTTTTTTGAAAATTTCAATCTCTCCCCATCCATCATCTATTTGGCCCTGCTGAACGGTATCTGCACTAACATGAGAAGTGGAGGCGAAATCGAAAGCCACATCTCTATGCTGTTTTTCGTAAACCTTTTCATCATCCTGCTTTTACTGCTCAACTCAGGTTATCAGCCATATTCGGTAAAAAGCCAAGTCTTCACATCAGGATTCATTATCGGATTGCTCTTTTTCGCCGACATTTCCACTGTATCATTGCTCATTTTTGTAATGGTAGCACTGTTGGTGAATCGTTTTTCTAAAGTCCGTGACATCCTATTGTCATTGTTAGGCTTCAGTATCCCGATCATCTATGCGTTCGCTTTCTACTTATTTACTAATCAATATATGGCCGAACACACACACACATTTCACCCTGTTTTCTTCGGTTTTTACAGTTACTTGTCTGATTTTAAAATAATTGAAATTATTGCATTCCTATTCATGACCTTGGTGTTGTTTTATTTCTCCATTGTCCTTACCATGGTTTTTTCAACCAAATTCATCATTATGCGAAAGCGTTTGATTTCGATCAACACGCTCACTATCACGTTGTTCGTTATGCTGTTTGTGACCGTCTTTCCCTATTCGGCCTCGATTGTCTATATGTTCGTCCCCATCACGGTCTATTGTTCGATTATAAGTCAACAAAAGAAAAATTGGATATTGAATAATATATTTATATTATTAATAATCATATTATTATGCCTTTAAAAAACAAATATTCCGAGCCATTTCTCGTGGAATGCGGAGTGGACGAGGCTGGACGTGGTGCCTTGGCCGGACCATTGTTTGCGGCAGCCGTCATTTTCCCATCCGATTACGATAATGAGCGGATTAACGACTCCAAACAACTCACCCGCAAACAGCGGAACGAACTGCGGGAGATCATTGAGCAGGATGCGCTGTCATTTTCCGTCGCGTCCGTTTCCGAAACCGTTATTGACCAGATCAATATACTGAATGCCACATTTATAGGAATGAACAATGCCATCAATGGGCTGTTCGTGAAACCCGAGTTGCTCCTCATTGACGGCAACCGTTTCCGTAACGACACTGGCATTCCCCACCAATGCTGTGTCAAGGGTGATGCCAACTACCTCACCATTGCCGCCGCCTCTATCCTGGCTAAAACCTATCGCGACGAGTTCATGGAAACAATCGATCGGGAATTTCCCCAATACAACTGGAAATCCAACAAAGGTTACCCCACTGCTGAGCACCAAAAAATTCTCATGGAGCAAGGTCGTACCATCTATCACCGTAAAAGTTTCCAGTTAAAAAGCCAACTGAGGATAGAATTCGACTGACTGACTGCAAAATCACTTTTGTCGCTGGCGAAATCAGAGCCTCCGACTTGACAGAGACTGCCACGATTCCAAGTATTTCCAAAGCACAATTCGATGATTTTGTGAAATAAGCAGAAGTTGGCTGTTCGGTATCTTAAATTAATTAATACTAATTTTAATATCAGCCATAGTGTATTTTACGTGAATTAAAAATAAATTTATAAACCATTGTCATTGTATTAATATTTTGTGTATCTTTGCAGTGTGATGATTGATCAAAAAATCATCCGCAAGTAAACTAATTCATGAACTAAAACCGCTACACAATGAAAACTGCGATTTACTATTTTGTTTCTTGTTTCCTGCTATCATCTTTATTCTTTACTTCATTTTCGCAATCCATCCTGTACGAGGAGAATTTCGGCGCACCATCAACGAGTGCCACGATTCAATCATACACGGGCTGGCAAAACCAACAAGTTGTATATGCCGGAGACGGCACTTGCGACATTCGCACTTCGAACGCATCCACCGGATACACGAGCGCATCCGGTGGTGGCAATGTAATGCTAAACAACAGCACAAAATGGTTTTCCATTTCGGGCATCAACACGACAGGACAAGATTCACTGAAATTGCACTTAGGCATACGAAAAGGGAACACGGGTGAAGACGGCTCGAATCTTTCCATCCAATATTCGACTAACGGAGAAAACTGGGAAAGAATTCCTGAAATGCAACCACTTCCTACTGGAAGTGGCACAACGGGGTGGTATTATATCACAATTACCGGACTTCCCGCAACATCGAACCTGCGTCTCCTTTTTTCAAATTTAGCGAACAACGATATTCGCATCGACGATCTTTCTATCACAGCGCACTCCGACAATCCTTTGCCATCACTTCGGGTCAATTCACCCGTGCACGGAAGTAGCCATAGCCAAGCCGTTTCTTTCAATTTCACCTTGACTAATTTCACCTTGGGCACGGATGGTCTGCTTTCTTTAAACTTAAGTGGAACAGGTTTTGACACAACACTCAACATATTCACCACCAGCGAGTTGACAATTTTGGCCACTTCTCCTCTTTATGTGCCTGTGGGAAGTTATACTCTTATTTCCAAATTACTTGACATAACCGGAAATCCGTTACATCCGGAAGTTACTGTTTCCACACAATTCACCGTGGTGATGCCCACTGTGGCCACGCCTGAAATTTCGCCAATAGGCGGGGTTTACACTGAGGCGCAAACTGTGCAAATCACGTGCGAAACTGAAAATGCTCACATCTATTACACCATAGACGGAAGCATTCCGGATGATAACGGACTTTTATACACCACTCCCATTATCATTGCGGAAAATCACACGCTTAAAGCCATTGCGGTCAAAGCGGGGATGACAACCAGCGCAGTGGCCAGTGCCCAGTTCGTCATTCAAGATAACACAGCATGGGTGACACTCCCATTCGACATCTCCGACAATAGTGAGGTGGACCAGGAGGACATCACCTTGATGAGAGGTTTTTACACGGAAAGTATGGGTAGTTCCTACGCTGACGGGAGTGCCAAGTTTGAACAGGGCAAAGCGGGAAGCGCACAACTCTACATCAGTTTGGATTCCTCTCCAGACACGTTGTGGTTTGACTTGCGGGGCAGAAACGGCGGTACCTCTCCGCAAAGTTACGAAGGCATTGTGATGGAAGTGCTGGAATCTCCTGACAATGAAAACTGGTATTCGCTTTTATCTCTGACAGAAAGCGAGATATCTACTTCGCAATACAACAACTTCTGCACGACTCTTTCACCTGAGACAAAATATGTAAAGTGGTTTTTATCGCAAGCCAGCAAAGGAAACACGCAACTCAACAATATCAAGATCAGCAAACATGATGGATCAATTGTTGATACCACGGAAGTTACAGACACCACATTTATCGTCAATTTCAAAATACAAGACTTTAAAATCCATCCAAATCCTGCTTGCAATTACTTATACGTCCAAGCCAAAGACATCATTATAAAAGATATCCGCATCATAAACATGACAGGAAATGTGTCTCGTCAGTTCGTGATCGGAGTCACGTCGTGTCGACTATCTCTTGATGGGCTGCCGTCAGGAATCTATGCGGTGAAAATCACAACGGAACAAGGTGTTTTCACTCGAAAGATTATCAAAATGGAATAGTTGATGGGGCAACCCGTCAACTAAAAAAATTGTGAAAGGAGGCCGGAAGTAGTTATTGCCTTTAGTTTGTTAATTACATCTGGCACTCCTTTCTTTTTCCTTTCACCAAACAAGAATGTTAAAAAATGTGAATAAAACTAAAAAAGAAAAAATGACGTTGGCATAAGAGATAAAAAAATGAAGAAAATTTGGAAGGAAAAGCGCAAAGTGGGAAAGTGTAAAGAATGAAAATGGGAAACTAAAGCGGACGAAAAAATGGAAAATGGAGGAAAGGAATGGGCATAAAAAAAGCTGTAATTTATTGTTTTACAGCTTCTGCGGAGAGAGAGGGATTCGAACCCCCGGAGGCTCTCACCTCAACGGTTTTCAAGACCGCCGCAATCGACCACTCTGCCATCTCTCCGCTGCAAAAGTACAAAAAAAGATATACGAAAAACTATTTTAACAAAAATTATTTTTAACACCTCATTATCATTTAGTTATGGTTCATGCCAAAAAACTCCGTATTTTTGCCGGCAGATTAAATTACTTAAATTCAAGAAGTTAAATAATTGAAAATCAAAGATTAACCCTATTTATGAAAAAAATCGCTGAGCAATTGCAAGAATTAAACATTCTCAATCCCATTGAAATTTTCCACAATCCCTCTTACCAAGAGTTATATGAACATGAAATGGATCCAAAGCTGGAAGGCTTTGAAAAAGCTTACCCAACCACGACCGGAGCGTTGGCCGTAGATACCGGAATTTTCACTGGCAGATCGCCCAAAGACAAGTATGTGGTCAAGGACGACACCACGAAAGATACAGTATGGTGGAAAGTGGAAGGCAAGAAAAGTTCCGACAACAAACCGATCACGCCCGAGATCTGGAGCCATCTCAAAGGTATCTGCCAAAAGCAGCTTAGCAACAAGAAAGTTTATGTGATGGACGGATATTGCGGGGCAAATGAAAACAGCCGTCTCAAAATCCGGTTTGTCACGGAAGTCGCTTGGCAGGCTCATTTTGTGAAAAACATGTTTATCCGTCTTTCCGAAGAAGAAATGGATGATTTCAAACCTGATTTCGTTATCCTGAACAGTTGTAAAGCCGTGAATCCCAACTGGAAAGAACAAGAGATGAACAGCGAGGTTTTCGTCGCTTTCAACTTGGGGGAACGGATGGCCTTGATCGGCGGTACTTGGTATGGCGGTGAAATGAAAAAAGGTATCTTCTCGGTGATGAACTATTTCCTCCCACTGAATGGGATGGCCTCCATGCATTGTTCCGCTAACCAAGGAAAAGACGGTAGCACGGCACTTTTTTTCGGTCTTTCCGGCACCGGCAAGACCACTTTATCCACCGATCCCGACAGGATGCTGATCGGCGATGACGAACATGGCTGGGACGAAAACGGCATCTTCAATTTCGAAGGCGGCTGTTATGCGAAGTGCATCAACTTGAGCGAGGAGAAGGAACCTGATATCTATCATGCAATCAAGCGGGACGCCTTGTTGGAAAATGTGGTCATCGATGCTAACGGTGTTATTGATTTCGATTCTGCGGCCAAAACCGAAAACACACGGGTTTCATATCCTATTTACCATATTAACAATATAGTGAAACCGGTTTCCAAGGGAACGCATCCTTCCAAGATCATCTTCTTGTCGGCTGACGCATTCGGCGTGCTGCCCCCCGTTTCCATATTAAATAAGGAACAGACCATGTACTACTTTTTGAGCGGATACACGGCGAAGCTGGCGGGTACAGAGCGAGGCATTGTCGCACCGCAACCCACTTTTTCTTCTTGTTTCGGAGCGGCTTTCTTGATGCTCCATCCCACAAAATATGCGGAAGTCCTCGGCAAAAAACTTTTGGAACACAACGCCACCGCCTATTTGGTGAACACCGGTTGGATTGGCGGCGGATACGGCGTGGGCAATCGAATCTCCATCAAAGATACTCGCCGAATCATCTCCGCTATCCTGAATGAAGAATTGGTGAGTTGTGTAACGGAAATAGTTAAACCGTTCAATCTCAATATTCCCAAACAAATTGAAGGCATCGATGCCATGATCCTGAATCCCGAAAATATGTGGGCAGACAAAGCGGCCTATAAAGAAGCGGCTAACCAGTCAGCAATCTCTTTCATCAAGAACTTTGAAAACTTCACTGAAAATGCAAACGGCGCCGCGTTGATTCCTTTCGGCCCAACAATTGATTAATGAAAAAGAAAATCCTTCTCCTCTACACCGGCGGCACCATTGGAATGATCAAGAACCAGGAAACAGGCTCGTTAGAGCCGTTTCCTTTTCATGATATCTACACGCATCTTCCTATGCTTAATCTGCTGGATGCGGAAATCATTTTCAAAGAATTGCACCCCCTTATCGACTCATCGGATACCAATCCGGCATTTTGGATTCGGTTGGCGCAAGAAATACACAATCACTATGCTGAAATGCACGGTTTCGTGATTCTTCACGGCACCGACACCATGGCATACACCGCTTCTGCTCTCTCGTTCCTATTGGAAAACTTAGCCAAACCCGTCATCTTGACCGGCTCTCAACTTCCTTTGGGTGTGATGCGAACGGACGGGCGGGAGAACATCCTGAATTCTGTGGAAATCGCCGCCGATTACATTGGAGATCAACCGCGCGCCCCAGAAGTGTGCATCTATTTTGAAAACGCTTTGTATCGGGGGAACAGAACCTACAAAGACAACGCCGAGCAATTTCACGCCTTCACTTCATCCAACTATCCCAAATTGGCAGAGGTCGGGGTGAATGTCAAATATAACGAAAATTATATTCATAGACCTGGCAACCAACATCTTATCCTACACACGGAGATGGACGACAACATCGCCATTATGAAGTTGTATCCAGGCATAACATCCAATCTCATCTCCACAATCTTCCAAACTCCCGGACTTCGGGCAGTGATCATGGAGAGTTTCGGAGCGGGTAATGCCCCCACACACCAGGAATTTCTCGCTCTACTCAAAAAATACATTGATGGCGGTGGCATTGTGGTCAATGTCACACAATGTAAGGGTGGCGGCAGCGTGGAGCTGGGAAAATACGGAAACAGTTTCCACTTAGCAAACATCGGGATCACCAGCGGCGCCGACATGACCACCGAAGCTTGCGTGAGCAAACTCATGTACTTGTTAGGGCAGGGTTTAACCAACGAAGAGGTCAAAAAGTGGATACAAATCCCCTTGCGAGGCGAGATGCTTTCTACCCTTGAAGTTAACGAGTTAATAAGTTGACGAGCAAACTTATCAACTCGTTAACTTGAATACTTTTAGTTTTTTTAAGATTTCCGGCGGTTTTTGGGGAAGAATAAGTGTTACCTTTGCAAAAAATTTTGGGATTGGGAAGAATTTTGGCAATAGATTACGGGCAGAAGCGGGTGGGATTCGCTGTCTCCGATGAACTGCGGATTTGCGCTACCCCGTTGGACACCATACACGTCTCCAAGGCTTTTGAATTTTTGATAAGCTATCTATCAAAAGAGAAAGTGGACATCATCGTCATTGGCGAGCCCAAAAAAATGGATTTCACGGCCTCTGATTCCTCCCGATTCATTGAGCCTTTTGTGAATAGATTGCGCAAAGAGATCAAGGAGATTGACATTGTACGCATGGATGAACGGTTCACCTCTAAAATGGCATTCCAATCCATGATCAATGCAGGGCTGAAGAAGAAAGATCGCCAAAATAAGGCGTTAATAGATAAGATCAGCGCCACGTTGATTCTGCAATCTTATATGTATAAACTTGAATGTAAAATAGATAGAGGAGAACAGATATGATATTACCTGTTTATTTGATCGGTCATCCCGTATTGCGGAAGCAAGCCGTGGAAATTTCCATGGATCATCCGGGGCTGTCCGAATTGATTGAAAATATGTACGAAACCATGTACCACGATAAAGGAGTCGGGCTCGCCGCTCCACAAATTGGCGAATCCCTGCGCCTTTTCGTGATCGACACCGAAGCCTTTTTGGAAACCGATCCCGAAACCGAACAGATTAAAACCGCTTTCATCAATCCGATTGTGGAGAAGGAATTTGGCGATGATTTCGTGTTTAATGAAGGGTGCTTGAGCATTCCCGACGTGCACGTCGACGTAATGCGGAAAGCGGAGGTCATCGTGACCTATACCGACGAGAACGGAAAACGGAAAACCCGCAACTTTAAAGGACTGGCCGCCCGTGTGATCCAACACGAATATGATCATCTCGAAGGCAAGATTTTTACTGATAAAATACCGCAAATCAAGAAGATGGTGTTGAAAAGAAAATTGAATGACATCGCTTCCGGCAAACATAAACCTTTTTATAAATCCGTCATAAAATAAGTTAAAATGAAAAAATACATTTCGTTATCCATACTGGCAATTTTGTTTATTGCCTGCAACGACAAATCGACGACCAACAACTCTTTTGAGAAATTGAGCAAAACTCAATCCTCCATAGCTCATTCTTTTAAAACCATCGATTCGCTCTGGAATCAAGGAGTCGTCAATGTAGACCAATTCGACCGTTTCATCAGCGAAGCTTTAGCTTTTTACGAAAAATATCCGGAGGAGAGTTTGTCACCCGATATGTTGAACAATGCCGCAAATTTGAGTTTGACTTTGGCCAATTATTACAAACAGTTAGACAATGACGAATCTCCCTCCAATATGGCAAAATACGCCAACCAAGCCATTACGCTTTATGACCTCATTATCAAGGTTTATCCTGATTATAAGCATCTTAGTGCGGTTTATCTCAATAAAGCCATCTTATATGACGATATTTTAGGAGACAAAGCGAGTGCGGAGCAGGAGTATCGGGAGTATTTGCACAAATTTCCCAACGATCCGGCCAACGAATCTTTTGGGGACTATCTTCAAAACGATCTGATTGGAAAAAGTGCTGAGGAAATTTATGACAGTTTCAAGAAATAATAAAATCTCAAGAAAATAGCTTCTTTGGGTAAAGAAACTTTAACTCTTTGACTGAATGAAGGGGATAATGATGCGACACTTCTTTTTTTCAAAACCAATTTTCCTCTCGTTGCTCTTCTTTTTCCCTCTGTGGATAGCGGCGCAGATTGACACATCTATGATAAAAAGCGAGACAGAGTACGCTTTGGACACGATTTTTGGCATTCCCGTGATCATGCCGGAAAGTGCGCTAGATCAACCACTATTGGATGAAAGTTCGCCACGGCTTTCAATGGCCGACAGTTTGGCAGAAATTGTGGAATATGACTCGCTACTGTTGCAAACCGACTCCATGAAAGCACTCCTGTTCCCATCGGCGATTCCGTACGATTGGATTTCATACCGTATGAAAATGAACGCGGAAAAAGACGGTGAAACCCGCTCGTTTCAGCTATTTTTTGTTAACAGGATTGACAGTATCATCTATCTAAATATACATCTGCTTGGCATAGAGCTTATTCGGATTGTCGCCACACCTGAAGAGGTGACGTTTGTCAACAAACTTTATTTTGAATATTACCCTGGGGATTACCGTTTTTTCAAGGCTTTCACCGGAATTAACATCACGTTCGACATGCTGCAATCGCTGTTCAACGCCGTGGATTTTTCCACGTATAACCGGAATTTCATTATCGACGATGTGGAAACGGAAGTGCATCTTTTCTCAGAATCCCGTTGCGACACGACTTCCGGAATACGTCCAACCTGCCTCTCGCAACGCGTGATCCTCAACAACAGGCTTCTTCCCGTCCGTAACCTAATTGATGTTCCAGAGGAAGGTAAAAGTCTCTATATGAGCTATGACCAATATGGCCAAACGCTGGAGTTCCCATTTTTTTCCATAATGACGATTGAGATTCCCACGGAACGGATTCGGATATTTGGGGAGGTGAAATCACCCCGATTTAACACGCCCGGTCCAACCGGGGTCAAGATTCCTCCGAAATTCACGCCTATCGAACTGAATATCATCGAAATGGAAAGGAAGTATGATGGAGAGTAAAATTAAGGAGAAGGCGTTGTCGCTGGGTTTCTCAACGTGCGGAATTGCCTCTGCCACGCACCTGATTTTAGAACAGTCTATTTTTGAAAACATTGTCAATCAATATTATAATGATGACATGCACTACCTCGCCCGGGATACGGATCGCCGGTTTGACCCCAAACGCTATTTCCCGAATTGCCAAAGCGTGATCGTCTGTTTATTTCATTATCCCGTATCTAATTCAGCAGGAGATTATTACAAAATAGCCCGCTATGCCCTGCTGCAAGATTATCATGTCTTTATCAAAGCAAAGTTAGAGGAGTTAGCTGATTATATTCGCACATTATCACCGACATCAGCAAACAAAACCTCAGTTGATACAGCACCTGTCACCGAGAAAAATTGGGCAGTGAAAGCGGGATTGGGCACGATTGGGAAGAATACGCTCTTCCGTAGCGAACAAGGTTCTTTCTGCCTGATCGGTACGGTGTTAACCACGCTACCGCTACATCCGGACCCCGAAAGAAAAACAGAGTGCGGCTATTGTGACCACTGCGTGAAAGCCTGTCCTACCGGCGCATTAACGCCCTACCGCCTGGATTGGCGCAAATGCTTATCCTACCTCACCGTCTCCTCCAAAGGAGAACTCCCCGATTATCCCGATCCCCAACCGTGGATTTACGGTTGCGACATTTGCCAAGAGGTCTGTCCGCATAATAATGATAATTCAAAAAAAAAACAGACGCTTCCCGTCCAAATCCCGTTATATCCCCGATTAAAGAAAGAGGAGTGGGAAAACCTCACCCCGGAACAGTTTAAAACTTGTTTCAAAGGTTCTTCCATTGGGAATAGAAAGTTCGAAAAAATCGCAAAACAGGTGGAGAAAAGCAGGGAAAGTCTGGAAGGGTTAATCTCTAAAGAGATGAACGGGGAACAGAAAAAAGAGTGAATAATTTTCCATCAAAAATTTCCGCTTGACAGATAGCTATTTGATCCATTCATCCGTGTACTAAAAAACAAAATCATCATGAAAGAAAAAATTGATAATCAAGAAATTATAGACATCGCAAAAACGGTTTTAC
The DNA here is from genome assembly GCA_031285725.1 of Bacteroidales bacterium. Lineage (GTDB taxonomy): Bacteria > Bacteroidota > Bacteroidia > Bacteroidales > WCHB1-69 > JAGVVH01. The sequence goes on from JAITVP010000088.1 coordinate 13,883, forward strand.
AGGAAGAAGCGGATGCGGTGATCCGACTTAAGTCGCTGGTGGACGAGCAGTTTGCGGAAGCGGTGAAGGTAGTTCTGCAAAGCAAGGGACGGGTGATCATCACCGGAATCGGCAAGAGTGCTATCATCGCCCAAAAGATCGTGGCGACGTTGAACTCGACCGGCACGCCTGCCGTTTTCATGCACGCCGCCGATGCGATCCATGGCGATCTGGGCATTATCCAAACGGATGACATCGTGGTTTGTCTCTCCAAAAGCGGCAACACACCTGAAATTTCCGTGCTGATCCCGATTTTGAAACGGAGCGGCAACCCGCTCATCGCCATTGCCGGCAATCCCGATTCTTACTTGGCCAAGGAGGCTGACTATTTCCTGAATTGCAGCGTGGAGCGGGAGGCATGTCCCAATAACTTAGCACCAACATCGAGTTCCACAGCGCAACTGGCGATCGGCGATGCTCTGGCAGCTTGTCTGATCGAGGCACGTGAGTTCGGCAGTCAGGATTTTGCCAAATACCACCCTGGCGGAGTATTGGGGAAAAGGCTCTATCTCACTGTGTCGCAGCTGTATGCCAATAATGACAAACCCACAGTATCCCCGAAGGCGACCATCCAAGAGGTCATTCTGGAAATATCGGGAAAACGGCTGGGCGTCACCGCTGTCACCGATGGCTACAGCCGAATCTTGGGGGCGATCACCGACGGCGATTTGCGAAGAATGTTACAGCAGAACCAAGACTACACCACCTTGCTTGCCTGCGACGTGATGACCTCTAACCCCAAATCAATTCCCGCCACCACACTCGCCGTGGAAGCACTGGAACTGATGAAAAAGTCCAACATCACCAATCTCTTCATCACGGACAATCAAGGAAATTACTTAGGAGTAGTGCATATGCACGATATACTAAGAGAAGGGATTTATTGAAGCGGAAGATGAGATTGCTGTCAAAGAAAACCTCCATGGGGTAAATCACAGAATCAAATG
>JAITVP010000092.1 GCA_031285725.1 Bacteroidales bacterium
GTCCGCAGAGGTGGAAGTGATGTTTTGGATGGATAAAGCTTCGGGAGATGGGCATGTAGGGATGGTCCGCAATGTCAAATCGTCAATGTAAACATCGCCATCTGTGGCAACGAACGCCAAGTTTCGGTTGTTGTCCTCGGTTATTCCGCTCAAATTGATGGTGAATTTCTCCCAAACGTCCACTTGGGAAGGGGTAGCGCCTGTCACGTCGATCTTGTCAGTCAATGGTGCGGTCATGTCCATCACTTTCGACACGGTCAGTTTGGCATTGGCATTGCTTTTCCGAGCGTAGAAAACCAATTGCAACCCGGTCATCGGGATGACAGTGGACACCGGCGGCATGATCGCCATGGCACTCATTCCCGCAGAGGCGGGAAGCAGCATGGAAGATGGCGAGGTGGTGTACTCTTGTGTGGAATGATATGGATCCGTGGCGGTGGCGGCAATGCTCCAACACGTCGGGATGAACCCCACGCCGGGCGTTGAAAATTGCTGTTTGTAAGGTACTCCCGTGATAATGCAGGGATTGGTTAAAGTGGAAAAAGAGGCGGATGTGGAACGGGAAGAGGTGCACCCGTTTTGATAGAGGGCCTCCACTTGGTAATTGTAGGTGGTCGCTTGCGCAAGTCCTTGGTCTGTGTAGTTGAAACGGCCGTAGTTGGAAGAGATCAATGTGTTGTTTCTATACACATTGAAACCCACGATGCTATCGTTGGTGTAACCTTTCACCGTGAACGGCATGCCCATATTTTCGAGCGAACCGCCCATTTTCCATTCTTGCCAACGGACGCTGTTTTGCAAGTCGAGCACTATGGCATTGCCGGTGCGGGTTTGGTTGGGAACCACGCGGGGCGTGATGCACGGTGCCGCAAGGGATGAGACACCGGTCAAGGACACGCTCACCCAGTAAGTGCCCGCCGCCAGCGAAGTGTTGATGTTCGCCGTCACTTTCATGATCGGACAAGAAGTTTCCGAAAAACCGGAAGCTGTAGTGCGATAAACGCCGCTAAAGTGAGACGCAGAGAGCAAATTGCTTCCCAAACCATTCCAAATCGGATGGACAGTTGTATCTGTCGGACACACATCGTAAATCTCGATATAAGCACCTGTGATAGGGGATGGATTGGTGCCCGATTGGGGTTGATAGGCGTAGAAATCCATTTGGGTGACGAAAGCCGCCGAATTCAGTGTGAAATCATCCGCCACTTTCTGGCTGGGCGATTTGGCCTCTTGGCCAAGGGTGGTGCCTCCGCCGTAAAGTGCGGAAACATCGCTGCCATTGTTGCCACGACCGGCGAAATTCACCAGGTCAGCTTCGTTCCATAATTCCAGGTTAGAGCGGGTGTTCGAAGGTCGTGAAACCACATCCCACGAGAATTTGATAGTGCTGGATGTCGCCTCAATCAGTGACAAGTTAGTCGGCTCCGTGCAGGTTTGTTGTGAAAACAACAACTCCGAAAAGCATAACATTACAATTAGAAATAACGCTTTTTTCATCTTCATAAAGTTTGAGTTAATAAAAGTTCACCATTCAACTTTTCTCTGTTAAGCAAAGAAATTAGGCGGCAAATTTACACTATTTCCCGCAGATTATTAATAATGATATGTTAAAAACGAAAAAATAATTCTACCTGTTATCCAAATACGCTAAAATCACTTTCTCCAACAACGAAATCCCCTCCTCTAAAGAAATGATTGAAGATATTCTGTTTTTTCCCTGATAAACCGCTACTTTGTTATCTTTCGCCCCCACGATGCCAAAGTCGGTGTCAAGCATTTCCCCGGGACCGTTGACAATGCAGCCCATCACCCCGATTTTCAGTCCTGGATAATGCGAAAATCGGGAGTCCATAATCTGGATTACTTTTTCGATATCGTAATCTGTGCGCGAGCAAGTGGGGCAAGAGATAATTTCTGTCTTCCGAATCCTGATCCCGCACGCCTGCTCCACGGCAGTGACTAACTCTTGATTTTGCCGTGCGGAAAAACAGGGATTTTCAATACTGACTCCTTTTAATGTGTGTCGAAAATGTTCATAACCGCTAATGGCACCTACTTCCGCTATCCATTTCTCTTGGTTATCCATCGTATGATGACAATATAGCACATCATCTTGAATACGATAATGATTTTGATAATGGGAAGAAGCGATATCGATGAGATGTTGAGCGAAAGGGATCTCTTTTTCAGGACTTTCCGTGAGAGAAACCCGAATAGTACTCCCAATGCCGTCCAATAGCAGTGCGCCAATCCCCACCGCCGACTTAACCCTTCCATCCAAACCATATCCCGCCTCCGTGACTCCAATATGCAACGGATAGACCGTTCCCCGTTTTTTCATCTCTTCCATAAACAACTTGTTGGCTTCTGTCATTGTATGAGCATTGCTGGCTTTCAAGGAAAACACAACATTTGCGAAATCAAGACTTTCGCAAATACCAATCCACTCCAACGCTGATTGTGCCAACGCTTGCGGCGTGTGTCCATAACGGAATACCATGCGTTGCGACAACGATCCTTGGTTCACGCCCACTCGGATGGCGGTGCCGTGATTTTTGCATTTCTCAATCAATGGTTTCGCTCGGTCACAAGTTTGAGAGATCATTATATTGTATTCTTCATCAGATATTTCCGTGAAATTTTTCCTGTTTTTTTCTGAAAAATTCCCTGGATTGATCCGGATTTTGTCCACAACGCCGACAAGCATCTCGGCGATTTCGGGATTGAAATGCACATCAGCGATGACTGGGAAGTCGTATCCCCGTTGCCGGATCTTTTGAACGATATTTCTCATCGCCTTCACATCTTCCTTGCCCGGTACGGAAATGCGCACCATTCCGGCACCATTTTCCGCAATGCGGATCGCTTGCTCCACCGTTTTATCCATCTCCTGTGTGTTGGAGTTTGTCATGGATTGTGGGAATAGTTGTGTGCCTTCGGTTAAGGAAATGTTGCGAATGTTGACTGTTTTTATTGTCATTACAAGAGGATTAAGGATTGATTTCAGTGGGCAAAAATACATCAAAAGGGCGAGTTTCAATAGATTGCGGAAATTTTTCAGTGTTCTATTGGAGAAACGAAAAAAAATGTATTTTTGCGCCCTCATATCGGGATATAGCGTAGTCCGGTTATCGCGCCTGCTTTGGGAGCAGGAGGTCGCAAGTTCGAATCTTGCTATCCCGACCCGAAAAACCATCCGGTTCCGTAGCTCAATGGATAGAGCAACTGCCTTCTAAGCAGTAGGTTGATGGTTCGATCCCATCCGGAATCACGAGAGCCGTCAGCGGCCCACATGATCGAATAGAAAGATCGTAGAAAGTTTTTGATCAACAACATGCGAATAGCCAACAACTTAACATGGTTATGTCGCAAAAAAAAATTTATTCCAAACCGACATTACGCAAAGGAAAGGC
>JAITVP010000021.1 GCA_031285725.1 Bacteroidales bacterium
AAGACCCCGAGAAATGTTGGAGAACCATAATAAGCAAACAAAAAATGAAATATCAAAATTCACTGTTCCCTCAAATGCAGGGGGCTTGCTTTTGAAAATGAAGTAAACTAATGTTGAAAGTCAATCAAATAGCAATGGAATAATGGGAATTTGAGGTTTTAGCGGACAGTAGTGGACTTCAATATCAAAGTATTCCTAACCTTACAAAAATCTCTCTTAATTCCTCATTTGTCTTCACTAGCACTTTCCTTGCCTTGCTGCCCTCCTGCGGACCGACGATCTTGTATTTCTCTAATTGGTCCATGATGCGTCCGGCGCGATTGTAACCCAATGACAGTTTGCGTTGGATAAGCGATGTGGAGCCTTGCTGAGTTTGCACGATCAGCGAGGCGGCGTCCATGAAAAGGTCATCGATGTTGTCGGATCCGGGGTCGTCATCGTCATCTTCACGTTTACCCTTTTCATCATCGGGAACTTCCGGCAACAAGAAAGCTTCGGGGTAGGCTTGCTGGTTTTCGATATGGCGGACGATCTCCTCCACTTCAGGCGTGTCCACGAAGGCGCACTGCAGGCGGATAAGGTCACTGCCGGTGGAGATAAGCATGTCGCCCTTCCCGATCAGCTGGTCGGCGCCGTTACCGTCCAAGATGGTGCGCGAGTCGATTTTGGACGACACGCGGAAGGCAATCCGGGCTGGAAAGTTGGCCTTGATAGTCCCTGTGATGATGTTCACCGACGGGCGTTGTGTGGCGATGATCAGATGGATACCGATAGCACGGGCTAATTGCGCCAGACGGGCGATCGGCATCTCCACTTCGCGGCCTGCCGTCATGATCAGGTCGCCGAACTCGTCGATCAGCAGCACGATGTAGGGCAGGTAGCGGTGTCCGTTAAGCGGGTTCAGTTTCCGCTCCTTAAATTTCGCATTATACTCTTTAATATTCCGCGTTTTCGCCATCTTTAACAGATCGTAACGATCGTCCATCTCCTGACACAGTGACCGCAACGTGCGAATCACCTTTTTGGTGTCGGTGATGATCGGCTCTTCCATGTCGGGCAGCTTTGCCAGATAATGATTCTCGATCATGGAATACAACGAAAATTCCACCTTTTTCGGGTCAATCATGACGAATTTCAATTCAGCGGGATGTTTGGTGTAGAGCAACGAAGCGATGATTGCGTTCAGCCCCACCGACTTGCCCTGCCCTGTCGCCCCGGCCATCAACATGTGCGGCATTTTCGCTAAATCCACTACGAACGCCTCGTTACTGATGGTCTTGCCGAGACCGATTGGCAGGTCGAACTTGTTATTCTTAAATTTTTCGGAATCAATGATTTCCCGCATCGAAACGATCTTCGGGTTTTTGTTGGGTACCTCGATTCCGATCGTTCCTTTTCCCGGAATCGGAGCAATGATACGGATCCCTAACGCCGCCAGATTCAATGCGATGTCATCTTCCAAATTTTTGATCTTGCTAATCCGCACTCCTTCGGCGGGCACGATCTCATATAATGTTACCGTTGGTCCGACCGTTGCTGAAATGCTCTTGATCTGGATATTGAAATGTCTGAGCGTGGTCTCGATCTTGTTCTTGTTTTCCACCAGTTCCGCCCGCATCACTGCCGCATCCACCTCTTTCACGGAGTAATCTTTCAGGAGTTCTTCGCTTGGCAGCTGATAGGTGGAGAGATCAGCCCGCGGATCGTATTCTTCCAGATAGATCTCGACTACATTCTCGGGATTTTCGTCTCCGTTGTTATCATCTGCCAATTCATCTTCGGGATTTTCATCTTCGGGATATGGAAATTCCATTTCCGGCAGATCGACCTTCACTTCGTTCACAATGTCGAACGGCACCTCATCGTCCTCTTTTTCGGATTTCAGGGGATTTTCGGTCGGGTTGTCGAGGTCGAAATGGATTCGGTTGGTGTCATATTCGTTCTGCAATTCGTTCCGGTTTTCGATGTATAGTCCCGGTAACTCCGTGTCTACCTTGTCTTTACTTCTTTTCGTTTTCGTAGTCTTCTTCACTTTTTGCATTGCCCGTTGTTCCCGCATCTTCTGGAACATCCATGAAAAACCGTTACCCAAACCGGCAAACACGAATAATGCGCCCCGTCCAACCGACTTGATAGAAAGGTTATAGCAGACAATGCCGATGGCGAAAAACGAGAGCACTGCAATGAGAATGGATACGAATGGACCGGTGTCTTCCCAGATGCCGGCGGCGGTGAATTCGCCAAATAGTCCTGCGATATATTTGAATGAGGAGTTATAAACGAAAAATCCAGCCATCATCGCCAGCCACGCCATTGTCAAGATCGTGGTAATGGAGGTTTTCATAATGCGCAACGGCGTTTTGTCGAATGCCAATTTCAGCCCGATTAAAAAGAAAATCAAGGCAAATCCAATCGAGAAAACACCAAAAAAGTAGTAGACGAAAAAATACGCCAAATAGGCTCCGATCGCACCGGCGATATTGCCGGACTTGTCTGCCTCGGGATATTTGTTGATATACTGCATATCCGTTTCATAATTAATAATGTGTGAAACAATCGAAACAAAAAGCAGCAAAGAACAGATCATAAAAATCATGCCATACACTTGGATCATGCGTTCGCTGCCCAAAAAACGTAAAAGAGAGCCAGACTTCCCTGCACTTTTCGCCTTCCCTTTTTTACTTTTCGCTTTGGACGCCCCCTTGTGATATGTGGTAGTTTTCGGACTATTTGCTTTTTTCCTGTTATGCATTATGTTGGAAACAAATTATATACTATAGATAAAAAAATACAAAAGTATGTATTTTCAAAAGTCCAAATTGGAATAATAGGAAAGATTATTAACAGCGAGGTGTGGAAAAAAACATCTTCCCTTTCCGTCTTCTTCAACTTTTTCTAAATAAACCAAATAACATCCTAAAACAAGAAATTACTTGGAAATATGGAGTTATTGAGTCAGATAACGGAAGATTTTTTGTAGTTTTGCAAATTGAAATTTAGTTATGGTATGGCGTCATTTTTGAGTTTATATAACGATATTGAGTACAAGTTGAAGCAGGGTGCGTTGTATGTTCAAGAATGCTCTATGCGGGTGGCTGAGCTAAATTCCGAGAACGAGAGATTGAGAAACAGGATCGCCGAGTTGGAAGAGAAAGTGAAGAGATTGGAAGAGAAACATACACTGCTGATGATCACCAAAACATCTCTCAAAAACGAAGATAAAACGGAAACAAAGAAGACACTCAATGATTTAGTGCGGGAGATAGATAATTGTATTAAGCTTCTGAATAAATAATTATATGCCAACGGAGACGGAAAAATTAGGACTCGATATCTTGCAACGCCGAATATTCGTGACGGTTCAAAAGGAACACATCTTTTACTATAAAGAGGCGGAAAAAAAGATCAACACGATGTTGCTTGATTTCGGGAAAAGATGGCAGTGTAAGGATCAGCAAGACCTATTGTCGAAGGTTTTGATCGAATTTGTTGTTCAATTGGTCTATAAGAGCGAGAAATTGAACGAATTTAACGAAGATTTGATCCCCATGATGGAGGAATTGAATAATTTGGCCGACCAGTTGACAGTGAAACCGTAACGTTCTTTAGATAACTTATCCCGCAGTAGTTCTGATACGTTTGTTAAACTCAACAGTAAACAAACGAAGGCTAGGCTCACTCATTTTTAGAAAAGGCCTGATTACCATCCGGTAAGGTCGCAAGACCCATGGACTTTCGAGAAGTGAAGGCTCCTTCAAAGTAATCATTTAGGAGTTTAATGAAACCCTATGGGGCTATTTGCGGGATTTTTTGTGTATAAACTAAATGTATTATTAATCATATAAAAATCTAAACAAACATGGGAACAACCCTTTATATCGTGATTGGAATCCTCTGCGGAGCTGCGGTGGGAATCCTGCTATCACAAACAATATTGAAAAAAACGCTGACGAAAAACAGCCAAGAAGTGCTTAAAAAAGCCGAAGCCGATGCGGAATTAATGAAAAAAGAAAAAATCCTGCAAGCGAAAGAGAAATTCTTACAGCTTAAAAACGACCACGAAAAACAGGTAAACGAGAAAAACCAACAGATCTCGGTGGCGGAAAACCGTATCAAACAAAAAGAGACCACGTTGAACCAGAAATTGGAAGATGTTAGTAAAAAAGTCAACGAAAACGCCCAACTTAAAGAGTCGCTGAACAAGCAAGCCGAAGCTTATAAAACCAAACAAGCCGAACTCGAAAAGCAGACCTCCCTCCAAAAAGCGAAACTGGAAGCGATTGCGGAACTCACTGCAGACCAAGCGAAAGAACAATTAATGCAGATTATGCAAGATGAGGCCCGTTCGGAAGCGATGGTGTTGGTGAACGACATTATTGATGAGGCGAAAACCACGGCTAATTTGGAAGCTAAAAAAGTGGTGATCAAGACGATACAACGTACCGGCGTGGAAGCGGCGCTTGAGAACTCCGTCTCCGTTTTCAACATTGAAAACGATGAGATGAAAGGTCGCATCATCGGTCGGGAAGGACGGAATATTAGAGCGTTGGAGAATCTCACCGGCGTGGACGTGATCATTGACGACTCCCCGGATGCTATTATCCTTTCTTCTTTCGACCCGATTCGTCGCGAAGTGGCTCGCCAGTCCCTCCAAAAACTGGTTACGGACGGTCGTATTCATCCTGCTCGTATTGAGGAAGTTGTGGCGAAAACAAAGAAGCAATTGGAACAAGAGATCGCCGAGATCGGGAAACGCACTTGTATCGACTTGGGCGTGCATAACGTGCATCACGAATTGATGCGATTAGTGGGGAAAATGAGATACCGTTCTTCCTACGGACAAAACTTGTTGCAACATGCGAAGGAGGTGGCGAATTTGGCTGCAACCATGGCTTCCGAATTGGGCATTAATCCCAAATTGGCGAAACGGGCAGGCCTGTTGCACGACATCGGCAAAGTGCCCGATCAAGAACCCGAATTGCCGCACGCAATTTATGGTGCTCAACTGGCGGAACAATACAAAGAGAAACCAGAAATAGTGAATGCGATCGCCGCTCACCATGACGAGGTGGAAATGACCAGCCTCATCTCTCCGATTATCCAAGTTTGTGATGCCATTTCCGGTGCCCGGCCGGGTGCCCGCCGCGAAGTGGTGGAAGCTTACATGAAACGGTTGAATGACTTGGAAGCCTTGGCGTTGAGCTATCCGGGCGTGATCAAAACGTATGCGATCCAAGCTGGTCGTGAACTCCGTGTGATTGTGGGTGCCGAAAAAGTAACCGATGAGCAGGCGACCCAAATATCTTTCGACCTCTCTAAGAAAATTCAAAACGAAATGACCTATCCAGGACAAATCAAAATCACGGTGATTAGGGAAACACGGTCGGTGAATTATGCACGATAAAATCAGGTAACCGTTGTCAGGCAACTGCGAACTGTTGCCTGACAACGGTTACCTAAAAACTGAAAACATGAAAAACCCCTTCAAACTCTTGTATATAGGAACTTTGATTTTGTTCTTCGTTTATATTTTATTCCTATCAGATAACAACGTGCGAAGACATATGGAGTTGTCAAAACAGATTCGGGATATTGAGAGCAATCTCAACAAAATCAATAATTACATCGCTGCAAACCACAACCCGGGAGAGCTTTTTTCGAACCCTTCTCTCCGTGAACAATATGCCCGTGAGCAGTTGAACATGTCAAAGGAGGACGAGGATGTTTTCATCTTCGTGTATGAATAACATTTCCAGCATGGATAAAAAGAAAATACTCATTTTGAACGGTGTAAATCTCGGCACGTTAGGCACGCGAGAGGTTAACATTTATGGGAATGAGTCTTTTCCCGATTATTTTTCCAAGATAGAGAAGAAGTACCCTGAGATCAGGTTGTATTACGAGCAAACCAACAGTTTGGATGAATTGGTCACTATTATCGAAAAAAGTGTTGATTTCGATGGTATTATCATTAATCCCGGGGCATACACCCATACGTCGATCGTCATTGCCGACGCCATCAGAGCTTCTTCGGTGCCATTTGTGGAAGTGCACATCTCTAATCTGTTTGGACGGGAACAATACCGCAGAAAATCGTTAATTTCCGCTCATTGCCAAGGCTTTATCGCCGGTTTTGGATTGAAGGGGTATGAATTGGCGGTATGTTCGTTTCTATGTGGACAGGTGAACGAGTGGACAAGTGAACTTATCCATTCATCTACTTGTAACTCGTCAACTAAAAGTAAACTTCTTTAAACCTTTAAACCTGAAACAAACTTTATTGTCTTTTCCGACGTTTTAATAACCAAAATAATCATAAAATATGAAAAAGAGCATAACCCTTGCTATCGCCTTGATGTGTATGATTTCACTCTCGGCGCAAAATGATGCCGCAAAAACCGGCGGCAAAAATCCGCAATCTCAGAAAGAGAAGACCGAGAATGTCTCGAAGGAACAGAAAGAAAAAATAGATAAGAAAGCCGCGGTGATCGAATTTGAAAAGTTGGAGCATGATTACGGCACGGTGCCCAAAGGTGGCAACGGCGTGTATGAATTCAAATTCAAGAATGCGGGGAAGACCCCGCTTAAAATCACCAATGTCCGTTCTTCATGCGGGTGTACCATTCCTGTGTGGCCCAAAGAGGAGATTCCTCCGAAAAAAAGTGCGACCATTACGGTGAAATACGACACCAACCGGGTTGGACCGATCAGCAAGACCGTTACCGTGGAATCCGATGCCAGCAACAACCGCATTCAGTTGAAGATCAAAGGCACCGTGGTGGAAAAACCAGCGGAAAAAGCACCCGAAAACGGCAATTCTTCTTTGGAAAATCCGAATAAATAATCCCAAAACCATATCGTCATGAAAAAGATTTTAGTATTTTGCCTCACTATACTTTTCGTTTCCATATCTTTTGCGCAAGAAGCTAAAAAAAAGGTAGACGGCCCGGAAATCAAATTCGACAAATCTTTCTTCGACATTGGCGAAATCAAAATCGGCGAGGTGCGGGAGGTGACTGTCACGCTGACCAATGTGGGGAATCGTCCGTTGATTTTGGATAATGTGGTCTCCTCTTGTGACTGTACGGAAGTCGAATGGTCGAAAGCGCCGGTACTCCCCGGAAAAACAGCCACCATCAAAGCCACGTATACGGCCAAGGATCTCGGCATGATCAGCAAACGGGTCACCGTCCTCTCCAATGCCGAAAACGATAGAGTCGTGTTGGAAATTAAGGGAAACGTTGTTAATACTCAAAAGTAATCACTACTGTCCGCTAAAACCTCAAATTCCCATTATTCCATTGCTATTTGATTGATTTTCAACATTAGTTTACTTCATTTTCAAAAGCAAGCCCCCTGCATTTGAGGGAACAGTGAAT
>JAITVP010000029.1 GCA_031285725.1 Bacteroidales bacterium
GCACTGGTTTGCTTGGTGCTGCACAAAAGATAATCACTGTATAAATCTAATAATTTGTCCATTCTGAAAAGATACACATTAGCGGGTTAGTAAAAATCATGCTGCGTAACATCAGTTAAAAGTCTTGGCGAATGTTGCCAACTTGTTCTCAGGCAAGCATCTGAAGCTGAAAGAAGTAACCGTGTTGCAAACAGACGAGGTTTGGATCAACTCCGACTTCACCACACTGGGCGAGGTAGAAGGCGAAATACTGACGATCGGGAACTATCATTTGAAGTGTGTAAAAAGCGGGGTGAGAGTATTGAAATGTTAAGGGAAATAAGGTTTTCGTATTTTCACCCCTCTTCCCTCCTTGCAACATCGTTCTCCGCTTACGTCTTACACCCTCCCCCCTCAAAACAATACTCTTTCCAAAATCCCGTTTCTATCCCAAAAAATTGATGAAAAACAGCATACTAATAGCGGGGCCTTGTGCGGCGGAGAGCGAGGGGCAGATTTTGGAGACGGCTGCCTTGCTGTCGGAGAAATTATCTCAAAACAATTTTTCGTTAACTTATTATCGTGCAGGAATTTGGAAGCCTCGCACAAATCCGATGGCGTTTACCGGTGCTGGAGAGAAGGCTCTGCCGTGGTTACAAAAAGTGCAAGAAACAACCGGCATTCCGGTTTGCGTGGAGATCGCCAAGCCCGAACAGTTTGCCCTCTGCGAGAAATTCGGGATCACTGCTTTTTGGATCGGCGCACGCACCACCGTAAATCCTTTCCTGGTAGATGAGTTGTGTCAAGCAGTGAAAGGGAAAAATTACACGATCATGGTTAAAAACCCTATGGCACCCGATGCACGGTTGTGGATTGGGGCAATCGAGCGTTTTCAACATGCGGGTATAGCGAAAATTTTCACCATCCATCGCGGGTTTAGCGAGCAACACGAGAACATCCTCCGCAATGCGCCCAATTGGGAAATCCCCATTGAGTTGAAAGTTCGTTTTCCCGATATTCCCATGATCTGCGATGCTTCCCATATGGCCGGTAACAAACAGTATCTAAGGGAAATCGCACAACTGGCGTTGGATTATAATTTCAACGGACTAATGCTCGAATCGCACGTTCATCCCGAAAAAGCGCTCAGCGATGCCAGCCAGCAACTCACCCCGCAAGAGTTAGTTAATCTGTTGAAATCATTAACATTTAAGAATGCAGCATCTTCCCCCGTGGAGCAGGAGTTAAGCAAATTGCGGAGACAAATCGAACATGTAGACCATCAAATCGGTCGTTTATTTGTTAAAAGAGCGGAATTGGTCGATGAGATCGCTTCCGTGAAAATGGAACACAACTTGCCCATTGTCGATCCAAAGCAGTTTAAGAAAGTGGTGGAAAGGTATAAAAACACAGGGTTGCAAGATGAGGATTATGTGTTATTTTTGGCGGATTTTTTAGAGACATTGCATCATTACTCTATCAAACGTCAACAGAAAATCGAAAAAAACAAGAATGTATAGTATGGAAAACAGAGACTATTTTAGAGAATACGAATCCTCAGAAACAAAATCCCTAAAAAGAAGAAATTGGCTGCCTTTATATTTAGCCCTTGCATTTTTAGCAGGCATCTGGATCGCCTACATGTTTATTCCATCGTCTTCAAATAGAAACACTTCACAACAAATTGACAAATTTAACGAAATCATGCGCTATGTCAATCTATATTATATTGATACCGTGGATAACGATAAATTGTTCGAGACAGCGATCAACAGCATGTTACACAGTTTAGATCCCCATTCGGCGTATGCAAATGCCGAGGAGCAGAAAGCATTGCAAGAACAGTTGGATGGAGCATTCGAAGGCATTGGCATTCAATTTAATATCGTCAATGATACGGTGGTCGTGGTGCAAGTCATCACGGGCGGGCCTTCGGAGAAAGTCGGGTTGCGCACCGGCGACCGGATCGTGACTGTGGACGGCGAGGATTTCGCCGGCATTGGAATTGACAACAATATGGTTTACAAATATTTACGTGGGAGCAAAGGCAGTTTGGTCAAACTTGGCATTGTGCGCGAAGGTTTCAACCAAGTGTATGAATTTGGCATTATCCGGGATATGATTCCCACGTACACGGTGGATGTTTCTTACATGATCGAACCAAAAACCGGCTATATCAAGATCAACCAGTTCGGTTTAACGACGGCGCAGGAGTTCCGGAATGCATTGAAAAAACTGCTGGGCGAGGGAATGGAGCAACTGATTCTGGACTTGCGCGGCAACTATGGCGGCTATATGGACGCTTGTATTGACGTGTGCGATGAGCTATTGCCCAATGGTGAGTTGATTGTTTACACAGAGGGACTTAACTCCAAACCTGTGGAATTTAACGCCACCAAGAAGGGGGCATTTGAAAAGGGAAAACTTGTAGTGTTAATCGACGAGTTCAGTGCTTCCGCCAGCGAAATCGTGGCGGGCGCAGTACAAGATCAAGACCGCGGCTGGATCGTGGGACGCCGCTCGTTCGGAAAAGGGCTGGTTCAAAGGCAGTTCGACTTGAGAGACCGCTCCTCACTCCGGCTCACCGTTTCCCGTTATCACACACCCAGCGGTCGATCTATCCAAAAAGATTACCAAGAAGGTTATGATGCTTATTCCGAGGACTTAATACAACGTTATGAAAAGGGCGAAATGGACTCAGCGACCAATATTGTTTTTGATAAATCACTGGAATTCAAGACGAAAAGTGGTAGAACCGTTTACGGCGGCGGCGGCATCATGCCCGACTACTTCATCCCCTTGGATCGTGACAGCAACCTGAACGCATTCTATCAAGTATTAAACTTTTCCGCCCTGACGGAGTTCGCCTTGCAATACTCTTCACAACATCAAGACGAACTCCGCAAAAACTATAAGGATACTAAGGATTTTGTACAAAAGATGACTATTTCCGAAGAGATGTATCAGAATTTACTAAAATATTACGCCTCCCAAAACGGCAATCGGAAAATTGACGTAAACGATGCCTCCAAAAAAGAGTTAAAACTGTGGTTAAAAGCCATTATCGGACGAAATATCTTCAAAGAAGAGGCATTTTACCCGGTGATTAACACGGAGGATAAAGTGGTGAAGAAAGCGTTAGAGGTGTTATTGCCATGAGTTGTGAATTGCTTTCAGATTTTATATCTTCCTGACTTCATCACTTTTTTGCGCCATCACATATAGTATATTGATTATCAATTAATTACGTTTTAAAATGGGTGATTCAGGGTGACGCAAGTCCAAAATGTATATCTTTAGGCTATGTTTGTACGCAAGAAAAAGAACCACTCGGGTAGTATTAGTATTGTTGCAGTGAGCAAATCACATGGGCAATTCAAGGAAGTAAAGCATTTTGGTGTTGTTCAGACGGATAGTGAAGCAGAACAAGTTTATCAATCTGCTCTGCGCCGGTCAAGCAGAACTCGACTTCGAAGACCGTAAGGGACGGGAAGAGGAAGAAACCAAGCGAGTAGTAGGGAATATGGATGCTGTACTGATTAATGGCACTCAACTGTTGTTAAATGGCATCTATGATGGCATCGGTTTCAACTGTATTGCTGACGAGATACTTCGCCATTTGGTCATTGCCAGAGTATCACAGCCAGCCAGTAAACTTGCCACCACAGCGTATCTCAAATCCTATTATTCCCTGTTCAATGGGAAACAATATGAGGGCTATACAATGATTCCCATGATAGACGACTTCAAACAACGTTTCTCATTGGGCAAAGACTTCATCGTAGCGGTAAGCTCACCAGGCAACAGGTCAACAAACGCGGTTACAATAAATTCCTTGAAATAAGCAAGGATGTTGAAGTAGTTATCAGTGAACAGAAAATTACAGAAGACAGCCATTGGAACGGGCTGAAAGGATACATCACAAACACCGGCTTGGATGCGGATAAGGTCATTGCCGAATATCACGGTTTATGGGTTGTAGAACGTGCTTTCCGCATATCAAAAGGCTCACTTGAGATGCGCCCCATGTTCCACTTTACCGAGCGAAGAATAGAAGCTCATGCATGTATCTGTTTTGTTGCCTATAAATTATACAAGGAGCTGGAGCGGATTATCAAGCAGAAAGAAACAGGTTTAAGTGTAGGTAAGGTACTGGATGCGGCTAAAACCATCACTACAATCAAAGTGAAACTGCCTGAAAATGGTGCAGTTTACACAAAGACTCTATTCCTTTCCGATAAACATCAAGCGATACAGCCCCTATTCGACCCAAAAAATGGGGAATAGTCGTTGGGGTGACGCATTGACGAAGTCAGGGGTGTCGTTGGAAATGCCGAGTTATAACTCGAAGGAACTCCATTTTGAAAACGTCCCTGTCCATATCGTTCTAAGATGGTTTTAGCAAAATCAATAAAGGGCACCTCTAAAAACTTCCCCACAATTCACCGAGATGCAGGGCAAACGCATTAAAAAAATATTCACGGGCTAATTCTCTCAGATACAGAAAAAAAAGCAATAAATTAAAGTCGGATCAGCCATTCATTGTCCATTTTCCG
>JAITVP010000043.1 GCA_031285725.1 Bacteroidales bacterium
CTCCGTACAGTCCCGATCTTAATCCCATTGAGATGATGTGGTCGAAAATGAAGGCTTATCTGAGAAAGGTGAAAGCCAGAACCAAAGAAGTGCTGGAGGCTGCCATTGCGGATGCTTCAAATATTATTTCAACATCGGATATTTTAGGATGGTTTGCAGAAGACGGATATAGTACTTAATAAGTTCAATTGCTATAAATACTCAAAGTTACTTAGGAATTTTACTCATTCAATAAAGTAGAGGACGAAAACGGTCAGGAAAATATTGATGGCGAAAGTATAAGTAGAGCTGATCATGCCGGATGCCAAGTTGCCCAAACCACTGCTATGTTTGGAAAACAAAAATAGCAATAATAGGGCGGAATGTTGGGGGGGGAGGGATAAAAAAAAAGAGCCCCCCTGATGAGAAGGCTCTTTTATATTTTAAATCTACTTTTTTAATTATCTTACGATAACTTTTGATGTGTGAATTTTTCCGTCTTGCATGATTTTCAGCATATAAACACCGCTGTTGAGATTACTAACATTAACGCTGATAGAAGAATCGTTGGTTTGTTCAGAATAAACCAATTGTCCAACCAGATTGAAAAGTTGCACTTGTGCAGATCCATTTTCCTCCAAATCCACGGTAAACATATTGGTAGCCGGATTCGGTCTAACCGTAATGCTTTTCTTTTCGATATCTTTCACAGAGAAGATGTCGCAGTCATTGCAAGTGGTAGTGAGGCTGATTTCAGGGTAATAGTAAGTGTTGGCAGGAGTGTTCAATATTCTAGAAGGAAACATTTGCAGATACCATTGATTGGAGGTACTTGCGTCAAAATAGGTATCATACGAAGAAAATAAAGGAGTATTCATATCAGCAGCTAGGCGTGCGGAGCCGCCGCCACTGACAGTAGCCCAATATTCTGAGATGGGGTTTTTAGAGATGAGTGCGCCAAAGAAGTTTACATTTTCCTCCATCACAGAGGTGAGAGTATCTCTTTCACCTTCTATGGTTCCCGGAATGAATCCATATAAAACACCAATGGTTTTATATCTAACATTGTTTAATTCGGCTGGTGCGGGGAAAGTGAAAATCACGTTTTCATAATCTGCGTGTGTTTTAGTAAGTAGTATCTTTTGTGTTATCACCTCAGCCGAATCACTCAAGTAGTCGGAGTTGGGATCAAATCCGTATGTAGGGGCCCCAAGTACGCTTGGAAAATAGCCTCTCATGGAGGGGGCCTCGGGATCATTACCGAAATAGGAATAGTAACCGTGTTCCAATCCCACTACATAAGAGATAACCAACGTGTCAACGAAATCATCAGAAACTTCTGAACCTTGGTCGTAATACATAGCAATTCCAATACTATCAATACTAAATGAATTGGCTGTGCTGAGGTTTGGCATATTGAATGTTTGCCCGGCCATGCAAAACTCCCAATAATTGAAATAAATTCCTTTGAAGTCGAAAACTTGACCGATTGATCCAAAAGTTACACTTTGAACAATCCCATCGGAATTATAAGCAGCACAATTGGCATCGGCTACGGCAGTGGAATAAAGGGTTTGATCGCCAGGTTGGGGTTCCCCAATATATTGCCATGCCGTCTCGATAAAATTGAAAGTGTAGGTTGCAGAAGCTTTTGAATTATTTGTTTGAGGTCTTTGAAAGGGTACTCTTGAATTATCGCCGATTTTAAATACTCGGGCTCCAGATGGATCCTTTTCCTGCATTTGTATTTGCGCAAAAACTGTGCTTGCGACTAAAAGTGCGATCAATGTTGTGTAAAGCTTTTTCATTTTTTGTTGATTTTAATTGATACTATTAATTTTGAAATTTAATTTTTTCAGCACGCAAAAATACTACTTTTTTCTAAAAAATCAATCTTTAGGTTCATTTTTTTAATTTACATAACACCGAACTATTATCTTTTGTTTATGCTTACTTTTGCGCCGTTTTTGAGTGGGGACGATTAGACAAGCGTTGCGTGTCAACTTGTCCGCTCGTTAACTTGTAATTTGTAATATAAATATATACATATCAAATAATTACATAGCTATGATGAAAGATATTTTTGAACGAATCAACGAGAGTGTTGGAGGACCGCTGGGTCAATATCAAACCAATGCGGACGGTTATTTCATGTTCCCGAAATTGGAAGGGGAAATTCAGCCGGTCATGCGTTTTAACGGAAAAGAGGTGCTGACATGGAGTTTGAACAACTACCTTGGTCTGGCGAATCATCCTGAAGTGCGTGAGGCGGATGCGAAAGCGGCGAAAGATTTTGGCTTGGCTTACCCCATGGGGGCGCGCATGATGTCGGGAGACAGCGTTTACCATAAAAAATTAGAACAAGATTTGGCGGATTTCGTGGGAAAACCGGCCGGTTACTTGTTGAATTTTGGTTATCAAGGTATGGTCTCCATCATCGATGTGCTCACCAGCCGCCGGGATGTAATTGTATATGACTCCGAATCACACGCCTGTATTATGGACGGGCTTCGCCTCAGCTTTGCGAAACGCTATGTTTTTCAACATAATAACATTGACAGTTTGCGTAAACAATTAGCGCAAGCAACCCAACTGGCTGATCAGCAGGGTGGGGGAGTGCTGGTGATCACCGAAGGTGTGTTCGGTATGGCCGGTGA
Organism: Bacteroidales bacterium; assembly: GCA_031285725.1. Lineage (GTDB taxonomy): Bacteria > Bacteroidota > Bacteroidia > Bacteroidales > WCHB1-69 > JAGVVH01. The sequence continues at coordinate 2,637 of JAITVP010000043.1, forward strand.
TCTCGGTAATTTGAAAGAGATCACTGCGTTGAAAAAAGAGTTCAACTTCCGCTTGTTGATCGACGATGCGCATGGATTCGGCACGATGGGAAAAACCGGCGCCGGTGCGATGGAACATTTTGATTGTGTGGATGAAGTGGATGTTTACTTTGCGACTTTCGCCAAAAGTATGGCCGGCATTGGCGCTTTCGTGGCGGGACAACGCGAAATCATCGACTACCTGCGTTTCAATATGCGCTCGCAAATCTTTGCGAAATCATTGCCCATGCCGATGGTGATCGGAGCGATGAAACGATTGGAATTGTTGAAAACCAGGCCGGAACTGCGCGAAAATCTATGGAATGTGGCTAAAACATTGCAAGAAGGATTACGTGCGAAAGGCTTTGATTTAGGGAATACGCAATCGCCGGTTACGCCGGTATATTTTAAAGGTGGCCCGGGCGAAGGCACCAATATCGTGGTGGATTTGAGAGAAAACTATGGCATATTCTGCTCCGTGGTGGTTTACCCCGTGATTCCCAAAGACACCCTGATGCTCCGTTTGATCCCCACCGCCGCGCACACCTTGGAACACGTCGAACGCACGATCAGCGTCTTCAGCGAAATCAAGGAGAAATTGGCGACGGGCATTTACGACAAGCCGGTTCCTGACATGAATTTGGTTAAGATGGGAGGAATATGATGAAATATCGCCTTATTTGCAAACAATGCGGTACGGATAATCGTCAATTCCCCCAGTGGTTTGCTCAAAACCAACAATGTTATGGATGCGGTAGTAAGCATGCGGAAGCGGTTTATGAGGCGGATTACAGCAAATTGACCGCATTATATCAAGAAAACCCCGACAGTTTTTGGCTTTATTTTGACTATTTACCTGTTGAGAACAGAGAAAATATCATTTCTTGCCACGAGGGTGCCATTCCGATTGAGGAGTGGGATTTTTTTGAGAAGATAGCTATGGAACAGTACGGAATCAATTGCAAAGCAATGGTTTACCGCAATGATAAGAATGGAGGCACGAACACTTTTAAAGACGTAGCGGCATCATTAGCCGCTACCGTTTTTAAAGAGAACGGCGTGTCTGAGTTTTGTGTGGCCTCAACGGGCAACACGGCTACGGCATACAGTAAATATTTGGCGTTGGAGGGTGTGAAGATCACCGTTTTCGTGCCGAAAGACATCACGGAAGATTCCATAAATGAGATTCGGAGTTTTGGGCAAAATGTGGTGCCGGTTGACGGTAACTATGCCGATGCCAAGAAGATGGCGATGGAATTTCATGAAAAGAGTAAGGTGCTGATTTCGGCGGGCAATATTGACCCAATCCGGGTGGAGGCGAAAAAAACGATGGTCTTTGAATTTATGCGCCAGCTGGGCAAAATGCCTGATGTCTACATCCAAGCGGTGAGCGGTGGCACCGGCCCGATTGCCATAGACAAGGGCGTGCGAGAAATTAATCCCACTTTTCCGGATGTGGTATTGCCCCGTATGTTATTGATACAACAAGATTTGTGCGATCCAATGGTGCAAGCGTGGGAGAATGCCGTGGCCAATAACTTCCCCAAAGGCTACGAAAAAGAGTATCCCGTCATTGATAATCCTCCAACGGAGGTCTCCATTCTCTCCACGGGAAATCCCGGCATGTATCCGGTGATCGCTCCGATCGTAAAGAAAACCGGCGGCACGTTCCTGCGGGTGAAGGAGACGGATCTGGTTAATATGGCGAAGAGAGTTTATCAAGAAAGGAAAGTTTACTTAGGGCCGGCATCCATCGTTTGCCTATTGGGATTTTTCGAGGCGCTTGAAAAGAGACAGATCAAAGATGGCGAAACCGTATTGATTAATGTGGGGGAAGGCGCCGATAGGGCAATGAAGTTTAAAGCGAAGATTTGATGGCAATGCGGACGGCAACGGATTGCACTATTTTTAATAAATAATCATGGATAAACGCTTCGAAAACCAGGTAGTTTGGATCACCGGATCTTCTTCGGGAATAGGTGAGGCATGTGCATACGATTTCGCCAGGGAAGGCGCCAAGCTGATTCTGACCGCATTGGAAGAGGATATTTTGGAACAAGTGAAAACGAAATGCTTGGCATTAGGCTCGCCGGCGGTATTCTCGCTCCCTTTCGATCTTTCTAAAACCGAAGAGGTCGAAACTTTAGCCAACCGCGCTTTTGACTATTTCGGACATATTGATATTCTATACAACAATGCCGGTATCAGCCAACGCGGCACCACGATCGAAACAGATATGAAAGTGATCAACAAAGTGATGGATGTGAATTATTTCACGCCGGTTATTTTGACTAAAACGATATTGCCGAAAATGATTGCGCAAGGTGGCGGGCAATTAGCTGTTACCACCAGCATCGCCGGACGGTTCGGATTTCCTTTGCGTTGTGCTTATTCCTCATCGAAACATGCGCTATACGGTTTTTTTGAAACAGTGCAAGCTGAATATTACAACCAAAATATCAGGGTCACCATCGTCTGTCCGGGGCGTGTACAAACCAAAATATCTTTTTACGCCTTGGAAAAAGATGGCACGCAGCACGGCAAATTGGATAAAGGACAGGCGGACGGCGTCTCCCCCGAACAGGCAGCCAGAAAGATCGTGAACGCCATCGCTCATAGAAAAAGGGAAGTTTTAGTAGGAAGAAAAGAACTACTTATGACCTACATCAAACGCTTCTTTCCCGGATTGGCTGCGAAGTTGGCGAGAAGTTTGAAGCCGATGTGACAAATCCGCTCTCCCGTTTTTAGTTCCCCTTTTGCCTTTCGTGTCTAATTCAGCACCTCCCCCAATATCAGCAAGGAGTCAGATATTTTGAAACCGGAGATGTGGAATGCCATGTAGCGCAGCAAAAACCGCAACAGCTCCATCCTAACTGGTTTATCGACAGCTATTTTATTTTCTTCTGTCAATAAACAGGAAAGATACTGTGAGGCATTGAGCGACAAATAGTCCTCGTGTTCAAAATAATCAGACTGAAATGCCGAATCTTGGATGAAAAAATGGCGATTTATCTCGCTGTAATTGTTGACAATACCTATGCCCATCACCCGGAGCAGCCCGATGATGAAATGGATATGGATTTCGCCGAGCGAAGTTTCCGGCATGTCTAATTGTAACAATTTTTCCTCCACATAATGAAACAGAGTGGCATCCTCGTGACACTGATATACAGCTTTGTATACCAGTTCATTATAAAAAATTAAAATCGAATTTCGTACGATATCGAAAGGAATGTGCTTGAAATGGTTGTATGAATGGATGTCTTTCAAAAATAGAATGTCAGAATTTCGCAAATCGAAAGTGGTCTCCAACAGCGCTAATGGTGAAAACAAAGTGTACTTAAATTTACTCTTCTTGGAAAACGCCCCTTTAACCATGAACGTTCGTAACCCAAACTGTTCGGTGAAGATATTGACAATCAGGCTAGTGTCGGAATATTTGGTTCGATGGACAACAATGCCCTTCGTGGAGACTAACATGGTTGACTATCTGATAATTAAGATTTTAGCCACACTCTTTTCCTTTCCGGTTTGGTCGGAAGCGAAGACGAAATAGACACCGGTTGCGACTTTGTTACCCTTGTAATCTTTGCCGCTCCAAATGAATTGTCCTCCGTAAGCATAGCCGTGGCATACCAAATTTCCAGCAGCGTCTGCAATTTTACAAAACGAGTTATCCATCAAGCCGTTCACTGCGATGTCGCCCTCATAGCCGTCTTTCACAGGATTGGGATATACCAGTACCTCGCTGTAATCCTCCCGTCCGCCGGTCGCATAACCTTTGTAGGAAATTAAGCCTGCCGCAGTGCCAATGTAAACTTCGCCGTTATCCGAATTGATTTCGATGGCCGTGATCTGGTTGGAAAACAGCGGTGAATTTTCCGACGTGAGGTGCAGTAGCTCCTCGGTGCCGTCGGATGACATGAGGAAAATACCCGCTTTGGCTGTACCGATCCACTTGCGGTTGCCGCCATCCACTGCGATGCAAGTAACTTGCTCGGACTCCAACAGCGGATGTGTAAACCCTGATTGCGTGATCAGGATGTTCTGGGCGTGAACCTGGCTGTTGAACACATTACCTGGATTGTAAACCACCTTGATGCCTTGCTCTGTTCCGATCCAAATTTCTCCGTTGTTGTCTTCGGCGATAGCCGTCACCGTGGTCGTGCTGATTTCGGCTGAGTAATTCATCTCGATATGGGCGACTTTATTTGCGTTCCCGTTCGTACCTTCCTTGAAAACCACGATGGGATAGGTGCCTGATCTTGGATAAGTTACCCAAACTTGTCCTCTCGAATCGTAAAGCAGGTGCTCGGCCATGGTGCCGAGGGTTGCGTTTACGTAAGGACTCAGGCTGTAAGCGGTAAAGTGGCCTTGCGTGTCCATCTTTTTCAACGGTCTGCTGTCCTGACTGTTGGAAATCCAGAGGTTGCCGCTGTCATCGAAACCGATGGCGCTGATCAAATTTGCCGAATCAACATTATTTATGAGAGTGAGTTCGAAGGGAGCATTTGCGTAATTGTATTGCGCCACTGCCACACCGTCTACAAATTTGAACAGGCCACCGCTCCAGGAGGCCACATAGAACTCCCTTGGATTCTGCGGATTGATGGCGATTTTGTTGAAATCGCGCACATCTTCAAAAGCATTGTACCCATTCCAGTTATATCCCCATTTTCCATTTTTCATCCAACTCACGCTGGCTGGGTAATAGGAAATTCCCCAGCCGACCTTCGTTCCGGGCACGAGTGCCAGCACGCCACCAACGTAATCGATCGATTCGGTCATTTCCTTAAAAGGTCCTTCGCAGAATAGGAAATCGGCATAATGCTGATTTCGGAAATACCGGATCAATCCCACATAATCATCTGCGATCCAAATCTCATTTCCATCCAGAACGGCTCTCTGCGGATAAGATAAATGATCGTTCCAATCGCCGGATTGAATAGTGTTGAGTTCTTCATCAAGCACGTAAAAACAAAAAAAGTCGCAAATCAACAGTTCATCACCTTGAGAGTCAAAGGAAGCGTAACGGTAGATCGGCAGCGAATAATCCCGACGCCAACTGCCGTTTTCGTAAATAAACAGGGAGTCTTGCGGTGTCGGGCTTTGATCAACTCTGGCATCTTTTTTAACTGCAAATAGCTTATTCTTAAAAGGATGCAACATCTTATACTCTTCATTTCCCATCTCTTCCACTTTTGTCCACGTGGAGAAATCGGCGATTTGGTAACTGTTTATCGGCGTATGGAAAATCCCCCTTGAGGTGGAAATGTACATATCGTTGCCGAAACGCACGGTGGTCAGTGCCAGAAAATTCTCACTATTCCTTGTGGTAAACCAAGTGTCGTCAACCAAAAGGGTCTCCAGATTAAGCACTACGATTCCGAAAGCGCAGGATACGTAAGCTTTTTTGCCATACGTGATTATATCGTTGATCGTTTTTGCTCCTGACATTTGTTTGTTTTTAATATCTGAAATATTTGTAAGTTTTTGGTTTTTAATAATATCAATATTAGAATTGGTATATGCTATAATCAATGCGTCGGCTTCATCCGAATATTCGATGCATGAGATGCCCACCTCCGACAGGCCATCCACTTTCGACCAGGTGGAAAGTGCGGATGCGTTACTCTTATCCACCAACATTAAACTCGTATAGGTCGCCGCATAGACGACATCCTTGCCGATCGCCACATCCTTAAACATGTGGTATGGTAAATAATCCTTGAATGTGCCTAATGCCGTTTGCGCTGATAATGAAAGGGATATGAAAACAAAAAAGAGGATGGAGAGTATGTCTTTTCTCATTTGATGTTGGGATTACATTTAAAACTTTATAATTAACCGACAACCACGGATAATATTATTTCGTATATCTTTTTTTGATGATTTTTACTGGAAAATAGGAAGCGAGGAGGCTGATGACAAGCACGGTCGCAAGGACGAGGAGGAAATCTCCGCCCTGCAGATCCACCGGATAGTGATCGATAATGTAGTAGCCTTCGCCGTTTCCGTAGGAGATCAAATGGAGAGTGTCTTGGAGGAAACAGACGAGTGCTCCGATGAGTATGCCCAGCAACCCGCCCAGAAACGAGATGCAAAGTCCTTCGATGATGAAAATCAGGGAGATGAATCGGCGACTTGCCCCCAACGAAGCCAAAATCGACAAATCGTCTTTCTTTTCAATGATCAGCATTCCCATTGTGCTAATGATGTTGAACGCTGCGATGATCAAGATGAAAACCAAAATAAGGAAAATCATCAACTTCTCGGATTTCATCGTTTTGAAGAGCAACTCCTCTTGCTGATATTTATCTCTAACAAGCAGCTCCTCACCTAGTGCGGTTTGAATGGCGTTTCTGGTATTTTCCAATTTTTTCTCGTTAGTCACAAATACTTCCACAGAAGTGCACAGATTTTCGTAATCCATCAATGACCGGGCGAATCCGATATCGCAAAACAGGTATTCGTCGTCATAACTGGTGAAAGTGGCGAAAACGCCGTGTGGGATCAACTTCCGTTCGTGGAATGCGTCGGCGGCGTTGGCGAAATTCTTCTTGGTCCGCTTCGGATAATAGACCTTCAGCGGCTCTACCTCGTTCGACTGAATTTGCAAAAACGCATCCATGCCAGCGCCACAAATTCCGAAATTCACCCTGCCTGACGTCAGTTTGAAATCGCCGGTCAGCAATAAGTTTTCCATCTTCCGCTCCGTAGCATATCGCATGTCAATGCCTTTCACTTTCGCCAATACTTGCTGGTACTTGTAAGTGACGAGTGTCAAATCGGAAACAATTTCGTGCACGGAGGCAATATTTTCCATGTTTTCAATTTGTCGAAATGGAAAGGAATCCACGGCGATGGTTTTTCCTGAAGCCGGAGTAATTTCCAGATCGGGATTGAAAGAGTTGAAACTCTTGGTAATCAGTTCTTCAATGCCGTTGAACACGGAGAGGACGATGATCAGTGCCGCCGCGCTCACCGTGATCCCGACCGTTGAGATGATGGAGATGATATTGACGATATTATGTTTTTTCTTCGAAAACAGATACCGCCAAGCAATAAAAAAGGGTGTGTGTAGATTGGGCTTCTGCACGGTTATTGTTTCAACAGTTTTTCAATATTTTCGATATAATCTAGCGAATCGTCTATAAAAAACTCTAATTGCGGAATCACCCGGAGTTGGTTTTTCACTTTTTGTCCCAGGCGGAAGCGGGTGTTCTTCGTATTTGCCCGCACAGCCTTGATCACGGCGTCGGGATCCGGCGCATTATAAATACTAAGGTATGACCGGGCAATCGACAAATCCTTCGTCACGGCGGTGCGTGTCACAGTGATCATGCAACCGTACACTGCCGGTCCATCTATCAAGAATATGTCACCCAACTCTTTCCGAATCAACTGCGCTATTTTTTGCTGTCTTGTACTGTCCATAATTTAAAATTTTTTCAAGGAGGTGCAAAAGTACGAAAAAGCAACGAGTAACCGGCCGGGTGCTTCAAGTTGCCCGGCCAATAATAAGGGAAAAAAGAAAACAAAAAAGAGAAGGATGCCGCCTTCTCTTTTCTATGCGTAAATCAAAAAACGTCTTATTTGCAGCCGCATTTTTCGCAGTCGAATTCAATGTCTAATTGTGATTTGAAGTCAATGGGCTCGCAATTTTCTTCAGCGGGATTCCAGTTAGGGAATGATTTCACGAGACGAACCGCTTCGTCGTCAAATTCCTTTTGTCCGGAGGATTTCACCACTTCCACATCTGTGATTGAGCCATCGCTTTTCACCACAAAACCCACAGTGGTCACGCCCTTCACATTTTGGCGTTTCTGCGTATCTGGATATTTCATGTTCTTGCAAATGTAGCTGCACATGGACTTCGTGCCGCCTTTGTATGCCGGAAATTTCATGGCCGATTTCGGTGCTTCCGGAGTTTCCCCGTCCGTGCGAACGATTGCGATGCCACTCTTTTTTCCATTGCAATCCGCTTGGCTATAAGCATTTGTAGCATTGAATATTGCAAAGAATGCAAAAAACGTGATGGATAAACTGATAAACTTTTTCATGCTATATTAGTGTTTATATTTTGAGCCGCAAATATACAAAAAAACAGACCCAACATCCTCTTTTCATTTTTTTTTTATTTTTGCCCGTTGTTTTTTAGGTAATTCAACTTTTTATAAACCAAATTATTTAGCATGAAAAAACATCCAATCAAAGAAAAAATCTTCTATTTTAAACGTTGGAGCAGGAAGAAGTACGCCGCCTTTAGCTCGCTGAAGAAATTAGTGGTCATTGCTACCATGTCGTTGGGGTGCTCCTTTTTGGCGAAACCCACGGACAGTATTGCGCAGAGCACGCCTGACAGTAATGCCATGTTGCTTGACGCTGTCACCATCACCGCCGAGGAAACACCACCCGAAACGGACGGATTGAGTAAAATCCTCCTTCAGTTTTCAGTACAGAAACAAGAGATTGAGCGAACCCCGGCGCTGTCGGTCGATCAGTTGCTTGAGCACCTGCCAGGTATTGACATCCGACAACGCGGCCCGTTCGGTACCCAAGCCGACATCAGTTACCGGGGAGGCAATTTCGACCAGACCATGCTCCTCCTCAATGGGGTTAACTTCACAGACCCGCAAACCGGACATTACTCCCTCAATCTTCCCGTCAGTCCGGACATCATCCACCGTATCGAACTTTTCAACAACACCACTTCTTTTCTTTTCGGCACGTCGCCCTTTTCGGGACTGCTCAATATTGTCACCAAACCCGAAAATCAAAATAGTCTCGCTATGACTTTTTCCGGTGGGATGTACGGCTATTTGAATGGCGGTGTCGCCCTCAACCTCAAAACTGGGAAAGTGAACCATTTGTTATCCATAAATCATAATAGATCAAAAGGATATGTCCATAACACCGATTTCGAGATTACCCATGTTCTTTATCATTTGGTTGGAAATTTCATGAAAGGCACGTTGGAATTTCAAACCGGTTATGTTGATAAAAATTACGGTGCCAACGGGTTCTATTCGTTGCGTTATCCCGATCAGTATGAATCCATGGGTACGTTCCTTGCCAGCGTTTCTTGGGAATCAAAAGGTCGTATAAGTTGGAAACCAACGGTTTACTATCGAAATAATACCGATTGTTTTCAGTTGATCAAAGATCAGCCCAAAGAGAAAAACAACTATCACGCTACCCACGTAGCCGGGGTAAATCTTCTGACTTCTTTAAAAAGCAAGATCGGGAAAACCGCACTGAGTCTGGATTTTCGGGGGGAGGACATCCTCAGCACTTCGCTGGGCGAAATCAGGCAAACGCCCGTCCACAGTGCTCATTTCGACATAGACTTCACTTGTGGCAGAACCCGAATGACCTCGGGGCTGGCGTTGTCGCACACTTATAAACGAAAACGTTGGGAATCCAGCGCCACGGCTTTGCTGAACTATTTTTTCGATTTGAAAGATAAAGTTTATTTCCTTCCCGCAGCCTTGGTGGGTTATCACTATTTGCAACGGGAAAAAGAAAAATCGCTATATAATGCCCATCTCTATCTTTCTGTCGCATCAACCATCCGCACCCCAACTTTCACAGATCTCTATTACAAAACCGGAGACATTATCGGGAATCAGAACCTGTTGCCCGAACAGGCGATCACGGCGGAGCTTGGGAGTAAGTTCAACGCCGTCAAAAAAGGAAAAACCGCCGCTTGGCTTAGCGCATCCTTGTCAGTTTTCAGCCGCCACGGCCGCGATATGATTGACTATGTCAAAGCCGATGGCGATGTAATGTGGCGGGTCATCAATCACACCGCCATCCATTTTCTCGGAGTGGAAACGCAAGTCTCCTGGCGACCTGATCAATTTTGGCGAGATGATTTCCCGATTCGCCAATTATCTATACAATATTGCTACTTGTATTCCAACAAGGATAGCCAAGGTTACCAATCTCGCTATGTGCTGGATCACCTCATCCACAATCTCACCGTTTCGGCGAGCCACACGATCTGGAAATCATTTTCCATTGACTATGCCGTCTCTTTCCGGAAAAGGAAGGGTGAATATACATCATATAAAATCAACGAGAACGGCGCAACCGCCACCTATCCCACCTACGCCATGGTTGACCTCAAACTGAACTACCATCACACCCTCGGCGATCTCTTCATCGAGGTATCCAATCTCTTTAATCAAAAATATTTCGACCTCGGCGATCTTGAGCAAGCCGGGATTTGGATTGTGGGGGGAGTGAGATGCAAAGTAAAGGGTAAAGGGTAAAGGGAGAATAGCCAGGAGAACCTTTCTCCTTTTTTGCTATTTTTGCCATCCGTAAAAAGCATCTACATGAAAATTCATTTTATTGCGATTGGCGGGAGTGCCATGCATAATTTGGCGATTGCCTTGCATTTGAAAGGATATGAGATCACGGGATCCGATGATGAGATTTTTGATCCGGCCAAGGGAAGATTGGAGAAATACGGGTTGTTGCCGGAGAATATCGGATGGCAGCCGGAAAAAATCACGACGGGATTGGATGCGGTGATCTTGGGTATGCATGCTCGGAAGGATAACCCCGAATTACTGAAAGCGAAGGAGTTGGGTGTGAAAATTTACTCATATCCAGAATTCCTGTATGAGCAAAGCAAGGATAAAATACGGATCGTGGTTGGCGGTAGTCACGGGAAAACCAGTATCACTGCGATGATCATCCACGTGTTGCAGCAATTGAACATTGATTGCGATTACATGGTGGGTGCTCAGCTGGCGGGTTTTGACGTAATGGTGCGGCTGAGTGAGACGGCGAAAATTATGGTCATCGAGGGCGATGAATACCTCACCTCACCGATCGACCGCCGGCCGAAATTTCACCTCTACCGTCCCGATATTGGTATCATCAGCGGTATTGCCTGGGATCATATCAACGTCTTTCCCACGTTCGACATTTACATTGATCAATTCCGCATTTTCGCCGACATGATTCCCGAGAACGGCACGTATATATATTGTAAAGACGATGCCGTTTTGGCGGAAATGAGTGAAACGATAGATATCCGACATAAAATTCCTTATTCCATTCATCCATATTGCATTCAAAACGGGGTCACTTTTTTGGAAACGACATACGGGGATATTCCGCTCAAAATCTTTGGGAAACACAATTTGGCAAATCTCAATGCTGCCCGGCACGCTTGCTTGGCGGTAGGCGTAAACGAAAATGATTTCTATAGAACAATCCCATCTTTTAAAGGGGCCTCAAAGCGGTTAGAACTGGTTGCCAAAAAAGACAAGGTTGCGGTTTACAAGGATTTCGCCCATTCGCCTTCTAAACTGAAGGCCACCATCGAGGCGGTGAGAGAACAATTTCCAGATCGTAAACTTGTAGCTTGTATGGAGTTACATACGTTCAGTAGTTTGAATGAAACATTTTTAAAGGAGTATGAAGGAACAATGTCGGGGGCGGATGTGTCTATTGTTTACTATGATTTTCATGCTTTGGCACATAAAAAACTACCTGATTTAGAAAAAGACGTTGTGAAATCCTATTTTAACCAAGAAAATCTAACTGTTTACACGGATTCTAATGAATTAATAGATAACCTTTTAATGAACCATGAGGTTCCCTCAGTCTATTTGTTTATGTCATCTGGCAATTTTAATGGGGTAGATTTAAATGAGTTAGGAAATAAAATTGTACTTTTGCGCACTTCAAAAAATAATAGCAATTTTTAAAAATCAACAATCATGAAAAAAATCGGATTTACATTGTGGATTGTGTTGTTGGGCTTGATCTCTGTTGCACAACCCAAAATTCAATTTGATCAAACTACGTACGATTTTGGAACCATCAAGGAAGAAGGAGGAAGACAAACCGGTAGATTTGAATTTACAAATGTTGGGGACAGCGCATTGCTGCTAACCCAAGTAAAACCCAGTTGCGGCTGCACGGCGGCCGATTATACCAAAACAGCTGTTGAACCGGGAGGGCGCGGTTTCATTGACGCCACTTACAATCCTTCGGGCAGACCCGGTCCCATCAGCAAATCGATCCGGGTGTTTACCAACGAACCGAGATTCCAAGAAAATAATGCCGCACCCCATATCGTCTCCATCAAGGGAACTGTGGCCAAAAGACCGCCCACAGTATTTGAAGTGGCTGGATATAAAGCAGGCAACGGCATGACACGCATTAAAGAGCCGAATGTGAGATTCACGTTGAAAAACACGGAAGCCCATTTAGACACGATCACGTTGAAAAACTTCTGGAACAAGCCCGTGACAGTGGAGTATGAGAAGATGCCGGAATATATCACCGAGACTTACCGCAGTTTCGGCGGTGCAATCCAACCCGGCAAGGAGGAAATTATTGTTTTCAAATACGATGCGAGCAAACGGAACGGATTTGGTAACATCAACGACCATATTATCCTCAAAACCAACGATTCATTGGAGAATAACAAGGTGCTCGCTTTCAATGTGACAATTCGCGAGGATTTTTCCAATGTGAACCCGAAGAAAATGCCCAAAGCGGTTTTCTTGGCTAATACGATAGAATTGGGTGAAATGCAACCAAATGGCAGCAAGGAAGTTGGATTCACGATTACCAACGAGGGGAAATCCCCGCTGATTATCCGCGACGTTGCGCCGAATACCAGTGCGATGCGTATCACTACTAAAACCGCTACGATAGAAGCCGGGCAATCAATGACGTTTCCGTTCACCTACAAAGCACCCAATCGAAACGGTACTCAGAAAGGCACCATCGAAATCATCACTAATGATCCGGGAAATGAGGTGATTATTTTGAATTATACTGCAAATGTGAAGAAGTGAAGGGTTGGAGGAGTTTAAAAAATGAAAGTGGTCGGGCGATTTTGAATCGTCCGACCACTTTCATTAAAAAAAGATTCTTTTGGGGTGTCGCTGTTTTATTACTTTTTCTCTATATTTTCTGTTTGCCCAGCCCGCTTTTCAATGTTCCATATGCCACGGTGGTAAACGATCGGAACGGGGTACTGCTGGGCGCACGGACGGCAGAGGATGGGCAGTGGCGGTTTCCCGTCATGGACACCGTGCCCAAGAAGTTTGCGACTTGCATCATCCATTTCGAAGATCGCTATTTTCGTTACCATTGGGGGGTGAATCCATTGGCGATCGGGCGAGCAATTGTGCAGAACGTGAAGGAAAGGCAGG
>JAITVP010000066.1 GCA_031285725.1 Bacteroidales bacterium
ATCAAAAAAAATATTCAATTTAGCAAAAAAACAACCATTCTGAGAGGGGTATTGTATTGATTGACAGAAGAAAGAGGGATTTTAATGATTTAGCCCTGCTCAAATCAGAGCCACATACGACCACCTGTCCAAAAACCATCTGTTACCCTGCCTATTGCCTCTATTTTTATCCTGCATTACTATTGATGCAGCACTAAAAAAGTTCCGACTTCAAATCATCAATAATAAACATCTTCAAATAGCCGACTTTGCGAGGTTTTCCGGATTTATCGGTTGGGCCGTTTTCAACCGGAACACTTTCTGCCATTACCAATACCTTACTTTTTTTCTGACTGCCACGACCGCGCTTCAAAGGTTTATCTTTTTCGTCAGCCGATATTTCTGTTGTGAAAAACCCTTCATCCAATTCAATAAAACGGCTTTCCATTTGGCTTTACAGGCTGCCTCATTGGGAAATGTGTCATTGAAATTCAATAAGTTCATTGTAGAATGATTAAAATAAACGCCATAAAGGTAAGATATTTAGGCGAAATATTGAGTAGTCATTTAAAAAATATCGTTCATGGTATGTAATATAACAAATTTCTTTAGTAATATTGCCTCGTGAAAAATAAGAAATATATAAAATAACAAAATACTACATATGTCTCACTTTTTATTGTAAAATTATGAAAAGGAATATCTTGATCTTGTCATTTATCTTATTTTCAGCAACTCATTTGCAAGCACAATATGTCAGCGCCGGTGCTAACGACACCATTTGCGGACATGAATATGTCAAACTCTCCGGTTATCTTGATGGAGATGATTACCTATTCTATCATTGGAAATCCGACCCAACCATAACGGACACCAGCCAGTTAGTCACTTGGGCGAATCCGACAGTGACCACCACGTATTATCTTCACGGCTTCCGTCCCGACACCTGCTTGTTTGTAAACGGGGATTTCGAACTTGGCAACACGGGATTCACTTCCGCTTACACGTACAGCCAGGCTATGCCTAATTTGGCGGAAGGGCATTATAAGATTGCCACCAATGGAGCTCAAGGATATGCCGGATGGTTGAATATCGGAGATCATACCACCGGAACGGGAAATTTCATGTGCATAAACGCCGCTGTCGTTCCCAATGTCACATTATGGGCAAATAGCATCAGCAATATACAGCCGAACACCCGATACGTTTTCTACACCTGGGTTTCCACCATGATCGCAAGAGAGGTGGCTGAGGCTCCGTTACTGCAATTTAGCATCAATGGAGCATTGTTAGATGCTCCTTTTCGGGGACCATTTCCTATAACGAATGGCTGGGAACAGTTTTTCACCGTCTGGGAGAGCGGAAATAACACGGTGGCCGACTTTAAGATTGTTAACCAAAGCACAACCAGTTGGGGTAACGACTTGGGGCTTGATGACATCTTTTTCGCCATCCTCTTGGAGGAAATCGACTCCGTAACCATCTACATTCAAGAACCTTATCATTCTTATGACACCGTTGAACTGTGCCACCATCAAAGTTATGTTTTTGCAGACACCATCTTAATTGAAAGCGGGGATTATACAAAACACCTCTACACGGAATTGGGTTGCGACAGCATCATACATCTTCACATCAAATTCCATCCTGAAATGAATATGGATTTAGGAGAAGACCAGATCATTTGTAAAGAAGACAGCACGTACACCATTCTTCGTGTCCCTCCCGATTTCACCCAATACCAGTGGAGCACGGGCGACTCTTCATATCAGATCGCGGCCAATGAAACAGGGACATATTCCGTCACAGTCTATAATGAGATCGGGTGTGAAGTCAGCGATGAAGTTCATATCACCTTTGTTGAAAAGCCCGACCTCACTATTGAAAACCTGACAGAAAATTTCTGCCTTGAATACAAGTCGCAACTGAAAGTGCATACACCATTTACCGATATCCTGTGGAGCACCGGAGCCATAGAGGATGAGATCGAAGTCACGGAATTTGGCACCTATTACGTAACGGTCTCGGAGCATCATTGTCAAGCCGTCGACTCGGTGGTTATCACCTTTTGCTGTCCGATCGATCCCGGCATCCCCAATGTCATCACCCCCTCGGATCACAACGGCATCAACGATCATTTCGAATTTTTGCAAGATTTTCCTTTTCAGTATTTCACCCTGTATATCTACGATCGCTGGGGCAAATTGGTCTACAAAAACAGTGATCCCACGATCTATTGGAATGGCGAGATAAACGGAACTGTGCTAAAAGGACTTTACTACTACGTGGTTGATTTGGATGACGGCTGTTCGTTCCACGGCTCTCTCACGGTGCTGTGAAAGATGTTGTCAGATGAACGAGTGAGATGTTATTCATCCTGCATTCAAATTAATATATACATAGTCTATAAATTATTTTACCTATTAATCAGATATTTATCTTTATTTTTCGCGTTTTCCAGAAAAAATTTGTTTAGTGGGTACATTTCCTGACTTCGACACTTTCATTTCATCAATTTTCCAACTATATGAAAATCACTTTATTATAAAATATAGATGATGATATATTGAAGCACTTGGTCGTAGTCCGTCTGTGCCAACCGGCGAGTAAAGCCGGTACGGTTGATTATTTAAAGTCCTACTTTGATGAAGATGTGGAACTTCATAAGATTTACCGCTATTTAGACCGTTTACACAACACCTTACAGGATAAAATACAGCAAATCAGCAGCGATTGATCCTTTCATTAGATAAAACAGAGGGTGGATTTTTATAGACAGAAAATCGTATATAGTGAAATTGTTTGAGAGCCACAATTTTATCTTGATGTTGTTTGATTTAGAAAATATTGAAAAATCAATTTGTCTTTTATATCAATTATCTAATGAAGAAATACAATTCATTGAATCGCAATAAAGTTCTCATCAATCATCCATTTTTCACGTAGACGAAATGCCGGAATTGTTTGACGTTTTGCTTTGTTGGCAGCAATATTTGCTTTTATTCTGTTTTTCTCAGCCCAAACCGAGAGCGGAACAATGCGTTTGGCAGTCAGCATAGTAATCCGTTTATGCAGCGACTCCTGCAAAAGGACGGCAAAAAGTTCTGTAAAACCATCAAACTTCATTGTTACAGGATATTTGATAAAAAGCGGATAATATTCCGTGCGTTTGCTTTTGTTCTGAATGATAATCGGCGGCAGTCCTAACTGCATAAGTTGCAAATTGATAAGCACTCTTCCTATTCGTCCGTTGCCATCGCAAAAAGGATGAATTGTTTCAAATTCTGCATGAAAATATGCTATATTATCCAAATAATAACGCTCTTTATTATTATTGTAATTATCTATGAGTTCCATCATAAGGTTATCTACAAACAGAGGATTTGCTCCTAAATGATTGCCTACTTGCACCCATTCCCGACCACTGCGGAAACGCCCTGCAATACTGTCGTCAATATTTGTAAGTAGGGTTTTATGTAAATTCAGAATAAGTTTTGTTGTCAGTTTTTGATTTGGCTTTTCGAGCAAGACTTCGGTAATCTTTGCCAAATTTTTTGCTTCAAAAACCTCACGCATATTTACTTTTCGAGATAATTCTCCACCGATAAGAATTTTCTCGGTATCTTCAAGCGAGAGAGTTGAATTTTCTATTGCATTTGAGTTATAAACCATTTCGGGAATTTCGGAAATGGCTATTTCCTTCAAAAGTTTTTCGTTCCCTTTTGAAATTTCGGCATATTGTTGTTGCAACTTAGCAATTTTATCTTTTGTTATTTGATACATCATATTCTGAAAAGTTTCGACAAAGGTACTAAAATACCGTGAAAAGAATATGCTTTATTTGTATTTTCACGGTATTTTTCAACAAAATCATCTTTCTATAAACTCTATTTCTTCCTCGCTCAGTCCATAAATTTGATAAACAATTTTATCTATTGCTTGATAATCTTGTTCTTGCAGTAGTTTTTCTATCTGTTGCTCTATTTTGGTATTTGGAATGGGTATTTTTAGTAGTTCAATAGCCTGAACGCTAATTAGCAAATCCGCTGACCCGGACTTTACTACTACGTGGTTGATTTGGATGACGGCTGTTCGTTCCACGGCTCTCTCACAGTGCTGTGAAAGATGTGATCAGATGAACGAGTGAGATGTTATTCATCCTGCATTCAAATTAATATATACATAGTCTATAAATTATTTTTACCTATTAATCAGACATTTATCTTTATTTTTCGCATTTTCCAGAAAAAATTTGTTCATAGGTATGTTTTATATAATTTTTTTTTGTAATGTTGCCTCGGCAAAAAAATAACAAAATAATGCATCATTAACTTCAAAGAATCTTTTTATTCACAAAATTTAGTATTATGAAAGCACTCTTACACAACAAAACCATCATGGCCGCACTATTGCTGTTTCTCTTCTGTGGAAACATGCGGCATCTTCAAGCACAAACGGTTTGGGACGGAACCGCCGACACCGACTGGTACACGAACAATGCCAACGCCACTTCGTTTGACATTTCCACGGCGGAAGAATTGGCGGGGTTGGCACAATTGTGCAATGCCGGCAACAATTTCAGCGGGAAATCCATTAATCTGACCGCCGACATCTGGCTTAACGCCGATAACAGCACGACCAATGAATGGATTCCTATTGGAATTGGGGCAAGCAACGAAACCGGTTGCATGGGTAGCGGTAATGCCTCCTTTAACGGAACGTTCAATGGAAATTTCTATAAAATATACAATATGTATATCAATAGAAGTAGTAATTCTGGATTCTTTTTAAAAATAGTTGCTGCTACCATTGAAAAGAGCATACTGGTAAATCCGACCGTGGTTTCCAGCGGAATGTCCGGTTGTTTGGTTGGTTTCGTTGCCTATAGCAGCATTCCCACCAATATTCGAAATTGCATGGTAATCAATGGAAACATCAACAGTGCTTGCAATAATAACGCTTTGTTGATCGGTGCCACTTGGCCCAACGGAAACAGCCATGGTATTACGCATATCCAAAACTGCGGAGTTACCGGCACGATTAGTGGAGCCGGTTCTTACTATGGGGGAATTACCGGAAACGGAGGCAGCACGCAAACCGTCAACTGTTACGCCGCCTACACGAACAATGGATCGAATCAAACGGCGGGTATTTCCGGCTATGGCGGGACGCTGACCAATAGTTATTCCAATTTTTATGGCGGAGTAGATAATGCCAGACAAAATGGTATTATAAAGACCCTTGCCGAAATGCAAGACGCTACGTTTGTAACCACTTTAGGCAGTGCTTGGATGGTTGATGCGGACAATATCAATGACGGCTACCCTGTTTTAGATCCCTGCGTTCCTCCTTCAGGTCTGACCGCAACCGGCATCGGACCTTATTCTGCTGGTTTTTCATGGTCTGGCGGCGCAGGCATCACAAATTATTATGTGGAATATGGAACGCAAGGCTTTACGCCCGGCACCGGCACTGAAATAGGCAGCGATTACGTTTCCGCCACCACAGCCGCCATTCCTTCGGGCTTGGCTTCCTTCACGACCTATACTTTTGCGGTGAAAAGCGATTGCGGCTCCGGCAGCACAAGCGGCTGGGCAACTTATGACTTCACCACGACGATTCTCTGCGCCCAACCCACGGCGGTTACCGTAACCGGAGCAACCACCAACACGATAGACGTGTCATGGACAGAGAACGTGCCTTTGAATTTTCAATCCTATATTGTAGAATGGGGAGAATCCGGCTTCGCACCCGGCACCGGTGCTGAGATCGGTACCGGCACTTCCTCTACAAACACGTATCAAATCACCGGTCTGGATGAGGCCACGACATATTCTGTGGCCGTGAGGGCTGATTGCGGCAGCTCAGACGGTCTGAGCCTGTGGACGGTTATCAGTGCCGGAACCACGGCAAATGAGACATTCGGCGACGGGATTTGGCATGGCTATGTTTATAGTTCGCCCACACCCAAAACTTTCGACGCCTATTTGGGTTTGGTGTATGAAGATGAGAATTTCGACAGGAGCTCCTCCGCCGCATGGACAGGAGACCAAAACGTGGGTGCGGATATGTGGGCAGGAACAGCTCCCAGCGACAACTTCTCGGTGCGATACAAAATGACCAAAACATTCCCCTGTGGAAATTACACTTTCACGATTGGGAACAACGACTACGCGCGCTTAAGTATTGACGGCGGACAGACATGGCTTATTGAAGGAAATTGGATATCCGGAACTTATGGCCAAAACTTTTCCAACTCCACACCTTGGTATTCCGACGGGATTACACCCATTGACATGGTGTTCGAGTTTAACGAAGCTACAGGCGCAGCCACAGCAAGATTCCAATACGTCGCCGCTTTGGTAAACATTACCACCTCCAACCTCACTTCCTCTTCCATTGACTTGGCTTTCGAGAGCGGCAACGCTTGGAATGTGGTTGTTTCCGACCATCCGGAGAGCGACCCTTCCAATCCCGAACATAGCATCGATGTGCAGACAAGCCTGACCAGCACCCCTTACAGCGTTTCAGGATTAACGCCCGGAGCGCCATATTGGGTCTATGTGCAAACCGATTGCGGCGGAATATGGAACAGCATTACCTTCACCACCCCATCCACCTGTCTACCGCCCACGGCTTTGGCATTCAACGCAACTACTAACCTGCTGACCTGGACGGAAGCGGGCGGAATGACCGACTGGGAAATCAAGATGTCTTCCACCGCCTTGGTTAATCCCTCTTTGGACGAGGCGGATATAATCGACAACGGCACCGCTTCGGGAACACCGGAGTTTTTAGTAAGCGCCAATTTCCAGGAAGACACCACGTACCATTTTTATGTGAGAGCCAATTGCCAGGACGGCAATTTCAGCGCTTGGACATCTTACCCATTTACGTTGCGGTATTGTACAGCAAGGCCATCAAGTGTAGATAATATGGGTATTATAAAAGTTGCTTTTGGACAATATCCTCCTGTAAACGATACCATAATCCCAGCCATGGCCAACGGTAATTCATATAGAAACAGGTCGTCTGTTATGGGGGGCGTGTTGGCAATGCAAACAAACGTTACGGTTAACATTACTTACTCTGCGGGTTTTAGCTATGGAACCAAAATTTATGTGGATTGGAATCATGATTATGATTTTGACGATCCGGGCGAAAACATTTATACCGGCTTATCCACAAATGCTCGTCCTACAACTTTAGTGTGCGACGGTGCCATTCCCACCAATACGCCAGGAGGAATTTACAGAATGAGAATTGTGGGTACGGATACGGATGCTGGAGGTGCCCCCTGCTATACAGGTACGTATGGTGCCGTCGTGGATTACAATTTATTGTTAATAGGCGGCGACTGCATACCTGTCTTGGACTTAACGGCATCCGTTGTGGGTAGTTCCTTTGCCGATATTTCATGGACGGGTTCCGGTAACGCCGGTTCTTACACGGTGGAATACGGCCTTGCAGATTCATTCATTCCGGGAGACGGAAGCGCAAGTTCGGAAGTGGTTAACGACACTGCCATTACCCTGCAAGGATTGGCACCTAACAGTACATACACCGTGGCCGTGAAAGCCCATTGCGATGAAGAGGAGAGCATGTGGATGACCTTTACTTTCACCACTATCGCTCCCTGTGAGGTGCCCTCGGCACTGTCGGTATCCAATGTCACAAACTCTTCCGCTCGCCTTGACTGGACAATACCTGTCGAAAATGTGACCTCTTTTGAAATAGAAGTGGGGCTACTCGGATTTACTCCGGGCGAAGGCACTGCTGTATATACGGCTACCGAAACGGGAGCATTCCACATCATTCCCACAGGAGCGCTATCCGACACGACCACCTATACTGTTAAAATAAGAAGTGTTTGTGCCGGCATGGGAGAAAGCGAATGGATTAGCCAAAACTTCAGAACTACGGCCTACGAAGAGTTCGGCAACGGCGAGTGGAACGGCTACGTGTACGCAGCGCCCTCAATCACCGATACACCGGCAAACCGTTTTATGGGTGCCTACTTAGGCATAGTGACCGAACCTGCACAGTTTACCCGCCCAAGCAGTGCTGCCGCATGGACGGGAGCCACATCCACTTGGGTGACCGGTACATCCGGTCCGTTGGAGGACTTTGTCGTGCGTTACAAAATGACCTATGACTTCCCCTGCGGAGACTACACCATTACCATACCCAGTGTGGATGATGCCGCCCGCCTGAGTATTGACGGCGGACAAACATGGCTCAGCAACCTCTGTTCCGGCACCTCCTGTGGCAATAGACTATGGAATACGACGAGTTATGTTAATGGAACCTATACGGCAATAGTTTATTTGGAAGGCTCCACCGACCTGGTACTCGAATTTTTTGAAAAAGGCGGTAACGCCGCAGTGGGCTTCCAGTATGCCGAAATCCCCATTACCATCACAACATCCAATCTCACCCCAACTTCTGTCGATGTGAATCTGCCTGGAATCGGCGGATGGAACATCAAGGTTTCAACCGTTGCCTTATCGGACCCTGCAACGGAAACCGGAAATATCTGGGAAGGTACTGCTGGCACAAGCCCCCACACTATATCCAGCTTACTGCCCGACAGTACTTATTACATTTATGCGCAACGCAACTGTGCCAGCATTTGGGGTAGCACCACGGTGACCATGCCGGCGGCTTGTCCGCTGCCAACCGGAGTTAGTTACGATGTCGTTACCGACCAGCTAACATGGGACGCCCTCGGACAGACAGGCTGGAACATTAAAGTTTCCACTATTGCCCTGACCGACCCAAGCAACGAAACGGCCGATGTGATTGACAACGGTGTTGCCACTGGAACTCCTTCTTATACTCCCGGAGTATTGCAGGACGGCGAGACTTATCACATCTACGTGCAATCGGATTGCGGTAGCGAGTGGGCACATCTTCAAGTGGACATGTTCTATTGTATCCCTACCACAGCAGGAACAGGCTATTACTTGACATCAGCTATCACTACCGGAGGATTGGATAATTTCTCTTTTACGGGAGGAATTGCGGGAGCCTATTTCGATCATACTGATCTGCGATGTATTCAAACTGCCGGATTTCCCGTATCCGTGGCACTTACAACCACTTATTCATATGTTAGAGGGTTTGTGGATTGGAATCGTGACTTTGATTTTGATGATACGAATGAAACGGTTTTTATCTCTAATACTTATAGTAGCTCTCATGCGGGAAGTATTAATATTCCTACCAATACCCCTTCCGGTAGGTATCGTTTAAGAATTTTGAATAATTCTGCACCTACTATCAATTCCCCATGCGCAATAAATAGTGGTAGTGTACATGATTACACTCTGGTTGTAGTATCCAGCACGGATTGTGTTCCGCCTTTATCAGCAAATGTGACCGGTATTACCGACAATTCTGCCCATGTAAATTGGCTTCCTTATACGCCAAACCCCGCTTCCGATTATGCCATCTACCTGACTACGGATGCCACTGCGCCGGATGAAAACACAACGCCGACCTACACGACATCCGATACCACCTATCTTCTTAGCGGATTGGATGAAGCAACGGCTTATCAGGTTTGGGTACGCGCTAATTGCGGTGACGGAAACTCCATGTGGTTGAACGTTCATTTTATGACCAAGGCGAATGAAACGTACGGCAATGACGAATGGAACGGTTATGTCTACACCTCTCCGGCCGACCGTCAGTTTATAAACTATTTGGGAAGCGTAAACGAACCGGTTCAATTTGTAAGAGACGTGGATGCGGCGGCGTGGACGGGGGAAAATCCAACCTTTATAGGTACGGCTCCTGATAACAAATTCTCGGTAAGATACCGGATGAACTACAATTTCCCCGGCAACAACTACGTGTTCACCGTCAATGCCGATGATAATTTCCGTTTCAGTGTGGATGGAGGCGATACATGGCTGCCGTTTACCAGCGGAGCTACCACCACGACTGCCGCTACCGGCTTTTGGACAACCACAGCTAACGCGGAATGGCATTCGGATACCATTGAAATCACAGGCTCTAACAATCTTGTGCTTGAGTTTTATGAAAATACCGGAGATGCTGCTCTCAACTTTTCGTTTGTGAATATAGATTGTGAGGTTCCCTCCAACATCGTGGCTTCTAATTTTACTGACTCAACGGCCGATATTTCTTGGGATGCCGGAACTTCCTCGGCATGGACGGTAAAATACGGACTGGCAGGTTTTAATGTAAGCACGGGAGGCTCAACGGAAGAGGTTACGGCTAACTTCTGTCAAATGACGGGATTGGTGGGAGGAGGTGTGTATGATGTGTATGTGCGCACCAATTGTCCGGGCGGTGATATCAGTACTTGGACAAAACTAACATTCCAATTTCCTTGCTCTACCATCACAACGTTACCATACATGGAAAATTTCGATACTTACGGTACCGGAGCCACAGCATTTGCAAATTGTTGGGAAAGATACAATGGTGGTGCTATTTCAACCACAAGACCTTACATCAATACTACCTACCATTCAGCTCCTGGTTCCATGTATTTTTCCTCCAGTGACAGCTTGACGTTGGTTAGTCCGGCATTTGACACCGATATCAACACCTTGTCCGTCTCTTTTTGGCTAAGAAAAGAAGGGGTTAGTTCCGGAACATTCTCGGTGGGCTATTATACAATTCCAGGCAACCTGAATACTTTTGTAGCTTTGCAAACTTTGAATCCCACCAGTAATTATACATGGTTGGAATACACCGTTGATTTATCGGAGGCACCGGCAGGTGTTAAACAGATCGCTTTCCGTCAAAATCAAATATTGGACAATTGGTTTTACTGGTTAGATGATGTTAGCGTGTTTACCAACACATGTCCGGTTCCCACCGCTCTTGCGGTTTCCAATCTCAACAACCAGACGGCCGATATTTCATGGAGTGCCGGAGGAGATGAAACGGAGTGGACACTAAAATACGGACCGGCAGGTTTTGACGTGAACACGGGAGGCACGCCGGTCGCTAATATTACGACAAACTCCTACCAGATCGCTACCTCCGGCTTGAATGTCGGCGGCACCTATGATGTGTATGTGCAATCCAACTGTTCTGTCAATGACAACAGTCTTTGGGTGAAAGTCAGTTTTACAGTGCCTTGTCAGGCGATCACAACCTTGCCCTACAGCGAAAATTTTGATACCACGCCTACCGGTACCGCTAGTTCTCCGTCAGTGCCTACTTGCTGGAGCTATTTATCAAACAACAACAAAGGGCCCTATGTGGCAGCTACGGGAGCTGTTTATTGTAATTCTTCACCGAATTGTTTGGATTTTAACTGGCCCGGAGCCACAGCTTATGCCTTGGCGGCGTTACCTCCCTTGGACGCATCCATCCTAATCAATAGTTTGGAAGTCTCTTTCTATGGCAGAAACTCTAATATGACAGCAGGTGAATTTATCGTGGGAGTAATGACCAATCCGGCAGATTACAACACTTTCACACCTGTAGACACGATGCCAAAAACAGTGACGCTAACCCCGTATTCCGTAAATTTTGCGAATTATTCAGGAAACGGGCAGTACATAGCCTTTTTATGGATAGGTGGCTCCGGCAATGGTTATTATCTGGACGATGTGGTTGTGGATTACAGTGGTACAACAGTTGTTTGCCATGCGCCTTCCAATGTAACTGCTTCCGACATAAGCCAAAGCTCGGCAACCATCAGCTGGACAGCTTCTGCCTCTGCGGTTTCTTACATGCTGGAGTACAAGAAAGTGTCTGAAGCCAACTATGGCACTCCCATTCCGGTTACCGGCACTTCTTATTCCCTCGCCGGCTTGACGGCAAACACCGCCTACAATGTGCGGGTGAAGAGTGTTTGCACCGATGGTGAAAGCAACTATGCCAATGCTGCTCCGTTCACCACATTGTCTGTTGGTGGCTGCAATCCCCCCACCAATTTGCTCGTTACCAATATCCTTGACAAGAGCGCCACGGTGACTTGGACAGCGGGCGGAGACGAGACCAGCTGGGTGGTGGAACACCGCAAAGAGGGCGATGCCTATAGTTCGCAAACGGTGAACCAAAACACCGCAAACCTTATCAACTTGGATCCGAGCACGCTCTACGATGTGCGCGTGAAAGCGGTGTGCGGTTCCGACAATGAAAGCGAATACACATCAACTACTTTCAACACGGAACCGGAAGGCGTGGTGCACTATACCATTACACCTTCTGTGACCGGCAACGGAACCATCACTCCGGCAACGGCGGTGCAAGTAGTGGAAGGCGGATCGCAACGCTTCGAATTCGCTCCGGATAGCGGCCAAGTGGTCAGCGATGTGCTCATCGATGGTGCGAGCGATACGTGGAACACCGGTGACAACTCCTACACTTTCACCGACGTGCAGGCAAACCACACCATTACAGTGCTCTTTACTCCGAACGGTATCGAAAACTACGACCTTGGCAACAGTGTCTTCATCTTCCCCAACCCAACGGAAAACACCCTTAATGTGAAAACGGAGATGGTGTTTGAGACAGTGACGATCACCAACATGCTCGGCCAAGAGATCCATTACTCCACGGTCAACGACCTGAATTTCTCCATCAACGTCTCCTCTTACAACGCCGGAGTCTACTTTATCAAACTCTCCGGCAGTGCGGGAAGCGCAGTGAAGAAGTTCGTGGTGAATTAACGATTAAGAATTGAGTATCAAGAAAGGGGCTGCCGAAAGGCGGTCCCTTTTTCTTTATGCTTAAAACCTCAGTAGGAAGATCATAAAATAAATAAAGAAAAAAATCTTTATATGGAAAGTTTGTGTATCTTTGCCACCGAAAACACAGGCACCTTGGATAGTAAAAAAAACAAGAACGGCAAAGAGATTATGGGGGTTCCGGAACCTACCATTCGGCGTATGCCTTCTTATCTGAATCTCCTAAAGGAGATGAAAGAGACGGAGGTATCGAATGTTTCCGCTCCGCAGATCGGACAACGGCTTGGTCTGGATTCCACGCAAGTGGTTAAGGATCTGGCATATGCCGGAGCCAGCGGACGTCCGCGCATAGGTTACGGCGTAGAAGATCTGTTGGTTAATCTGAAAAACTTATTGGGCTACAACCGCCAGCGGGAAGCGTTTTTAGTGGGTGCCGGTTCGTTGGGACAGGCGTTGATCCAATATGACGGATTTGTGGAACACTCCATGAGGATTGTGGCCGCTTTCGACACTGACCCAACGAAAGTGGGAAAGGAATTTCGGAATGTATCTATCTTTCACATAGACAAATACAGAGATTTGGCGGATCGATTGCACATTCCAATCGGCATCATCACCACACCGGCCAGCGTGGCGCAAGAGATCGCAGATATGATGATTAGCTGGGGAATCAAGGCCATTTGGAACTTCGCCCCCGTGGCGTTGAAAATTCCCCAGCACGTGATCCTGCAAGACACGCACATTTACGCCAATTTAGCGGTAATTTTGAATAAATTGACCGATAAAGAAAAAACAGTAGAACAATAAACCTAACCTGAGTTATATAAAACATAAAAAATCATGAGTACACAAAACAGCATGGTAAACAAAAGTACGAGACAATTCGGACAAGTTCTCGAAATCATCGAGAAGTATGATCACGATAAGACTCGTTTGATTACAATCTTGCAGGAGGTGCAAGCGGAATACCGCTACCTTCCCCAAGAGGTGTTGACCTACATTGCAACCGCATTGAACATGCCGGTGGCGGAAGTTTACGGCGTGGCTACTTTCTACGCCCATTTCTCTTTGGAAACCAAAGGAAAATACGTGATTAAAGTTTGCGATGGCACGGCTTGCCACGTGAAAGGCTCCTCGAAACTCATCGACACGGTAACCAAAAAATTAAAACTGACTAACGAAAAACACACCACCGATGACATGCTGTTTACCTTGGAGGCAGTGAGTTGTTTGGGTGCTTGCGGCTTGGCACCGGTCATGATGATTAACGAACAAGTTTACGGCGAAGTGACCGCGCAAAGATGCGACGAAATCCTCGACGGTATTATTAGTAGTGAAAAATAGTATGAATCTTTTAAACCAAAAGAGATGGCTAAAATAAATTTAAAACAGATTAAAGACGATTATCAAAAAGCGGCTTCTCATATCCAAAAACGCATTATCGTCTGCGCCGGAACCGGTTGCATTGCCAATGGTTCCATGAAAGTATACGATGCCTTCAAAAAAGCGATTGAAGAGGCTGGGTTGGAACTTTTCGTGGATCTCAAACTGAATTACCATGATGATGACAAAGTTCTGCAACTTACCGGTAGCGGTTGTCAAGGCTTCTGTGCGCAAGGCCCATTGGTGAACATCCTTCCTGATGAAACCATGTATACAAAAGTGAAACCGGAAGATGTGCAGGAAATTTTGGAAAAGACCATCCAAGGTGATGAAATTATAGAACGCTTGCTCTACACAAACCCTGCAGATGGGAAGAAGAGCAAAGGACAGTTGGATATTCCGTTCTACAAACGCCAAACCCGTTTGGTATTAGGCGAATGCAGCCACTTGGATCCGGGCAATATCCGGGAATATATCTCGCATGACGGCTACATGGCGGCGGAAAAAGCATTCACACAAATGACACCGGAAGAGGTTTGCAACAACATTTTGGCCTCAGGACTCAGAGGTCGCGGCGGCGGCGGTTTCCCGACCGGACGGAAATGGTTATTGACTCTTCAAGAAAAAAGTTAGAAAAAATATGTTATCTGTAACGGTGACGAGGGTGATCCGGGTGCGTTCATGGACAGAAGCTTGATGGAGGGCAACCCGCACCGCATCCTGGAAGGCATGATGATTGCTGCTCGCGGGATCGGTGCTGATGAAGCACACGTTTACGTGAGATTGGAGTACCCGTTAGCGATCGAACGCATGCAAAATGCGATCGAAGAGGCGATTGAAGCAGGGGTGTTGGGCGAAAATATTTTCGGAAGCGGACATAACATGAGTATCCACATCATGGAAGGTGCCGGGGCTTTCGTTTGCGGCGAAGAAACGGCGTTGATCGCTTCTATCGAAGGAAAGCGCGGTATGCCGATGCCCAAACCGCCATTCCCTGCGCAAAAGGGTCTGTTCGGGAAACCAACCGTGATCAACAATGTGGAAACATTGGCAGCGGTGCCTTTGATCATCAGAAACGGCGCGGAATGGTTCAATGTGCATGGAACGGCTACTTCCAAAGGAACGAAAACATTCGCCTTGACCGGACACGTGGCTAACACGGGATTGATTGAGGTGCCTTTCGGAACAACCTTGAGGGAGATCGTTTACAACATTGGCGGCGGTGTTACCGATGACAGCGGCAAAGTGACCGGAGAAGGTTTTAAAGCGATACAGATCGGAGGGCCTTCCGGTGGCTGTTTGACCGAAGACCACTTGGATTTGGAGATTGATTACGATAGCTTGATCAAAAATGGCGCTATGGTTGGCTCCGGCGGATTGGTGGTCATGAACAAACAATCTTGCATGGTGCAAATCGCCCGTTTCTTCATGAATTTCACGCAAAACGAAAGTTGCGGAAAGTGTGTTCCTTGCCGCGAAGGCACGAAACAGATGTTGGCGTTGTTGGATGAAATCATTGACGGAACGGCCACAGCAGAGAGCTACGACCTGCTCCAAGAAGTGGCGCAGGTGGTGAAAAAAGCCTCGTTGTGCGCCTTGGGAAAAACCGCTCCAGGTCCGGTTATTTCAACGATCAGCCGGTTTGAAGAAGAGTATAAAGAGCATATTTTTGGCAAAAAATGTTCAACCAATAACTGTAAAGCGCTCGCCGACATTTACATCGATGCGGAAAAATGTATCGGATGCGGCGCATGCATGCGTAAATGCCCGGTGAATGCGATTACTGGCGAGAAAAAGCAACCCCATGTCATCGATTCAGCGTTGTGTATCAAATGCGGCGCATGTGCCGATGCTTGTAAATTTAATGCGGTTATAGGTTTTTAATTTCAAAACAAAAGACAATGGAAACTAAAGGAACAATCAACATAGACGGAATGAATATTCCGATAGAGAATGAAAAAAACATTCTCGAAGTGATTCGCAAAGCCGAGATCGAATTACCGACTTTCTGCTACCATTCGCACCTGAGCACTTACGGTGCTTGTCGGTTGTGCGTGTGTGATATCGAAGGCATGGGAATCCAAGCAACATGCACGATCGCTCCCCGCGACGGCATGGTGGTGAAAACAAACACCGAGGAGGTTCGCAAAATCAGAAAAATCAATTTGGAACTCTTGTTGGCTAGCCACGACATCAGTTGCCCAAGTTGCGCCCGTTCAAACAATTGTAAATTGCAAGATTTGACTCGGAGATTGGGTGTGGAAAAAGTGCGTTTCAAGAAAAACGAAAAATTAGAACCGGTAGATAATCAATCTTGGAGTATCATCCACGACCCAAACAAATGTGTATTATGCGGCGACTGTGTGCGGGTTTGTAAAGAGATCCAATCTGTCGGTGCCATCGATTTCGTGAACCGCGGTTCTAAAACCTGCGTGGCTCCCGCTTTCTTGAAAAGTTTGAAAGACGTGGAATGCGTGTATTGTGGACAGTGTGTATCCGTATGCCCTGTGGGTGCGCTGATCCCGAAACCGGAAACCGAAGATGTGTGGAAAGCGATCCACGACCCCGACAAGTACGTGGTGGCGCAAATCGCTCCCGCTGTGCGTGTAGCGATGGGCGAAGGTTTCGACATGGAAGTCGGCACCAACACCACCGGACAATTGGTCGCTGCCATGAAGAAAATGGGCTTCGACCAAGTATACGACACGTCGTTCTCCGCCGATTTGACCATATTTGAAGAAGCAACCGAGTTCATCAACCGGAAATTGAAAGGGGAAAGATTACCCCAATTCACTTCCTGCTGTCCGGCATGGGTCAAATTTTCGGAACAATACTATCCTGAATTACTACCGAATTTGTCCACCTGCAAATCACCGCAACAGATGTTCGGCAGCGTGGCGCGCGAAATATTGCCCAAGCTGTTGGGAATTAGACCTGACCAATTGGTCATCGTATCTGTGATGCCTTGTACTGCGAAAAAATTTGAAGCAAAAAGAGAAGAATTCATCCATAACGGAATTCCGGAAGTGGATCATGTCCTTAGCACGGAGGGATTAGGACGAATGATTCATGAAACGGGCATACAGTTTAAAAAGCTCACCCCTGAGTCATTTGATTTGCCTCTGGGATTCAAAACAGGGGCTGGGGTTATATTTGGCAACACTGGTGGGGTGAGCGAAGCTGTATTGCGTTTTGCTTATGAGAAACTGACCGGAGAGACGTTGTTGGATTACGATTTCAAGATGGTTCGCGGCACCGACGGCATTCGTCGCGCGGAACTGGAATTGGGCAACGTGAAGTTGAAATTAGCGGTGGCACACGGATTGGCAAACGCTCGTCAGTTGTGCGAAGACGTGAAAGAAGGCAAATCGGATCTTGACATTATCGAGGTGATGTCTTGCCCCGGCGGATGTATCGCAGGCGGTGGACAACCGGTGAGCTTCGACAAGGATTTCCGCGAAAAACGTACTCAAGCGTTGTACAATGTGGATAAACAGTTACAACTGCACAAATCGCAAGAGAATCCATATGTGAAGGAGTTATACCAAATGACATTGGGTGAAGTAAACGGTGAGAAAGCACACGAACTGTTGCACACCCATTATCATGGACGCAAACGTATTGTGGATCAACAAATCACAATCCGCAACACGGAACAACCCAAAATCGAAGTTTGCATCTGTGTGGGTACCAACTGTTTCTTGAAAGGTTCGCAACACCTGTTGAAACAGATGATGGACTACGTAACGGAAAACAAATTAGAGGATATTGTTGGTTTCGAAGGACAAGACGAAATGGTGGACGTGAAAGCGACCTTCTGTTTCGAACGTTGCGACCGTGGCCCGATCGCTCGGGTGAACGACAAAATCATCGAACACGCCACTTTCGAATCCGTGCGGGAAGCATTGGACGAAGAAGTGCGTAGAGTAGGAAAAAAGCTTTCCAAAACAACATAGTTAATTAATCAATCGTGAAAATGGGGTGTACCGGCATTTGTTGGTGCACCCTTTTTCTTATTCTGCACAGCAATATTTTTTTTCAATTACATAACCATTTTTCAAAATAAAATACTATTTTTACAGCATGATTTTTTAACACGGAATATCTAACCTTAAAACAAAAAGCATCATGAGATCACCCCATCTGTTTCAAAGCCTCATCGCCTGCCTTTTGGTGATGATCGGCCTGTTGACCCTGGAGACGGAAGACGACGGCCGGAGCCATCACGGAAAGAGCGGCCGCTTGACCTTTGTGGCGAATGGCGGGCGATCGCCCGCAAAGTGGCTGCCCTCGATGGCGGCGGAAACCCTGGGCGGAGCGATCGCGGGATCCGCGTCCGGCATCCCCGGGCCGGATGCGGATCCCGCCGGAGACGGCGGCGCGCCGCCCACGGCAGGGATCAGGAGCGCGGCGTTCGCCTACGGTCTGGGGGCGGCTGAGATCCGGGGCGCGGCGGGCAGCATGCGGCGGGAGACCCCGCTCTCCATCACCGGGCTGGGACGGGAGCAGACCCCGCCGCTGGGCGCGGGCATGGTGAACGTGACCGGGACGCACAACGCTTACAGGATGCTTCCGGCGGGCATGGTTTTCAACAACGACATCGCGGTGGCGCTGCCCTACGACAGCGCGCTGCTGCCTCCCGGCCACCGTCCGGAGGAGATAATGACCTATTATTACAACGAGGCCCGCAAACGGTGGATCGCCATAGAGCGGGACTCGGTTGACGCGGCGAACGGGCTGGTGATCTCCCGTGTCGACCACTTCACCGAC
Source organism: Bacteroidales bacterium (assembly GCA_031285725.1). Lineage (GTDB taxonomy): Bacteria > Bacteroidota > Bacteroidia > Bacteroidales > WCHB1-69 > JAGVVH01. Next base: position 18,813 of record JAITVP010000066.1, read on the forward strand.
TTCATCAACGCCGTCGTCAAGACGCCGGAGATGCCGGAAACGCAGGCGCACGCGCCGACGGCCGTGGCCGGCCTGCAGGCCGCCGACCCGCTGGAAGGCGTCACGCTGGTCCAGGCGCCCGTTCCCAACAACGGCGGAACCGCAAGCCTGCACTACCCGATCGGAATCCCGGCGGGAAGGCTGGGCATGCAGCCCGCCCTGGCCGCCGTCTACGGCAGCGGCGGCGGCAACGGGTGGATGGGCGCGGGCTGGGACATCCCCGTGCCCGCCGTCACGGTGGAGACGCGGTGGGGCGTGCCCAGGTACGACGCGTTGCTGGAGAGCGAGGACTACCTGCTGAACGGGCAGCAACTGGTCACCAAGAACCCCCAAGGGGAATACGAGCCCCTCGTGCACAGGGGGGACTGGCGGGTGCGAAAGAACGGAGCCGTGCGCTTCCACGCGAGAGTGGAGGGGGCGTTCCTGAAAATCATCCGGCACGGGAACTCCCCGGACGGCTACTGGTGGGAGGCGCGCGACAAAAACGGCACCGTCTATTACTACGGAAAACACCACCGGGAGGATATCCCCTCCGCGGAGGCCACCCTCCGCGACGCCCTGGGGAACATCGCCAAGTGGCCGTTGACGGAAACGCGCGACCTGTACGGGAACACGGTGAAATACGCGTACGAGACGGTGGCCGGCCAGCACGGGAAAGCGGTTTACCTCAAAAGCGTCACCTACACGGGGTTCGGGAACGAGGAGGGGAAATACAGGGTGGACTTTGCCAGGGCGAGCCGCCAATCCCTGGATCTGAAGGATTTCATGTTCCACGGGCGCTACGGGTTCATGGAGGCCAACCACGACGTGCTGGCCAAAATCTCGGTCAGCTACGCGGACACCCTCCTGAAGGAGTACCTTTTCGAGTACGCCTCCTCCGCCCGTGGGAAAACCCTGTTGAGGAAGATCAGCGAAAGCTACGACAACGCCTTCCGCCCCTCCGGAGGATATCCCGTCAAAAACTATGACCACACTTTCGAGTACGAGCAGTCGGAGGTAGAGTTCGGGGAAGCCGTGACCGTGGACGC
>JAITVP010000091.1 GCA_031285725.1 Bacteroidales bacterium
GAATTAGCCCGTGAATATTTTTTTAATGCGTTTGCCCTGAGAAGCATTGCCGAGTGTTTCTGTTTTTTTGTATTTTTGCGTGCTTATATTATTGAAACAATAACCTAATTAAATAGAAAAGTTATCATGAGAAAAATTTATTTGTTACTAATGTTGACATTCTTTGTGACTATAGCGCATGCGACGAATGTCATTTCTCCAGAAACGGCTAAAACAGCAGCCAAAAACTTCATGTCGGAAAGAACAGGAAACGAAACGTTGGCTCTTTCCGATTTCACGCTAACTAAAACGGTAAAAGGGAATGACGGCAACGCATTGTATTATGTTTTCAATATGGATAACGGTGGTTTTGTCTTTATCTCCGCCTCCGACCTGCTTTCTCCCGTACTTGCTTTCTCCGTAGAATCTCCTTACAAAGGAAATGAAAATTCCATTTACATCGAGGAAAAATTCAAATCTCAAATCCAAGCAGTCAAAGCAAAGCCGGAACTTGCAGATCCCAAAGCCGCAAAAGCTTGGAAAACATACACCAACACCAATTTCAAAGGTGGGGAAACTAAAAACGCCACCATCAGTCCTTATGTGGAGCCTTTGGTAACCACCTCGTGGAATCAGGACAAGTTTTACAATCAATACTGTCCTTACAACGCTGATGCCGGTAGCACTTTTGATAATAGAACGCCCAATGGTTGTGTGGCGTTAACCCTTAGTAATCTGCTCAATTACTACAGATATCCCAGTCACGGGATCGGTGGCGTTTCATACAATGCCATTGATTACAACAGCGATGGAACCATTAAACACCACTATGGTCGCCTTACCGAGCTTTTTACCGGTCTCTACGACTATAATTACATCACGGATGATGTGAGCGCTTACCAGGGTTACTTGGGAAAATTAACCTACCACATTGGCGTTTCTGCCAGAATGGCCTATGGAGTAGATGGTTCAGGCTCTAACGGCACAGCCGCACTGAATGCGTTGAAAACGAATTGGCAATATAATGAAAATAGCTCCTTGAGACAAAAATCCGCTTATACTGATTCCGCATGGACGAATAGTGTCATCATCCCCGAATTGGAAAAGAATTGTCCTGTGTATTATGCGGGGTACTCCCCAACGTATGGTAGTGGACATGCTTGGATAGTGGACGGTTATGTTACCATCGACGACTCCGTGCAATATTTTCACGTGAATTGGGGCTGGGCTGGCTCGGATAATGGTTTTTACCTAATAACCCTCTTGAACACCAGTGCATTCGGATCTTTCAGCCATGAGGAATCCGTCATCATAAACATCGCTCCCGCCGACAGTATTTTAGCGAAGCCTGTAACTTCTTTCGACACGCTTTATGGAAAGCAAGGAAGTATCTGCGATGGTGCCGGCAACCAGAAATATCAACCTAACTCCGAACGCAAATGGTTGGTCTCCGCTCCCAATGCTACCAGCTATACATTCAATTTCAGAAAAATCAAAACGCAAGCCGGCGATGAGATCATCATCTATAACGGCCCTACCGAAGCGTCCGGCGTAAAAGTCCGCTATTCCGGTAATTATTTGAACAGAGCTTGTTCTGATTACTCGTCAGGCGCAAGTTCTTATCGCATTAATTTTGAAGGTGAAACGATGCCCGGCGATGTGACTGTAAACGCCTCCAGTGTGTTGGTCGTTTTCACATCCAACGCTGATGCTGCAACCGATTACGGATTCAACATTAACTACAAAGCGACAATTAGCTCGGATGCGAACTCTTGTCGTGAAAACTACACGCCAAGTTCTGCTGAACATGCCATTATTTCTAATAAAATCGACATCGCCCAAGGTGGCAACTACCATGCACACACCGACTGCGGATGGAGAATAAACTGCACAAACATTACCGGATATACTTTAAATTTTAGAAAATTTGATTTGGGACATGGTGATTTTGTAGATCTTTTTGACAATTCCGTCAGTACAAAACCGAAATTGCTTCACCGTTTCGATGTCAATACTCTGCCGACAGGCACCTTCAACCTCAATCCTACGGACGGAAAATTGTTGATTAGATTCTCCTCCGATAACGTTGATGAAGGTGAAGGTTTTGAATTGGAATATAATGCGATTTCATTAGGTGTGGAAGACCACAATGCATTTGAAAATATAAATGTATATCCGAACCCCGCAACCCATTATATCAATGTCGACTGCACCATCGCCAGCGAAGAAAACCTTCTTCTGCAATTGACTGACCTCACCGGACGGATCGTTCGCTCGGAAAACGTGAACCACAGTGGTGGAACTTCCACGCATAACATCAATGTGAGCGACCTTGCTAACGGCATTTACATGCTCCGCATCCAATCCGCCCAAGGATCAGTAACGAAAAAAGTGGTGATCAACTAAAAAATCACAAGATCATAAAAAAAAGGCGGGATTTTCACTCCGCCTTTTTTGTTGGGAGAAAAGAAAAAGGAAAAAATATGCCTATAAACAAAAAGGAATTTGCTACGTTTTCTGTTTCTCTTTCTTCGCCGCCGGAAACAGCACGTTGTTTAAAATCAAACGATATCCGGCAGAGTTGGGGAAGAGATTAAGGTCTGTGGGGGGATCGCTCACAAAGTGTTGATAATCTTCGGGATCATGGCCAGAGTAAAACGTCCAAGTGCCTTTACCGTATTCGCCGTGAATATAATGAGCTTCATCGAAAATCTTGGTGTCACCCATAATGACAACGTGCGGCTTAATCCTACTTTTCCGGAAAGCGGTGGTCTGTCCCATAAAACCAGAAATAACCATTTGGTGGTTCTGGCACAGCATGGACGGCACAATATCCCACTTTGCTGAAAACTCGAATAAGGTGAAATAGTCGTTTTTCTTGTTTTTTATATGGATGGCGGGATCCACGTCAATGTCCGAAATTTCATACTCACGGGGATTGGTACTGATAACGAAATCGGTGAAAGCAAACGTGTTATCATAATTCAATTTCGACTGCGCATTCGGATCCATCGGGTCGCCATCAAACATCGCATCGCAAATGTCCACGCCATCGGCCGCCAATGCCACATCGAAACTGTCAGGACCTGAACACATGGCGAATAGGTAGCCGCCACCAGCCACAAAATCCCGAATCCGTTTCACTACCGCCAATTTCATTTGAGAAACCTTGCCAAATCCTAACTTAGCCGCCATATCTTCATTTTCCTTTACATCAGCAATATACCACGCCGCATTACGATAATTTCCCCAAAACTTTCCATATTGTCCGGTAAAGTCTTCATGGTGAAGGTGCAGCCAATCATATTTCGGCAACATTCCGGTAATGATTTCCTCATCGTAAATAATGTCATATGGAATCTCGGCATACGTCAACACCAACGTCACCGCATCGTCCCACGGCAACTTGCTTTTGGGTGAATAGACGGCAATCTTCGGCACTTTCGTCAACCGTATCTCATTCATATTGTTCTCCATGGATGAGACCTCATTCAAGATCGCCGTGGCTTGCACATCCGCAATCACTTGGTAAGAAATATCCCGGACAATGCACTCATCTTCCACAAAAGAGTGAAATTGGCACATAAAACTTCCGCCCCGGTAATTCAGCAACCAGCTTACCTCCACGTCTTTACTGATCGTAAAAAAAGTGATACCATACGCTTTGAGGTGGTTTTTCTGGCTTAAATCCATCGGGATCAAGATGTAGGACGAAAAAACGGGCAGGCTGATGATAAGCAGCAGCAACAGGATGGATAATTTTTTCAGTCTATACATTGTATGTATTATTTAGAAAATACAGCGGCGATCGCAATGGAATAGAGTTTCGTTTTCGCACTGTCGCCACGGGAAGAGAGCACGCAAGGCACTTTCGCCCCCGCTAAAAACGCTCCGATCTCGGATTTATTGAATTTCGTGCAACATTTGTAAAAAACATTTCCGCTTTCAATGTTGGGGAACAACAGGCAATCGGCATCGCCGGCTACCGGACTGCTGAACTTCTTGATCTGTGCGGTTTCCGCATCCAAGGCCAAATCCAACGACAACGGCCCTTCTATGAAGGCATTGCCTAACTGTCCGCGGTCAGCCATTTTAGATAATATCGCACCTTCCATCGTGGCCGGCATTCCCGCAGAAACTTGCTCCGTCGCCGCTATCAACGCCACTTTCGGCTTCTCAATTCCGATGGACTTCGCCGTTTGGATCAAAAAGGTCAACATTTTCTGTTTCTGTTTCATGTCCGGAGCGGGAATGATGGCGCAATCGCTGGCAATCAACAGTTTGTGATACTCCGGATTCTCCACTACCGCAATGTGGGTCAGCAGGGCGTTGGGCGGACAAAGTCCGCGGTCTTTGTTTAAAATCGCACGCATGTATTTGTCAGTAGACAACAGCCCTTTCATCAAAATGTCGCCCTCTCCTTTGTTGATCAGGTCGCACGCCAACGTCGCCGCCTTCACATCCACCGGTTCGTGAATAATATTGAATTTCTTCGGATCGATGTTCAATTGTCGGCAAACTTGCTTGATCGTTGCTTCATCGCCCACTAATGTGGCATCCACAATACCCATATCCACGGCGTGGTTTACCGCCTCGATCGTATGGTCATCATTCGCATAAGCGGCTACCAATCTTTTCTTTTTTCCAGTTTTAATTAACGCTATTACTTGGTCTAACTTTGTGATATTCATTGTTTTTTATTTTATTCGAATAATACTTAAATGTCTCTATCAAAACGCGAGTGCAAACCGGACAAAATCGATTATACACCGCATCTTTCATGGTGCAGCTGATATAGGGACGATAAACACCTTCCGCCACATAGCCGCCACCTTCATACACACCCACTTTCGCTCTATTTTCTTCGACTGCCGGCGTGGGTACGGGCAGTCCGGACTCAATCAAATCCGCCCATTTCGTGTCAAAATCCACCAATGTAGTCAAATTGGGATCTACCGGCTCAATGCCTTCGGGGTAATAGTCGCGTACGGAAACCTCCGATGTGTAGTATTCATCGCCCAGCCCACCAACACCGTGACCCAGTTCATGCACAATAACATACGCCGACCGTTGATGTTCACTATTCACGGTGCAATAGAAATTATATATCCCGCCGCCGCCATATTTTGTAGAGTTACAAATCAACACAACGTGATCATAGGGGGCATCGTCCGCCACAGCATTCATCTTCCACACATTCAAGCACATCAAATAACGATCAAGATCTAACACATTGTAACTCGAATTAAGCAGTGTTTTTTTTAACTCTCCCTTGTTTGGATCGGTTATGCCCGATTCTTCGGAAAATGCCCGAACCGCCCGAATATTGATCATCTTCTTATTTTCGTTGTATGGTGAGCAATCCAACACATAGTCGGCAAAACGCTGCATATCTTTCTCCAATTTTTCCTGTTCTTCTTTCGTATACCCATCAGGAATAAAAAGAATATCCAAACATTGATCCGGTTTTCCGCCAATGTGCAGATCCATCACGTCATGTTCTTTCACAAATGGTTGGCAAGTTGTGGTTTTCGGATTAAAATAACCGGTATACTTCAACGTTGCCTCCCGTTTCCGTGAATTAGATGTGAAAGTGAATTTGATACTTTTCTTAGGAAACGGCAGATTGACGCACTCTTCAAAATAACCGATCTCCTTCTCTGCTCGCTCGGTCGCCTTGTATTCATCGAACAACGTGGAGTATGAACGCTTAAAAATCAGTTCATGGGTCACCGAATCGTAAACCTCGAACAAAATACTTCCATACTCAAACGGCTGGGTTAAATAAGCGCGCGTACCGTTCCACTCTCCACCGGCATGAAAACTTTTCATCTCGAACGACTCGCTCTTCGCATCGCCAATGTGATGATAATCAATCCGAAGTATCTTGTTTTCAAAATGTTGATCAAAATTCTGGGCGGAAACGATGGAAGTTCCGAACAGTAGGAATGCTATTACTGATTTTATAAAATAATCCATGAAACTGGGGTGTTAGGGTGCTTGGATGTGGAGACGTTGCGTACCAATGTCTCCACAAAACCTCCCACCATATTAACTATTAATTCTTCCTGTTTTCCGCAAAAATCGCTAATCTCTCTTCCAATTCCGGAAGTTGTTCACGGGATACCAAGGAAACACAGGCACGTAAGCCCTCGGTGTGTTCGCTACCCGTAATGGTCAACGAGACAGCGCTGATGCCATAATAAAGTAGCTCTTTCAGCAACTCCTCGCCGGTGAGTCCGGGATAAGCGATGGTGAAATAGAAACCGTCGGCAATATCTTTGTCGCCATCCTTGTCATACACTAATTTGAAGCCGTTGTCCAAAAA
>JAITVP010000089.1 GCA_031285725.1 Bacteroidales bacterium
CCGTCCGGAGATTGCGGGAGATAAGACGACGCTGAGCGGATTGTTTCACCCTGAAGTACAGTCCTATCTTCATAGCCAATCAAAACAATTCCAACCGATTGACATTGAGATTTCGTGTGCACCGTTGCTGATCACGGGGGCGAATATGTCTGGGAAAACGGTGATTTTGAAGAGTATTGCTCTGGCACAGACATTGTTGCAATTTGGGTTTTATGTTCCGGCGCGGCACGCTTCCTTGATGTTGATGGATGAGATTATGTTGTCCATGGGCGAGCAGGGCAGGGGGGAGGATGGCTTGTCCTCGTTCGCTACCGAAATCCTCTTGATTGACAGAATGGTCAAAACAGTGAAAAAAAATGTTAAAATAATGGCTTTAGTGGATGAATTAGCCCGTACCACTAATCCCGAGGAGGGCAAGCGGATTGTGAAGGCGTTTTTGGAGATCATGCAGGCGCACAACACGCCCGCTATCGTCACCACGCATTACGCCGGCATTGGCACTTCCGTACGGCGTTTGCGGATAAAGGGTCTCAACATCGTCGATAGTGAGAAAATCACTCCCGCCACCCTCAATGACCACATAGACTACAGTTTGGTTGAAGTCACTCAAGACGATGTTCCCGAAGAAGCACTGCGCATTGCGGAAATTTTGGGAGTGGAAGAGGAATTGGTGCGAAAGGCGAGGAAATGAAAAAAATGGCAATACGAAGTTGCTATCATTATTAACAACAAACTGTTGGAAAATTGCGTTTATGCTGGAGCTACTTTCCTTTTGTGAATAGTATCTTTGCTCGAAATTTTTTTAATCAGAATATGAAAACTTTATTTTTATTGCAACAAACGGTGAATCCGATGGGCGATGAAGTGACCGGACAGATCGTGGAAGCGGTCGTTCAACCTACGGAGGAGAAACTGAGTATCTTGAAGTTAGTGTTGGATCCAGCTGGTTTGTGGATCATGATCCCGCTCTTTATCATGTTTGGCATCGCCATTTACATCTTCATCGAACGGTGGTTGACGATCAATGCCGCTTCGAAAGAGGAACCCAATTTCATGAACAATATCCGCGATTTTATTCATAACGGGAAGATTGATTCCGCCGTTGCATTGTGCAGGGGTAATAACACGCCGCTGTCGAGGATGATCGAGAAGGGATTGTCGCGGCTCGGAAAACCACTGGATGATATCTCTGCGGCGATTGAGAACACTGGCAAGATCGAAGTGGCCCGCTTGGAAAAAAAGGTAGGTTCGCTGGCCACGATCGCCGCTGTGGCACCGATGCTCGGATTCTTGGGTACCGTGGTCGGGATGGTGGTCGCTTTCCATGCGATGGCGATGAATCCCAATAATTTGAATATCACTGTATTGGCTGGCGGTATCTACACGGCGATGATTACAACTGTGGCCGGTTTGATCGTAGGGATTCCCTCGTACGTTTTCTACAACCTGCTCGTTTCGCGTATCAACCGTGTGGTGAATATGCTCGAACAGAAGAGTACCGAGTTTATGGATATGTTGCATGAATCCGTTTAATCTTGAATTATGGCCATAAAACTGCAAAATAATATGAAGACGGAGCTGAACTCCACGGCCATGTCCGACTTGGTGTTCCTGCTCCTGATCTTTTTCATGATCACTTCTACGCTGGTTTCCCCCAACGTGATCAACATTTTTTTGCCAAAAAGCGATTCGGGGAAGCAGTCTACCAGCCGGAATATCGAGGTTTACATTAATGAAAATAAAGAGTACTTTGTCAACCCTGTCGGGGAGAATGCGCCGGCCACACCCTACGAAGAGCTATTGTCCGTGTTGATGGATGCCGTAGCGAATGACCAATCCGACCAACAAGCGATCATCCTACGTTCGGACAAGTCCGTTCCGATTGAGAATGTGGTGATCCTGATGGATGTCCTCAACGAACTCAACGGGACGTTGGAAGAGGGACAGCGTTACAAAATTGTCTTGGCGACGGAAGCAAAATAATATGATGACCGAGGAGAAAAAGAATGAAACGATATCAGCGATCATTACTCTTGTGGTGATGATTTTGCTGATTATTCTCTTGGCTTTGTTAGGATTGACATACCAGTATCCCCCGCCAGCTCCCAGGGAAGTTATTCTCATCGAGATGACGCCCATGAACGGCGGCGGAGGCGGTGGTGGGGGCGGTAACACGCAAACGCAACCCAGAACCCAATCACCCAGCGTGGCGGAGAACGTGACTATCATACCTTCTGTTAGCTTACCCTCTGTCACTCCACCACGCAATGTGCAAACTTCCACTGACGGTGTTGAAACTTCCATTGTCACGGCACCGGCGCAACCGGATCCCGTACCTAACCAAGCAGCGACATTTCGTCCCGGGATGGGTGGCGGCAGCGGCGGCGGTTCCGGCACGGGCAGCGGCACCGGTCTGGGCTCCGGCTTGGGTCCCGGACAAGGCAGTGGCAGCGGCGGTGGCAGCGGATCGGGAACCGGTACTGGTACGGGCGGTGGTATTGGCTACGGTACCGGTGGACGAGGACATCTCTTCATGCCAGATCTTACCGTGAATGAACAAGGACAAGTATATGTGGAAGTGCACGTGGGCGAAGACGGTCTTGTGAAAAACGCCCGTGTGATCAGCACCCCGAAATACCCCACCACCATCACCAATGCCCGCATCCAACAAGAGTGTGTCCGCAAAGCCTACACGGCAAAATATAAGCCGGGAAAGGAAGAGTTGAGGATCATCGTGTTTAAATAGATGAGAGTTAACATTTTATCTCAAGGCAGGGCGGCGGCTCCTCTTACATTCTCGCAAAAACCTCCATCGCTTGGTATTCCGCCAATCCCAGTTTATCATATATTTCCGCCGTGTTGTGGTTGCGTTCTTCGGCTCGTAGCCAAAACTCTCGCTTGTCGGAACCGGGGAACGGCATATTGTCCTTTTGCGACTGGTGCTTGAAAATTGCGCGGCGTTTCACCTCTACCTCATCGGGACTCAGTGGAACGGCCATATCCACCTCGTGGATGTCCCACTCTTGCCAAGCGCCGCGATACAGCCAGATGTAACAATCCTTTAACCACTTTTCGTTTCTAATTTCCTTGAGAGCCAGTTGTATGGCATTCAAGCAGATCCGGTGTGTGCCATGCGGGTCGCTGAGATCCCCTGCCGCATAGATCTGATGAGGTTGAAGATCTTGTAATATATTGATTATTAATTTTATATCTGTATCACCCAAATCGAATTTCTTGACACTTCCGCTTTCGTAAAATGGCATTTCCAAAAAATGGACGTGATCATCCTGAATACCGATAAAGCGGCAAGCGGTCTTCGCTTCTACTTTCCGTATTGCGGTTTTGTAGGAAGCGATCTCCGGAGCATGCGATTGCCCGTGTTCGCTGTTCATAGTGAATTTCAACAAATCCAAACTCTTGTGCAGTTTTTTTTCATTGATAGAAAATGATTTTCTAACCTCGCTCATGAAATCGAGATAACGAAGCACATCTTCATCGAAAACGGCCAAGTTGCCAGATGTTTGATACACTACGTGTACATTGTGACCTTGTTGTACCAAGCGCGAGAGGGTACCGCCCATTGAGATCACGTCATCGTCGGGGTGCGGGCTGAAAACCACCACCCGTTTGGGGAACGGCAAAGCTCGCTCCGGACGTTGGCTGTCGTCGGCGTTGGGTTTGCCACCCGGCCATCCGGATATGGTATGTTGTAGATCATTGAAAACCTGTATATTCAAATCGTAAGCAGACTTGAAAATGTAGAGCAGTTCACTCAATCCGTTGTCGATATAATCTTTGTCTGTCAGTTTGAGAATTGGTTTTCCAACCGTGTGGCAAAGCCAAACCACCGCTTTGCGGATGAGGCGAGAGTCCCAATCGCACTTCTCGAACAGCCACGGCACAATGGTGCGCGAAAGTTGAGAGGCTGCCGAGTGATCAATAAAGAAACTCACATTGTTATGTTTCTGAAGGTAAGTTCCCGGCACGAAATCCTGAATTTCTTCCTCCACTACTTGATTGATGATGTCGGATTTGTGTTCCCCCCACGCCATCAGGATGATCCGTTGGGCATTGAGAATAGTGCTGATTCCCATGGTGATAGCCTTTTTAGGTACGCGGTCGGTTCCCCCGAAAGCGGCGGCGGCGTCCCGTTTGGTCACGATATCGAGTGTGATTTGGCGGGTTTTGGAGTATATTTGGCTGCCTGGCTCATTGAACCCGATATGCCCGTTCCGCCCGATCCCAAGCAGTTGTAGGTCAATTCCGCCCGCAGACTCAATCTCCCATTCGTAGCGCGTGCAATAATCTTCTATTTCGTTCTCGGGAATTGTCCCATCGGGAATGTGCACGTTTTTCGGATCAATGTCAATATGGCAAAAAAGATGGTGGTGCATGAAATAGACGTAACTTTCGTGATCATCTGGTTGCATGGGATAATATTCGTCCAAATTGAAAGTGATTACGTTTTTGAAACTCAGCCCTTCCTCTTTATGCATCCTCACCAATTCGTCATAAACCCGAATCGGGGAAGAACCGGTGGCCAAGCCCAGCACGGCGTTTTTGTTTTGGGCAGCTTTCCGCTTGATGAGTTTGGCAATCTCTTTGGCCACCTTGATGGAGCCGCTCGCCGAATCTTTGACAATGGTGACAGGGATTTTTTCCCGTATTTTGGTAATCATAGCAAATGTTTTTTGCGCGCAAATATAAAGGAAAAAAGAGACTTCCCACTTTTTTTGGCACAATATTTGATAGAGAAGTAATATCTTTGCAAAAAAATATACTATTATGGAAATACGATATTCAAAAGAGATGCAATTTGCTTTAAACGAAGCATATAATATCGCAAAAAAATATAATTCCCCTTCTATCGGGGTGGAACATATCACCTTAGGGATCTTTAATTTTCCAGATGATACGGATATCAAACGATACCTGGAACTCTATAAAATCGACACGGCGGCCATGGCTAACCGATTGAGCGATATGCTCACTGACATTGAAAATGATTCGCTTACTTATGCTGATTTGAAGATGAATGTACAGACAGACAATCTGTTACGATTGTCCTATCTGCTCTCCAAAGAGTTTAAAAGTGCCGAGGTGGAAGCTACCCATTTCTTTTTGGCGTTATTGAAAGATGGACGTACGGAAACGAACAACGCTGTAAAAATCATGCTGAAAAGGGCCGGGCTCACCTACGAGGCACTGGCGACTGAAATGCGGAACACCGGTGAGGTGGAACCCGAAGATCTCTACAATCACCAACAGGATGATGACGAGGATATGCCAATATATTCCAAACCGAAAGCGGGAGGCAAGGCGTCTGCCACACCAATGCTTGACAGTTTTGGAAAAGACTTGACTAAATACGCCGAGGAAGGAAAACTTGATCCGATCGTGGGGCGGGAACGGGAGCTGGAACGCATTGCGCAGATTCTCAGTCGCCGTAAAAAGAACAATCCGGTACTGATTGGCGAACCCGGTGTGGGGAAATCGGCCATTGCGGAAGGGTTGGCACTGAAGATTGTGCAAGGGAAAGTATCCCGGACATTGCTTAACAAACGAGTTATTTCGTTGGATATGGCATCGCTGGTGGCAGGTACGAAATACCGTGGGCAGTTTGAGGAACGAATGAAATCGATGTTGACCGAGATCGAGAAAAATCCGAATGTCATCCTTTTCATTGACGAGTTGCATACCATGGTGGGTGCGGGAAGTTCGCCCGGAAGCCTTGATGCTTCCAATATGTTCAAACCGGCGTTGGCTCGCGGTGAGTTGCAATGCATCGGTGCCACCACACTAGACGAGTACCGCCAATATATTGAGAAAGACGGTGCACTGGAACGGCGTTTCCAGAAAATCATGATGGAACCGACCACTCCGGAAGAGACGGTTGAAATTTTGAACAATATTAAAGATAAGTATGAGGATCATCACTTGGTACGCTATTCTGAGGAGGCAATTCAGGCTTGCGTACTGCTTACAAATCGCTATATTACTGACCGTTGTCTGCCTGACAAGGCGATCGACGCATTGGATGAAGCGGGTTCGCGGGTGCATATCAAGAACATCAAAGTACCGGAAGGGATGGTGGAGATCGAAGAGGAGATTGAAAACTTGCAGAAACTGAAAACCGCCGCCATCAAAGATCAACAGTTCAACCTAGCGGCCGAGTATCGTGACAATATCAAGCTGACCGAAGCGAAGTTGGAGAAGATCAAACGGGATTGGGAAGCGGAGTCACAATTGGATCGTCCTGTGGTGGGAGAGGAGAACGTGGCGGAAGTGATTGCCATGATGACCGGCGTGCCGGTGCAACGCATTGCGAAAAACGAAGGCGAGAAGCTAATGTCGATGGCTAATGAGCTGTCGGGTAAGGTGATTGGACAGGATGAGGCGGTACTGAAAATAGCCAAGGCGATCCGCCGGAACCGGGCAGGACTGAAAGATCCGAACAAGCCTATCGGTACCTTTATTTTCCTTGGTCCGACCGGTGTGGGGAAAACCTACCTCTCTAAAGTGTTGGCCGAATACCTGTTCGACTCGCAAGATACGCTCATTCGCATCGACATGAGTGAATACATGGAAAAACATACGGTTTCCCGTCTCATCGGGGCGCCTCCGGGCTACGTGGGCTATGAAGAAGGTGGGCAGCTGACCGAGAAGGTTCGCCGCAAGCCTTACTCTATCGTGCTCTTGGATGAGATTGAGAAAGCACACCACGATGTCTATAATGTTCTCTTACAAGTTTTTGACGATGGCGTGCTCACCGACGGCATTGGGCGAAAAGTGGATTTCAAGAACACGATCCTGATCATGACCTCCAATATTGGTTCTCGTGAACTGAAAGATTTCGGGACGGGTATGGGATTCGCCACGCAAGCTACCAAGGCCGGAGAATCGAAGGCGGCGCAGGGCGTATTGGAAAAGGCGTTGAAACAGAACTTTGCCCCTGAGTTCCTCAACCGTATTGATGATATTATCTATTTTAACAGTCTTGAAAAAGATGATATTATCAAGATCATTGACATCGAACTCCAGAAAGTTTTGAAACGGGTGAAGACGATGGGGCTGAACGCCACCGTGACCGACAAGGCAAAAGAGCACTTGGCGGAAGTCGGCTGGGATAGCAACTACGGAGCACGGCCGCTCAAACGTACCATCCAGAAAAACATTGAAGACTTGTTGGCCGAGGAAATCCTTCTCCAAACATATCCCGAAAATACGGAAATCGTGATTGATTATGACGATTTAAAGGAGGAAATGGTGGTTACGGCTGTGACAAGCGAGAAATTAGAAGTTAGAAGTTAGCCATAAAATGGAAAAGCGGGGCGGTGGATTCTTTGAGAGGATCACCGCCTTATTTATTCTTTAACGGATTAGTTCTTAATAGATAGATTCCGAACAGTATCCAGCACAATATACTTGTCATAAAACTGATGAGCAATTCGGGACGACGGTACATCAATGTGATTTCTTCTTCGCCGGCCGGCACTTTCACTGCAATTAAGGAGTGATTTAATGTTTTCACTTTTAAACGTTTCCCGCTGCTAGTCTTCGCTTTCCAGCCTTTGAAATTATTTTGCAAAACAACCATTTCCCGCGGTTCGGAACTCACTACCGTGACAACAATTTTACCCGGTTCAAAAGCCGATATCTTATGATAGGGCGTTTTGTATCCAGCATAACTGACCACTTCTTCTTTAATATGTGTATATGCCGTATCTAACTTAAACAGCACCGGAGATTCCTCATACACAATCTCATTCGGAAAATAGAGCACATAAGGCAGAGTCAACTCAATGCGGTGTTCCGGCTGATAATAAGGTCGCAACATTTCCTCATGTCTTTTTAGTTGATAAGGATTATAGCTATCCCACTCTATTTCTTTGTAATAGATGCCGAGATTCTGCCAATAATAGCCATTTTCCTCTGGATTATATAGCATTTTTGAAGAAGTTATTCTGTGGGGAATGGAGTAATCCTGCGGTCTTCTGCTTAGAAAATCTGCCAATTCACGATTGGTATACGTGGTGATGTAACCAGTGCTTCCGATGCAAAGTATGGCATGGATAATCAATTCACCTAACAAGGCGGGAATTAACAGATAGCGTGCTTTTATGTTTTTATAAAATAGCATAAAAAACAAGAGTATACTCAAAATGGCCACATATAAAATAGCTTCGAAAAGGAATTTGCTTAAAAAAGGTAACGTCAATATCTTATAACGGCTCATGGTGAAAATGCCATGGAGTAATGAGTTGTCCGGCAATAAAATTGTGATTATTAACAATACGAAGAAAGAGATGGATAGTGCAAGGAAAACAACAATTTTTTTCCGATACATCTCAAAATCAGACCATATTCTATTCAAACCCAAAGCGGCAACTGTCAAAATCCCTATGATGCCAAACAGTCTGAATGCTGAGGATAACCGTATATATTTAAAAAACGGTATCACATGGAAAGCGATTTTATGGAAAGGTAATTGATTACAAAAAGCGACTAAAAAACAGAATAGGCACCAATAAAGGAACACTTTCAATAGTATTGTCTTTTTTTCGCGTAAGCCTATTATGAAAGGAAACAGCGTAAGTAGCCCGATATAAACGGAACTTAACGAGATGTCAACGCCAGTGAACCAGTTTTCAGTATTTGCGATTAACGGAAATGCGAAAGAGAGGAGACATTTGAAAGTAAGTCCGCCTTTGCAAGCATTTTCATAAAGCATCGCCTCGCCCCGGAGCGTGTGTAGTTTTGCTTCCACAAAAGAAATTGCGGAAGGCAATGAGAGGAGCAGTATGGCTCCACCCGCAACCAGTGTAAATAGCAGGCCATTTTTAATGATGGCATAATCCTTTTTTCGCAGGTTGAGAATCAGTTTTGCAATCCACACAACTAAAAAAAGGTTAAAGAGGATAAAACAAAAACCGGTATATCCGCCGGTAAAGAGCAATGATACATAAAGGGCTAAAAAGAGAGCATTTCGGAGGGAAGGTTTTTCAAAAAAGGCCAGCATATAACGGATAATCCAAGGAGTCCAGGCACCGGCAATGATCCAAGAGATGTGCTGTAGATTCCCAATGAAAAAGCCCGACATCATATAGGCGGAGGCTATCATAAAAGCAACCGCATTGAGGCTCGTAAATTGTTTGCAAAACCAATAGATGCCGAGACTTCCCATGAAAACATGGAAAATAGTTTCAATACCCCAGCAAACGGGGGTATAGCCGGTGAAAAGTGATAATATATAAAGTGGCAAGTAGAAAGTAGATGACTGTGGATCTCCATGTATGGGCGTGCCTAGGTTCTGATAAGGCAGCCATATCGGAAATATGCCGTTGCGTATAGCTTCTAACATAAAATGCCTGCCAGGGAAAAACTCATCGGCAAAATCATATATCGGAGCTTGTATAAGCGTTCCGAAATAGGCAATTAACGTTACAATAAAAAGGAAAAAAGGATATTTATACTCTTTAAGAAAATGTCTCATTTTATTTTTAACGTCTCATTATTAATTCCTAACTTCAAAAACAACCGCATGTTCATTCGGCAAATTCTTTCGTAATGCCCCCGGCACTTCAATATAATACCCTTTCTCGTCTTTTTTGAGGGTAGCTTTTGTTTTGCAGCCTTTCACGGCGATACTGCCGGTTTTGGCATTTGTCAAACCTGTGAGGTGAATCACGGCGGGCAGGGTATTACTGCCTTCTTCCACTAAATAGATGATGTTGATCTCTCCGGTTTTATTCTGCGTGAAACGCACATTTTCAAAATTATAAGGATAAATCGGACGAGTGTTATAAATGGCGCCGCTGTTGACCTTCATCCAAGCACCAATCCCTTGCATGCGATCGATGGCATCAGGGTGGAGGCTGCCGTCAGGGGCGGGCCCCACGTTCAGCAAGAAGTTGCCTCCCTTGGCCACGATGTCCACCAACAGGTGAATCAGTTTTGTCGTGCTTTTGTACTTATCGTCGGGAACATACGACCATGAATCCCCCATCGACATGCACGTTTCCCATGGGTAGGGGAGTAATGTGTCGGGTACTTGCTGTTCAGGAGTTCTGTAGTTTTCGTATTTGCCGTGCACGGAGCGATCCACAACGAGTAAGGCGGGTTGATGTCTTCGCGCCATTCGGGCGATTTTCGGCATGTCCACATCTTGGATCCAGCCCTGGCAGCCGAGCCACGGAATCGACTCTTCCGTCAAGCTCCACGCCGGACGCACCCAGCCGCCATCGAGCCACAAAATATCCACTTTACCATATTGAGTCATCAGTTCTTCGATCTGCTTGTACGTGAAATCCACATATTTCTGGAAACGTTCGGGATGCATTTTCGGGTCGTAATTCACGTTACGGTCGGGAGTTGCCCATTCCGGCGCCCAATAGTCGGAGTGGTTCCAGTCGGGTTTCGAGAAATACAATCCGATCCAGAAATCCTTTGCTTTGAAGGCGTTCACGATCTCCCCAGTAATATCCGATTTCGGATTGGTGGAAAACGGACAGGAGGGATCGGTGATTGTATAGTGTGTCTGTTTCGAGTTATACATGCAAAAGCCATCGTGATGTTTGGTGGTGAAAACCACATACTTCATGCCGGCCTGTTTCGCCAGTTCTGCCCACGATTCGGGATTGAATTTCGTGGGGTTGAAGGTACTGTTAAGTGCTTTGTAACGCGCCACGTAATCCATGTAATTTGCCCCGTTCCGACTAATCCACGGCTCGTTGCAAATTGACCACGACTCCACCACGCCCCACTGCGAATAAGGCCCCCAGTGCATCATAAACCCGAATTTCAGGTCTTGCCACTCTTCGAGTTTTTGCAGGATTTGGAAATCGGTTTCAAAATCCTGCTCGGTCTGTGCAGGCAGGAACATTGCGGAAAAAAGGAGAGTGAAAAAAAAGGATAGGATTTTTTTTGTCATGGAAATTATGGTTTATAAATCAATGTGTCATCCGCATGCCAACTTATTCAACTTTAACGAACTGTCCTACTACTTTCTCCCCCGCATTCCCAAAAACAACCACATAACTTCCAACGGGTAGAAATTCGATAGCGATGGAACCGTTATTTTCAGATATCACTTTTCGATGCAGTATTTTCCCGGAAAGGTCGGATATCTCCACATAACTTACCGGATTGCTCAATGTTACGAAGTAATCAAGTCGCTGGTTGGCGGGGTTGGGCTTGAGGAAGATTTGGCTGCTCTTGTGATCTTTGATGCTCAGTGCGGAATTGCCCATAGCCAGACAATACTCGCCCGGCTGGGGATCGCTCGGTGCCAAATAACCGGTGTAGTTGCTGTTTCCGATACGGGTGTAATGAACGATCTGCCAGTCTTCGTGGGCATCTTTCCGATATAACAGCACCAAATCATTTATTTCATAATCTAAGAAAAGTTCCGTGTCGAAAGCGCTTGTACCTATTGTGCTATATTTAAATTGTAGTTGCGGTTCAAAATCATCGTTTGGGAAATAGAGCACCCGCCAGTAGTGGTTCGGGGAAATCCGGTAGATGTCATCGTTGGGCGTTTTTAGCGGGTCGGGTTCAACCAGATGGTGCTCCATTCTGAAAAATTCGGGATTACCGATCCGTTTCACATCCACTCGGGCAGACGCCTCCGCGAAGGTAACCATTCCCGTCTCCGTTAGTTCCTGCTGATAATCCACCAGCGCATCGCTCATTTTTTCGTGAAAATCGACAACGGCGAAAAACGGCTGAAACGGAAGTTGTACCACCACGTTATCTGTCTCGCCAGAAATTGTAACCGTCGTTGTATATTCTTGTTTATCAATGCTAAAAAAAGTGATTTCGATTTTCTGATTTAATCCGTAATGCTCCGCATGATGCAGCTTTTCTCTGACATAAACCCGATATTCATCGGTAGCATTGATGCAAGAAATCGAATCGACGTTGAAGTGGAGGAAGCCGGGTTGTGACACCCAAGCATCTAAAAAATCATTCATCGGTAATCCCGATTTATTTGTTAAAAACTGAAAGAAATCTTTCGAAGATATATTGTCGAACATATAATCATTCAACATTTCAGTCATCAGTGCATAAAACTGCGCATCGCCGAGATAGTGTCGAAGATTGTGGACGATTAATGCGCCCTTGTCGTAGGATGTTGAACCGTAGGTTACATGCTGCGGAACGGCGTTCAGGGCAAAATAGCCGCCATCGGAAGTGTGTGTGTTTTTCAGGACAGAACGGTGCAAATCGCGGTAAGTCTGTTTGGCCTGACTGGAAGAGCCATCCGTATCATACAGAAATTCCTCGCCCAAAATCTCGCAATAGCGGGCAAAGCCTTCGTTGATCCACATCTCTTCCGCTTTCTCGCAGGTGATGAGATTGCCGAACCACGAGTGTGACAGTTCGTGAATCCAGAGCGATTCATAGCTCAACGTGCCGTTCACCGCAGAGTTCGGATAAGCAATGTTGCTGGCGTGTTCCATCGCTCCACTGTTGAAATTGACGCCTACATAGCCGATCCGATCGAACTGATACGCCCCGAAAGAGTTTTCAAAATAACGGAGGATCGCCTTCAGATTTTCAAAAGAGCCTTCCACAGAACCCAATCGAGTCGGGTGGACGTAGATGTCGATGGGAATGGTGCGTTCCAGCCCCTGATAACTGTCTTGATAATGGGCATAGTCGCCTACCGCTACCGAGGTGAGGTAGGTTGGCACGGGTTGTGCTAATGTCCAGTGCCAGATGATATTGCCCTCGGAAGTGTGTGCGGTGTCTACGAACTTTCCACTGCAAACCGCCATCTTATCAGCGGTTGTGGTGATGTGGAAATCGTAGGTTGATTTGTCGGTGAAAACATCAAGACAAGGATACCAGCAACGTCCGTAACTATGCGGCAGGCGAGTCATAGCGACACCCATGTTGAAGGCGTAACCACTGGAAAAATAGAAGCCACCCCACCGGGTGTCTTTTTCGGGAATACCTTGATAAAAAATCGTAATTTCTACAGTGTCACCTAACTGGTGATTCGTTGGCAAATCCACGATCACTTTGTTAGATGGTCGTTGGAAAGCCGTTGTTTGGTTGTTAATTTTCACCGAATCCACATTGAAGGCGGCCAAATCCAGTGCGATGGAAGGTAAATTTGCCAATTGCGGCACAACCTTTAACATCGTGTTTCCTTCCAGCCGTTGCCCGTCGAAATCCAACACGGAAAGTTGAATGTCATAATGCGCAATACGCACTGAATCCGTGATGGATTGAGCAAAAAGCGGCAAAGTGGAAAAAAGAAGTAAGCCTATAAATATTAAATACTTGATTTTCATATAAATATAATTTCATTGTTACAATTTTCAAAGATATAAAAAAAATGGAATTAAACTCAAATTTTCTTCCACTATATTCTGTGTGGATGCGAGATATTTTTCCTACTTTTGCGGCAGTATTAACTAAATTTTTTAGCAATGAAAAAATATGTATCAGAAATGATTGGGACGATGGTTCTGGTGTTAATGGGATGTGGGAGCGCAGTATTTGCCGGTCTTTCGGGACAGACGTTCATGCCGATCGGCACGTTGGGCGTGGCTTTCGCTTTCGGATTATCCGTGGTGGCAATGGCGTACACAATTGGTAAAATTTCCGGTTGTCACATCAACCCGGCGATTACGCTGGCGATGTGGATCAACAAAAAAATGTCGGGAAAAGATGCCGGAATGTACATGATTTTTCAAGTGATTGGCGCAATATTGGGTTCCACGATCCTCTATTTCTTGGCAAAGAATTATGTGTCAACCACGACCCATACGGGTGCAAACGGCTACACGGAGGTGATTCCGGCGTTCATCGCCGAATTGGTGTTTACTTTCATCTTCATCTTAGTCGTTTTAGGCTCCACCTCCAAAGGGGCTAACAATAAATTTGCCGGTCTGGCCATCGGTTTGACATTGGTATTGATCCACATCGTGTGCATTCCGATCACGGGCACGTCGGTGAATCCGGCTCGCAGTATCGCCCCTGCCATTTTCGAAGGCGGACAAGCACTTAGCCAACTGTGGCTCTTCATCGTGGCTCCCTTTCTCGGTGCGGCTTTAGCGGCGTTTGTGTGGAGAGCAATTGACACGAAGGGGAATTAAGGAATTGTGGAATGTGGAAATTGAGACATGCCATGCCTCAATTTCTACATTCCTATGTTCTTAATTATTCCAACTACTTTCCATGCCATTCCTCCCGCAACTGCTGCAAACATTACTCCCCAGAAAAATGCCGGAATATGGGTGAGTTTTTGGATGATGGCGGCATCGCCCGATTCTTTGGGCTTGACGATGGAGAGATAGAGGATCACTAACGACGACCAGACCGATTCGGTAAGCAGAGCGATGACATAGAAAAGAGCAGCGATGCGGATGGATTGGCCGTAGTTGAAATAGAGTAATGTCGCGTTCAACAGCGTGAAGAGGAGAATCCATGCCACGCCGTAACCGTTGCGTACCCACAGGAGTAGCATCACTGCAAAGAGGGCTGTCAGACCGATGATCAGATGAAGATAATAACCGTGGATATAGAGATAAAAAGTGAAGAGCGAAAAGAGGGAGGCGAAAGGATAGCCTGCGATCGCCACGAGAAAGGAACTGAGTTTTCCGGCGTTCTGGATTTGTGTGGTGCCGGCACTGGTGCTGAAAAGTTCGATCCGTTTCACATTGCCTTGCAGGAACAACGCTATCAGCGCATGCCCCAACTCGTGTACTGCCGTGTTGATGATGTTGAAAAATTTGCCAATTATCGGAATCTTGGGCAATACAAAAGCCAGAACAATAAAATAATAGAAAAGTGGAATGGAAAACAGCGTGATGGGAGTGATCATGATTGCATATTTTCCTTGTTCGTAACATTTTTCAACGTCATCCCTTTCGTTTTCTCTTTTTGGTGTTTTTCCCGGGCGATGTAGATGCTCACGTTGAGGTCGAAACCAATCAAGATGATGATCGAACTCCAGTAAATCCACAAACTGATGGCGAAAAGCGCCCCGATAGAGCCATAAATGACGTTATAGGTAGGAAAATAGTAGAAATAGATATTCAAGGCGTAGAGCAAAATCACCAGCGCGATGGTGGAAAACGTGGAGCCGGCGGAAAAGAGACGGAAGTACTTTTTGTTGGCGGGGGTAAAATAAAACAAAATGGAAAGCAAGATGTAGACCAGCACGAGGAGCAGTATCCATTTCAGAATCTTCACGGTCCAAGCGTAGATCGTCTCCGATCCGAAAAAAGTGATATTCAGTTTGTTAATCGCCAACGAAGCTCCCACAAAAATTGACACTCCCAAAATGAGAATGATGCCGAAACAGACGGTGAGAATCAGACTGGTGCCCAGTTGGCGTAGCACGGAACGGGTTTCTATTTTAAAGTAGGTGATATTCAGCGAGGTAATGATGGAGTTCATGCACAACACGGTCATATACAATCCGATACCGAAAGAGGAGTAGAGTAACAGCCCGTTACGGTTCATCACCACATCCATGATCACACCGGAAATGGCGGGCCAGGTATAGTCGGGCACAATGGTCTCAATGAGGTGGAGCAACTCGATGCGGAGTGATTCGTCCAAGAAGGAGATGGCGGCGAAAAGGGCCATTAGCATGGGAATGAGTGCAATGAGGATCCGGTAAGTCATTGCGGCCGCCCGTTGGAAAATAATCCCGTTAACTAACGATTCCACAAAGAAACTCATCACGTTGTAGAACGGAACGCTTTCAAAACCGGGCAGCACCAACCGTTTCAAGTAAATGATAATTCGCCGGATGGTGCGGTTTTTCGTGAGGGTTTTGTGTTTCTTTTTAAAATCCGAAATAAAAGACAT
>JAITVP010000111.1 GCA_031285725.1 Bacteroidales bacterium
TCTCTCCGGCGATGCCTCCATCGACATCGGGCACCTCGCTTCAGGGGTCTATATCTTGAAAATCGTGGACGGAGGTCAAGTGTGGCATGAGAAAATTGTGTTGCAAAAATGAGCCGGCATAATGCGGATAGCAGGACAAAGTTATTAAAATCCCTGATTTCTAACCATTTCATAAAAAAATGTATTTTTGCAATTTCAAAAAATAAAAGATGAAACCATCAAAATCCACCATTATCATTGTTGCCGTTCTGTTTTTCGTGAATGTAGCTTGGGGACAAGGGAAAGTCACCATTAAGGGTAATTTATTGAACAACCGCTTCAACACGGTGCAGTTATTGAGTATTATAAATAACGATCCCACGGTGTTCATGGAGGCGGCCGTTGACCCGGACGGGAATTTCGTGCTGAGCGGGACGATTCCGCAGACGAATCTCTATAGACTCTCGTTTTCCGACAAAGAGCAAATGCTTTGTAGCCTGCAACCCAACGATAATATCACCCTCACACTGGATGCCGATAATTTATCCAAAATTATTGCCGTGAGCGGGTCCAAATCAGTGGAATTAACAAAAAAATTGTCCGATATCCACCAAAGCCGGAAGACGATTTTGGACAGTATCAACCAAATCTATCAGGAAAACCGGGAGCAAATCCATTTCAACCAGATTAACAAGGCGTTTGTCCAGTTCCAACGATCCAACAAAGAGATTGACGATTACGTGATCCATGCGTTCAGCGATGCGAAGATGTTGACCCACACCGTTGACCAGTATGCGGATAACGGCAAAGTGGAAAAAGGGAAAGAGGACTCTCTGTTGTTTGCCTCTAATAACTTGATGAAATCGTTTGTGAATGATTATCAGAAATTTAAAAGTTACATAATCAACATCCGCCCAACCTATAATTTCCCGCCGTCCTTGGATGCGAAGTATGCCGATTATAACCAATATATCGCACAATACATGGACGTTTTGGATGAACGACACGAACTTTTAATCAACAATATAGATTCGATATACACGCAGATATCCGACTTGGTTGAGAAACGTAATATGTTGCTTGCTTCGGGGAAAACGGATACTAAAAAGAGCCGAAACGAGTACATCGCATCGTTGCTCCATATCGTTAATACCAGTAAAGATAAGTTGCTCAAAACGCAAGGAGAATATTTGGTGAAGGCGCAGGCGTCGGAGAATCTTTCCAAAGAGATCATTGGTGGGACGCAAGCGCGCATCTCGGCGATCATGGAACAGTATCGAGCCATTTTCGATCAGGAAAACCAAAAAATTAATACGACAATCATCAACCTCATCAACGAGAACAAGGACGATTTGGCGGTGATGATGTTTATTGATATTTTACCTGCGGAGCAAAATATGGAATTACACAAGTCGGTGGTGGAAGCGCTATATGCGAAATATCCCGGTAATGCGATTGTGGAAGGCAAGTATAAACAGATGACCTCGCCGGCGGCTTCCACGGGGATTGGCGCCATGGCTCCCGAGCTTGCTTTCGAAAACCCTGACGGGAAAATCATGAAGTTGTCTGATTTGCGCGGCAAATATGTCTTGATTGATTTTTGGGCATCATGGTGCGGACCGTGCCGCCGGGAAAATCCCCACGTGGTACAGCTTTACGGCAAGTACAAAGACAGAGGTTTCGAAGTGTACAGCGTTTCGCTGGATCGCACCAAAGACGCTTGGATCAAGGCGATCGAAGCGGATCGATTGACGTGGCCGAATCATGTCAGCGATTTGAAATACTGGTCTTCCGAAGGGGCTAAAAAATACGGCGTAAGCTCCATTCCCGCCACTTTCCTCATCGACAAAGAAGGCCGTATCATTGCGAAAAACCTCCGCGGTGCGGATTTGGCGAATGCGCTGGAACAGGTATTGGGAAAATGAAATACGCCGACTGGAGCCTCATAGACTATGAAACCGCATGGAAGCGGCAAGAAGAGATCTTCAACCGGGTGATCCAAGTCAAGATTGATGGTCAAGACACTTCAGAGATCGAGACGATCGTTTTTTGTGAGCACCCGCATGTGTATACGCTGGGAAAATCGGGGAATGCAGGCAACCTGTTGGTGAATGAAGAGTCCCTGAGATCAAAACAGGCCTCCTTTGTGAAAATCGACCGCGGGGGCGATATCACCTACCACGGCCCCGGACAGATTGTGGGCTATCCCATCCTTAACTTGGAAAACCACCAACTTTCCCTCAAAGGCTACATCTACCAAATGGAGGAGGCGATCATCGCCACGCTGGATCACTATGACATCAAGGCGACCCGGCTGGAAGGTGCTACTGGGGTCTGGTTAGACATCAATTCTCCCACCGTCCGCAAAATCTGTGCCATTGGAGTCAGAGCCTCCCGCTTTGTCACCATGCACGGTTTCGCCCTCAACGTCAACACCAACTTGGACTATTTCAGTTTCATCAACCCCTGTGGTTTCACTACTAAAGGTGTAACATCGATGCAGAAGGAGTTGGGGAGAACGATAGATATGGAAGAGGTGAAAGAGGTGATGAAAGGATGCCTGAAAGGGTCGCTGTTCAGGTATTGAGCACGTTATTCCGCAAGTAAGGAAGCCTAAAATAGACAGTTGAACCTGTAATAATTTACAAAGGAATGCAGAAAGTAAATAGTATTGAACACATATTCCACATTTTCGCACTGTTAGTAGTATGCACCGCCTGCAACAACAAAACCGTTCATCAATTTAGCGGAAACGGGTTGGGCACTTATTACCAAATCACTTACGAGGGAAAGGAAAATGCGAATTTGCAGAAACAGGTTGACTCGCTATTGCGGCACTATTCGCATGAATTTTCCATTTTTGACACTACCTCCGCACTATTCCAAATTAACACAAACCGAAAAGTAGTGCTTGGTCTGGATTTTGTGGAATTACTTGAAAAATCGTTGAATATAAGCGAGATGACGAATGGTGCTTTCGATGTCACCGTAGCACCGTTGGTCACCCATTGGGGATTTGGACCGGAGGCGTTTTTCCGCACGGACACCCATCTGATCGATAGTCTCCGAACTTTTGTGGGGTTTCGGAAAATCGCTATAAATAACAATCTCTTATCTAAAACCGACGAGCGAATACAGTTGAATTTCAACGCTGTCGCCAAAGGATACATCGTGGATAAGGTAGCTGAATTTATTATAAATCAATATTTTAACAATTTTATCGTTGATATTGGCGGAGAAGTGATTTGCCATGGAAAGAAAAACAATGTCCCATGGAAAGTGGGCATCCAAACACCGACTAAAGACCGGAACGGCGATTTCGCCAGTTTGTATACTTTTCCATTGACCGACCGTGCCGTGGCAACCAGCGGAAACTACAGAAACTATATTGAGAACAATGGCGAACGTTACACCCACATTATTGACCCTGCTACCGGTTTTCCACAAAAGAGCAACCTGCTCAGTGTCACCGTGATTGCCGAGGATTGCCTCACCGCCGACGCCCTCGCCACCGCCTTTATGGTGATGGGCGTGGAAAAGTCCCTGCATTTCTTGACCCAAAACCCACAATATGCTGCCCTTTTTATCCTTGCGGAAAAAGACGGTGGGTATAAAGTCGTGCATTCGGAAGGGTTCAATGATTCAATGATTTTATGAATTTCTTTCTCCAATTCTTTTGTATCTTCGCCGCCTTTAACAATAACAGAATACTAACCTTAAAAACCTGAAATTATGAACAAAGCAGTAGATTTATTACGTCAAAGCGCTATTTTTTACTTAGCCACGATGGATGGCGATCAACCCCGGGTGAGACCGTTCGGTGCGGTAGCTGACATTGACGACAAACTCTATTTTGCGACCAACAACACCAAAGCATGCTATCAACAGATGATAGCCAACCCTAACGTGGAGATTAGTGGTATGTTGGGAGAAGACAAATGGTACCGTATCTGCGGAACCGTTATAAACGATCCTCGCTTTGATGCCAAGTGCGAATTCCTGAAACAAGTGCCTATCCCTATGTACACTGCCGATGACGGGATTTTTGAAGTATTCTATTTTGAGAAAGCCACGGTGACGGTGAGTTCGTTTGAGGGAGAGATGGAGAAGTTTGAAATAAGTTAGGAATCATGAAAGTCCTATTAATAAACGGAAGTCCTCGGAAAGAGGGAAACACGCGCATTGCGCTGTCGGAGATTGCGAAAGTGCTGGAAGAGGAGAATATCACGGCGAAAATCATACACATCGGGAACAAGGCTGTCCAAGGATGTATGGCTTGTATGAAGTGCGAGGAAACCGGGACCTGTGTGTTCGACGAAGGTCCGTATCGCGAAATCAGAGAGGAATTGGCCGACAGCGATGGGATCATCATCGGTTCGCCGGTCTATTTTGCCGGACCGAACGGATCGTTATGCGCCTTGTTGGACAGGCTGTTCTTTTCCAGCGAAAAACTGTTGGCGTATAAACCGGGAGCGAGTGTGGCGGTTTGTCGTCGTGGTGGTGCTAGTGCCTCCTTCGACCGTCTCAACAAGTATTTCACGATTAAGAATATGCCGGTTGTGTCTTCACAATATTGGAACAGCGTGCACGGCCTGCAACAAGGCGAGGCTGCGCAAGATGCCGAAGGATTACAAACCATGCGTACCCTGGCTAAAAATATGGCTTGGCTTCTAAAGAGTATTCATACTTTTCCTCTTCCGATGCAGGAGGATCCGATTTCAACGAGCTTTATCCGCTGACAGCTTCTTCAAAATCGCCTCCCTCGGCTCACCGGTAAAACCCTGTGTTTTTCACGCATAAAAAGATAGTTCTATCTTTGCCTAAAAAAGTTATGTCCCAGAATCCCCTGTTATTAAATTTAGTCAAGTATGTTCTTGGCACC
>JAITVP010000132.1 GCA_031285725.1 Bacteroidales bacterium
CGGTACCGCCGCTAATCACTTTATAGCCTTTCGCCACAAACGCTTTACACATCGCTTGCGCATTGGCTTTCACCTGTTTCATGTAATTCATATACTCGTCGGTCAACGCTTCACCGAATGCTACCGCTTTAGCCGCAATCACATGTTCGAGCGGTCCGCCTTGAATACCCGGAAAAACGGCACTGTCTAACAGTTGAGACATCTTTTTGATCTCACCTTTCGGTGTGGTCAAGCCCCACGGATTGTCGAAATCTTTGCCCATCAGGATCAAACCGCCTCTCGGCCCTCTGAGGGTTTTGTGGGTGGTGGTCGTGATGATATGGCAATATTGTACTGGATTGTTCAGCAACCTTTTGGCAATCAAGCCGGCCGGGTGAGAAATGTCGCCGATGAGGATCGCACCGATTTTGTCTGCGATTTCACGCATCCGCATCCAATTCCAGTCACGGGAATATGCGGAAGCGCCGCCCACGATCAATTTCGGTCTTTTGCTGAGAGCCACTTCTTCCATACGGTCATAGTTGATTGTACCGGTCTCTTCATCAACAGTATACGCCACTGCTTTGTACAAAATGCCCGAAGAGTTCACGGGAGAGCCGTGCGACAGGTGCCCACCGTGTGAAAGATCCAAACCCATAAAAGTATCGCCTGGTTTCAAGCAAGTTAAGAAAACAGCCATATTTGCTTGCGCTCCCGAGTGAGGTTGCACATTCGCCCATTCGGCACCGAAAAGCTCTTTCGCCCGCTCAATCGCCAAGTTTTCAGTTTGATCCACGATTTGGCAACCGCCGTAATATCTTTTCCCCGGGTATCCTTCCGCATATTTATTGGTTAAAACGGATCCCATGGCTTCCATAACTTGATCGCTCACAAAATTTTCCGATGCAATCAACTCAATACCGGAAGTTTGTCTTTCTCTTTCCGCCTTAATTAAATCAAATACTTGTGTGTCTCTTTTCATTATTTCTAAGAATTATATTTTATGATTGTTTTTACTGTTAAAAAGTGCGCAAAATTACACTTATTTATTCATAATGTGCTTTCTTTTTCCCAAAGCAATAAGCGATGTAACCGCATATGTAAATGGGCTTCGCATTGTTTTTGGCCATCTGTTTGACAAACGGAAAAACCATATCCACCGTCAAGCCCACCTCCAGTGCTTGGATTGATTTCGGATTTTTCGCAAAGTCAAATTGAAAACCGAGTTTCCCATAAAAGCCGGGGTGAAATTTCATTTTCCCAATCCCTTTAAAATAAGGACCTCTTCCAATAATATAATCAATGGTATGCAACTGATTATCAGGATTATATTGCTGCAGTTCAATATTATAGAATCCCGTGTTGTCCGGCACGGCAATATAGAGAAAGACGGGCATAGCCATGCCCAATGCAAAACCACCGGAGAAACCCCATTTCACCTGCACACCACCCCAGTAAGGTTTTTGACTGATTACTTTCTGGTATCCATAGCCGGCTCGCAAAAAATAAAGGTCACAGAGTTTGCCATATGAATAGGTGGTCGCCTCATTGAAATTGGTATTTTTTCCCCGCACCGCTTTGGCGCTACGGTTGAAAAGAAAATCGATCTCGTAAAAATGTTTCCGGTAATAATCGGGCGTTCGACCATGTTGGAAACCTATCCCACCGCCCGACGTGTTGATAAAAAAACTCAGATTCCATTCCCTGTTCGTAAGCCCCTCAATTTCAACATCTCCCACTTCCTGTGCTCGTGATAGGGCAGGAAAGAATAAAAAAAGCATGAATAGACATGCTCCTTTTAATAGGGTTCGAATCAAGTAGAGGGGCATGATGTCTTATAGTTGGTTCTGTGCCGGAACTTCGTTCTCAATGTAGGAATAATGACCATAGGCCGCACATTTCTGCCTCGTTTTGCAAGAAGATAACAAGGTTACACCGATAAGGATAATGACAAGGGATGCAATAATTCTTTTCATTCTCGTTATTTTTTTTAATTTTGCAAAGATAACGATTTTTTTAAATGGTTATTTTGAGGATTTTATTGGTGCAATGTATTTTGAATGAACACACAGATGGCACAGGTTAGACAAATAATCACAAATTAAAGGAACAAAATGAAAGATAAACCGCATTTTTACTTTACACTTACATAACCCCCATCCCGTGAACACCAAAACAATCTTCGTCCTAATCCCTCTCTTCTTCTGCGCAACCACCATTTCCGCTCAGAAAAAGGATGTTTTCATCGTGAAAGAGGGAAATGCCGTGGCTGTGGGAAAAAAAGAGGGTTTGCCTGGGCGATGTCGGAATTTGGGAACGTTGGAAGCTCGTCTTCCTTTTTATATCCATCAAAAACAATCCGCCGGATATCTTGCTTTTTCCGTGGATACGGTCGTGGAAAACGAAAAACAATTTTTAGTATATGTTTTTGAAGGAGAAAGTTATGAATTAGGTTCGATAGGTGTTGGTTTTGAGGAGATGACGCTGATTCAGCAGGCCCGGTTGATGTCCTATTTGAAAGAGGGAAAAGTTTCCGTATTGGATTATCCTTCCTTGGCCGACAAGATCATCTCGCATTATGAAAACAATGGGTTCCCGTTCACCCAAGTGTTTTTGGACAGTATTAACTTTAAGGAGACTCAAATCGAGGCGAAATTGAAGATCAAGCAAAATCAGTTTATCCTGTTCGATTCCATCATTTTGAAGGGATCGACGAAACTGTCGCCCAGCTATCTCTATCCGTATTTGGGCTTACGGAAGAAGAAGCCTTACAATGAGAAGGTTGTACGAAAAATTCCGCAACGCATCCAAGAGTTACCTTTCGTGACTTCCATCCTACCGCCGGGCATTGAGTTTATTGACGATAAGGTATACCTTTATCTATATCTTGATAAACAACGGGTTAACCAGTTCGATGGTTTCATTGGTTTGGTGCCCGTGGACGAGCAATCGGGGAAAGTGGCGTTGTCGGGTGAAATTAACCTGGCGTTGAAAAATGTCTTCACGTTGGGCGAAAGTCTGGGTGTAAGTTGGCGTTCTTCCGACCGCTATTCGCAATATTTGACGATAGTGGCCAATTTCCCCTACCTTTTCCGAACCCCCTTCGGCGTTGACGGTTCTTTCCTGTTGGACAAAACCGACACATCCTATCTTAATATGAACTATGTCATTGGCATTCAGTACTCTTTCAGCGGAAACAACTACATTAAAACCTACTTGGATCACACCTCCTCCAGCGTGTTGTCGAAAGATCTTTTAGTCATCGATGCCGATGATCTCACGTTTGCAGACTACAAGAAACAATTGTACGGTATTGAGCTAATTATTAGAAAATCGGATTATATTTACAATCCCAGAAAAGGGTTTTCCATTTCGCTGAACGGTGCCGCCGGCAAGACCACCATCCAGAAAAACCACAACGTGGATGCCGAGCTCTACGAAGGCATTGACATGGAGCGTCTCCGCTACCGTCTGGTCGGCGACCTCAAAGGGTACATTCCGCTATGGGGGAATTTTGTTTTCCATATTAATACCCGCTTCGGAGGCATATTTGGCGATAATCGCTTGGAAAACGAACTTCTCAAAATCGGCGGTTTCAACTCGTTGCGCGGGTTTGACGAAAACGCCATCCTCGCTTCCGCCTATGGCATCGGGTTGGTCGAAGCCCGTTATCTTTTCGCCAAAAACTCATACGTGCATCTTTTCTATAATATGGCCTGGTACGAGTGCGAAACCGCCACTGCCTACACCCGTGACCTCCCCCTCGGCTTCGGTGCCGGTGTCGCTTTCCAAACCAAAGCCGGTATCTTCAACTTGGTCTATGCCCTTGGCAGGCAATTCGACAATCCCATCAGCTTTAAAACAGGAAAGATCCATTTTGGAATTGCCCTGAATTTTTAAGTTAGGAGATAGGAATGTAATGGAAAAATACGCCCTCCCTCATTTTCTCATTTCATTCCTAATTTCTTATCCATGTGAATATTTTTCAATGAAGAGATGTTTGTTTGGTTGAGAAAAATAGTATATTTGCCACCCAATAAAAGTACATGATAATAATCTTCTTGCATGGCATAAATATCCTTTCTTTATGGGTATCTTTTGAAGGATACTATTTATGATTATATGAACAAAATCCCGCCATTCAATTACATTAATAAAGCATCTTTATGGTTGCTATTCGTTCTATTTTCGGTATTCCCCTTAACTGCGCAGAAAAATAGTTGGACTTTGGGCATGGAGGCCGGATTTAAACAAGACATCAATCTTGTATCTATAAACTGTAGACATATTCTTTTGGGACAACGTGGATTTTCACCGCAAACAGATTTGCGTTTTTCCTACTATTTTCATGACCATTTTGCCATAGAAAGTGGATTGTCTTACTCGTCAATAAAATTACCGGCACTTTGGCTAAGCACATTCCCACATGCCAATTTGTCATGGAATGAAAGAGTGTTTTTAAACTCACCCAGCACGCTATATCACTCTATACAAGTTCCCGCACTGCTTTCTTCGTCGTTTTCAATATGGAAGAATCTGAAATTTTATGTGAAAACAGGAGTGTGTCTCGATTTTATGATACAGGATTATTATCCCGATATGGAATTACGTGGGGAATATACAGGAACTACGATACATAATGAAAGAACATATCATCACTCATTATCTTATCATGCAGAAGTTTGGACAGCCCCAACGGCATACGAGCTGTTGTTTAATGCAGGCATAGGCATAGGCTATGAATTTCCTTTAGGATTAGGTATATCGTTAAATGCGATTTTTGCACAGGGTTTTATCGTTACGACAGAGGTTTTAACTTCATACGGTTATCATGTTTCCACAGAATACGAGAGTGTTTTTAATCCGGGATATGAGAATATATCTCTCAAAACCAATTATTATAGTTTAACTTTAGGGCTCTTCTATAAAATTAAAAGCAAGAAAAAGGGTCATCCATGAATAATGTCAGCTCAATAAATTCAATGCAAAAACAGGCGTTTTAATGTAATAAACTTAAGGGATGCGTATTGGCTGTAATGAATACTCATCCCTTTTTATCGCATAGTTTCTAACTTCTAATTCCTTAATTTTGCCGATTAAAATAACCAGCATGGATACAGAACTGAGGTTTGTATTGTTCCATTTCCGGTCGGTACCGGGAATGATTGGGCGAGAACCCATAATTACCCCAAAAACTATCTTGACATTTTCCCCCTATTTTTGAAAGGAAATTTCTTAAAACACGACATCGGCCTAGTCGAATCAATCCAAAATGGCAATGTTGTTGACCAGCGTTATTTCATCAATATTGCCGGTTTTTGTTTTGATGCGGCGGTGATCAACGAGACGACCAAAGGAAAAAGCCGGCTGTTTGCTTCCATTACCTATATCTTTTCGTTACTCAAAGTGCTTTTCACCTATAAAGCGCATAAAATGAGCATTATAACAAAAAACAAAACCATAGAAGATTCTATCTTTACCATCGCCGTGGGAATTGGCCAATACAATGGCAACGGCATGATGCAGGTTCCGATGGGTGATCCCACCGACGGTCTTTTTGACATCGTCTCCATCCGCAAAATTCCCATTTTCAAACTGATGTTACGCAGCAGTTAAATTTTCTTTCAAGGCATTCAATTCCGAGAAAGCAACTTTAACGGCCGCCATATATAATTTAGCTTTAATAGCAAAATGGTTCAAGTTCTTTGACAG
>JAITVP010000152.1 GCA_031285725.1 Bacteroidales bacterium
TGGTTAGACTTAATCTTGAAGAAAAACTTGAAGAAGTGTGTAGATTGGAGTAGAATAGGCAAAACCGAGTATATGAATGCTATGATTAAAAGTGCGACAAACGGTACAGAAATAAAATCGTTGTTGAAAAATGCCCTAACAGATAAAATCAATGACCGGGAAATGTTCATGAAAGGTATAGATTACTCGTATTACTATGAAGAGAATGAGTAGCATTTATCAGAACAAGGCGATAAAAAAATCAAAGCCTTATTCAACAAAATAACGTGAAAAATAATTCATTTTACAGTTTTACGAAAAATATTTTTATTTTTGCTCGTTGTTTGAGAAAAAATCGAAGTTATGTTATTGCAATTTTCAATCAAAAACTTCAAAACCTTTAAAGATAAAGATGATTTCAACGAAGCCGGCTTTAATAGCGATTAAAAGAGCAAAAAGAGATTACAACCAATTCGACCATTCAAATCCAGCACAAGAAGAATTGCCAATGACCGTTTTTTGATTTATGAAAAAGTTATTAAAATACACATGATAAAATTACAACTATGACCAACGCCCCCCTATACCTTATCCCCACCCCCCTTGCGGAAACGGATTTTTCGAAAATTTTTCCTCCGTTCAATTTGGAAATTATCAATAAGATAGACCATTACATCGTGGAGGAGTTGCGCACTGCGCGGCGACTGTTGAGGAAGATGAACATCAACAAGCGAATCGAGGAACTGACCTTTGCGGAAATCAACGAGCATGTGAAAAATGTGAACTGCAACGAAATACTACAACCCTGCCTCAACGGGCATCCGATGGGATTGCTCTCGGAGGCGGGTACACCATGTGTGGCGGATCCCGGTAGCAAGGTGGTGGCAAAGGCGCATCAGTTAGACATTCCCATCATCCCACTGGTCGGGCCTAACTCAATCCTGCTGGCGCTGATGGCGTCCGGCTTCGACGGGCAACGGTTCGCCTTCCATGGCTATCTCCCCGTGGACCGCGACAAACGGGAAAAAGAGATGCTGTTTTACGAATCGCTCATGAAGAAAACTGGACAAACCCAAATCTTCATCGAAACACCTTACCGAAACAATCATTTCTTAGATTCACTACTAACCGTTTGCGAAGTAGAGACCCGCATTTGCGTAGCATGCGACCTCACCAGTCCAGAGCAGATGATTATCACGCAATCAGTGTCTAAATGGCGAAAATCGAAAATCGATATTTATAAGAAGCCGGTTATTTTTTTAATGGGAAAATGAGAATAGAAAACAAGCATCCTTTTGTCCAGCTGCTGATATTGATCGCCTTGTGGTTTGGCTGCGCACTGTCGATCTCTGGGATCACGTTAGGGTTCGTGCTGTTCCTCTTTGGCAGCAACTCCCCAGAAATCACGGTGTCATATCTTTGGTTGACGCAATCCCTGTCGTCTGTGGGGATGTTTTTCTTGCCGGCCATCTTTTTCTCCTATTTGAAGACCGGCTCGTTCTTTGGTTATTTCAGCCTCGGCACTCCCCCACCCAGTCCAATGGCGGGCAAAGTGGCGTTGTTGTCCTTTGTCGTCATTCCCGTGGTGGCGGTTTTGGCCTATGTTAATGAAAAAATGACCTTGCCAGAGACGTTATCCGGCATTGAACAGTGGATGCGCAACATGGAAGACCAATCCGCGGAGTTGCTGGAGTTGATGACCAATGTGAAAGGCATTGGCGGACTGTTGATGAACCTCGTCGTGATGGCGATGGTGCCGGCTGTCACAGAGGAATTTTTTTTCCGGGGCACCATGCAGTCTGTTATGGGCGAATGGGTTAAAAACAAGCACTCCGCCATCTGGATCACCGCCTTCATCTTCAGTGTCATCCATTTCCAATTCTATGGATTTATCCCGCGTTTTTTGCTGGGTGCCTATTTAGGTTATTTGTTGCTTTGGAGTCGCTCTCTGTGGCTACCCATCCTCGCTCATTTACTCCACAACGCCCTCTCTATTATCTTCGACTTCCTCGCTAAAAAAGCCGACTACGACCTGGAAAGCCTTGACCCCAGCGACGTTACCGGCTTCATTCCCATTTCGATCACTGTTTTTGTTTTGTTCGGACTGGGTATTTATTCGTTATATAAAAGCTCTGATTCTTAATTTTGTAAATATATTTCCTTCATTTTATGCGAGTTAACTTGGAGCTCGTTTTCAAGGAAATTATCGATTGAGCCGTAAAGTCGATTGATCTCCTCGAAGGCAGAAGCGAGGTATTGGGGTTTTACCTCGAACATGGCACGCATCTCCGGAAAGGCAACCATGTAGTTTTTGTACTTGTCTGCCAAATAGATATTGGAAAGGAGATAGTCTTGAATGACGGCCTCCATACTCACGCCCAAGCTGTAGAGGAAAAGCATCGTCGCAATACCGGTGCGGTCTTTGCCAGCGGAGCAGTGATACAAAATCGGGGTGTTGTTTTCGTCTTGAAGTATTCTAAAAAACTCGCGGTAACGAGCAACACAAACAGAATCGCTGACGAACAGCTTGTAAAGCATTGTCATCGTCTCTTCGGCATTCAGGGAGGAGAGCATGTTGGAATCCTTCATCATTTCCGCAATATTACCGGGGTCAATGCTCAACGCATAATGGTTTACAACAGAAACGGGCAACTTGTCTGACGATGTCTGCGCCTCAGTAACGGAGCGAAAATCCACAATCGACTTTAGGGGAATGGAAGCCAAAAATGTCAAATCGTTTTCGGTCAGATTTATCAGATCGTCACTGCGAATAATCTTTCCCCATTTGACCCGTTGCCCTTGTTCGGTTGCCATGCCGCCCAAATCGCGGAAATTGAACCCGCCCTCTATCGGCAGATGAACACTCGACAAGAGTGCTTTGCCATAAGGAGTTACCAATTGAAAAACATGGTACAGCGAATCCGTCAATGGAATGGGAAACGTACCGCTGCCGACGCCTTCCGCCACGAATGTGGAAAAATCGATGTTGTCAATGTTCGTGCCAGCATAAAGTGTCCATTTTTCGGGCGTTTTGATGCGCAATGTGACGGATTTTGTCTTCGCATCCCGAAGAATGATCGCATCCTTGGCAATATCATCACCAGCGTAACCGGATTTTTGAAAAGGCTTATTTCCTCCGTTGCAAGATAAAATCATATATAGTTATAATTAACTGATCACTGTCCCACTTTCATCTCTTCCTCCAAATCCCAATACCCTCGAATCGTGATCGTTTTGTCATAGAAATACAACTTCTCCGGTTGCAATTTCCAGTGATAATTCCCTGTGTCCCACCGTCCGTTTTTGTTCCGGTCTTCGATGACTCTGATTTTATAATCGCCAGGGGTTAGATGCATATACGATATTGCTTTTGAAGTATTTATAATATCTTGCTGAATCACAAAACCTTTTACGTTTTCCAAAGAAATAATGTAATCTAATTCCGGATTTAAAACCTCATATTCCATCGTCAAGTTTCCGTAATCTTTTTCAGATTTGGAGTTAAATTTGATAGCGATCGAATCGTTGGTGTAGCCGTTGATCGTGGTGAAAATCGAATCACGGAGGATCACAACATAAGGTACTTTCTCTTCCATTTCAAAGGGCAGCGGCAGACTCATGGCATAATTTTCCGGCTGGACATAGTGTCGGAGCAGGGTATCTCCCCCGTTCTTCTTGGTAGAAATGACGATGACTGGGACAGTGTCTTTTTGCAAAACGGGCAACGAAAAATGCAAGGTCAACGGTTGGAAAAGATTACCCGCATTACTGTGGGAAACGACAAAGGGATTCGTCTCTTCCTTCTTGCCGCGACCTCGTTGCCGCAATGCTTTGGATGGCATCAGCTCAATCGTGTCTATCTGTTTGCCATCCAATGTAATCTCATATAACAAACTATCGACCACCGGTTGTTTAAAATACCAGAACAGTGTATCGTTCGTTATGCCGATCCTTTCTACATAGCCAGGATAATCATTGCCCAATGGCCGGACTTGACGCATCTGAAAAGGCCGCTTGTAAGGAATCTGATAGACATCTTTTTGCGGAACATTAACTTTCAATAAACGCTGTACCGTATCTTCCTGCACGAAAAGGGAGAGTGTTAAAATTTCTTCTTTCCCAATCTCATCCCGATCTTTTTCCGGCATTGTGGATTCCTTTTTCGCCGTATCCGCCACAGCCGGTCCCATACATTTTGCCCGGACGAGTGTATCGCAGAAAGCGATCCCTTCCGTGACCAAATCATATAGCATGTTGTTATTAATATCTTTTAAGGCGATAATCTTATAATCTCCTTCGGCAATATGTTTAAATTCAAAACTGCCATTTTTTTGCGACTTCGTAATATAGGAAGGGAGCTCGGTGAAAGGCAATGAATCAATGTTTTGATCATATAGTAAAACCAAAATATTTTCCATCGGATCTATCGTTTTGGCATCTATAATCCTTCCGCTGACCATGAACGTGTCAATATAGCTGCCCGTTGAGAAACTGTAGAGATAAAACGGTAACATATTGCCCTCCGTGTAATCCTTGATGGCATTCGAGAAGGCAATATTGTAGGTCTTGTTGACATGCAGTGTATCATTGATTTTTATGTGCAATATTTTGCCTCTCAGCAAATAAGAAGGTTGATTTTTCAACGGCGGGGAAAAAAAGATATTATCGTTGGGATTGGCCAGCACCACATATTCATCAAAGGTGATCCGGATGTTTTTGCCATTGAAATCCAGACTTTTGTTTTCGGGAATTTCCTTGGTTACGGAGGGCGGAGTAACATCCTTTGGGCCTCCAACGGGGATGACAATCTGCGCGCAACTTGCCAGCAAAAGTAACAGGAAGAAAAGGAAACCGTTTTTCATGTAGTCTTAATGGGGTGCAAAAATAGCACTTTTTTCATACTTTCGCGTTCAAAAACCAAGCATGAAAAAACATATTCCAAACATCCTGACTTGCTGCAATCTTTTCACTGGATGCATCTCTATCGTCATGGCACTGCGCGGCAATCTGGAAATGGCTTCGCTCCTCCTGTTCGTCTGCGCCTCCTTCGATTTCTTGGACGGATTCACCGCCCGGATGCTCAAGGTCAAGTCCGACATCGGCGTGGACATGGATTCGCTGGCGGATGTCTTCTCGTTTGGCGGCGCACCAGCCATGATCCTCTTTGTCTGGATGGAACAGTGCCTCACTAATTTACCGCCCTATCTTCAAGAAATGGGTGTCATACAGCTACTTCCGTTTCTGGCATTTATCGTCCCTGGATTTTCTGCGGTCCGTTTGGCAAGATTCAACCATGACGACCGGCAGGTCAACGAGTTTCATGGGCTGCCAACCCCGGCGAACGCCCTCTTTTTGGGATTTTTGCACTATTCTGCCGACACAATCCCTTTTTTATCAAATTTTTGGGTTGTTTTAGCGCTCACGGTACTCTTCTCTTTGCTTCTGGTCACCGATATCCCCATGTTCTCATTGAAGTTTAAGAACTTGAATTTCAAAGAAAATCTCACCCGCTACATTTTCTTACTTATCTCGCTCATCCTTATCATTATCTTCGAGTTAGGAGCGTTTCCCATCATCATCCTTTCATATATTCTGTTATCTTTTGTCATGAATCTAATCAAGAAATAAACGAATAATGAGTATCAAATCCGTGGCTCTCTTTTGCGGTTCCGCTTCGGGGATCAATCCCAAATACAGCGAGTTGGCGAAAAAATTCGGCCGGTATTGCGCAACTAACAATATAACAATTTATTACGGCGGAGCTTGTATTGGCTTGATGGGTAATGCCGCAACCGCCGCAATAGAGTTGAACGGCCACGTGGTCGGCATCGCACCCAACTTTTTCACACAAGGCATTGTCCTCTCCCAAGATCTTCCTGAAATGATACTGGTGAAGTCGATGAGCGAACGTAAGCAGCAGTTCGAGTTACTGGCTGACGCATTCGTCATCCTACCCGGCTCCTATGGCACGATGGACGAATTTTTCGAAGTCATCACCAATGCGCAGTTAGGACTCCATAACAAACCGGTCGCTATCCTCAATGCTTTCGGCTACTACGACCACCTCATCGCCCTGCTCAACCATTTCCACCAAGAAGGCTTCCTCCGCCCCTTCCATCTTGACCTGTTGATCATCGACGACGACATTCATGCCCTATTTGAAAAGTTAAGTAAATACGAGTATGGAAATGATCGGAATTGGTTGGACAAGATAAAAAAATAGCCCTATTTCACCGGAAAATTTTCCTTACCCCCCTATTTTATGTGGTTTTTTTTATATATTTTTGCATACCGAAAATTTGCGATATGACAAAGAAAAAAATTTTGTACGTAGCTCCTGAGGTAACCCCATATCTCCCAGAGAGTTATATATCCAATATCTGTCGTTATTTACCACAAGGCATTCAAGAAATTGAGAACGAAATTCGCACATTCATGCCCAAATATGGCTGTATTAACGAACGGAAAAACTTGTTGCATGAAGTGATCCGTCTTTCCGGTCAAAATATTATTATTGAAGACCATGACCATCCGTTGATCATCAAAGTCGCTTCCATACAATCTGTTAGGATGCAAATATACTTTATTGACAGCGAGGATTTCTTCAAACGGAAACAGATTGTTTGCGATGATGAGGGGAAGTTTTTCGAAGACAATGACTCCCGCGCCATCTTTTTCGCCAAGGGTGTGATCGAAACCGTGCGGAAGTTGACGTGGAATCCCGACATCATCCATTGCCACGGCTGGATCAGTTCGCTAGTACCGATGTTTATCAAGACGATTTACAAAGACAACCCGCTGTTTCAAGAATCCCGGATTGTCACATCCGTTTACAATGACCATTTTAAAGACAAATTTTCCTCCAATTTCTCCAAAAAGCTGAAATTAACGGGTATCCCGCCGAATGGACTGAAGCATTTCAAATCAGCCAATTACGATTCCATCATCAAAACCGGCATTGATTACTCCGATGCGGTGATCGTCGGTCATCCCAACATGAAAAGCGCCATCGGCACTTATCTCAAAAACTACGATAGACTTGTGTTTAATCACCCGGAAACCGAAGACTACATACAAGAATACGACAAATTCTACGATGAACTAATGACTAAAGAGCCTCTCTGGTTCTAAACTAAACAATACAAACCATGCCTTATAAAAACAAAACGATTGGTCTGCTAATCTGTGTTTTACTAATTTGCTTGAGTTGCAAGAACGAATACGGATCCATCGGGCTGAATCTGAAAGGAGACGAGTATTTGGGTAATGCTTTCACCGACTCCCTTGTTGTGAAAGCGTATTCTTTGCCAGACGACAGTATCGCAACCAACAGGCTGAACAATGTGGTGCTCGGAGAGATCAACGATCCGGTATTCGGAAAAACCACGGGGTCTTTTTTCACCCAATTCGCCCTACCCACCTTCGGGCACAATTTCGGTGACAACGCCGTGTTGGACTCCGCCGTGCTGACCCTTGCCATCTCCGGCTATTATGGCGACACGACCG
The DNA here is from genome assembly GCA_031285725.1 of Bacteroidales bacterium. GTDB lineage: Bacteria > Bacteroidota > Bacteroidia > Bacteroidales > WCHB1-69 > JAGVVH01. Next base: position 7,486 of record JAITVP010000152.1, read on the forward strand.
CCACTCTCCACATGGCTGTCCGCGAACTCTCCGAATCGATCCTAGATAACACGACTTACTACAGCGCAAGCTCGCTCAACACTTACAGCGGCGAAGTAGCAGAGAACGGCGTGGCGATAATCAAGCCTTGTCCTAATTCCAAAATCGTCATTGACACCACGTCTTATGAACCGCATCTGCGCATTCGCCTAACCAACGATTTTGGGTATAAATTCTTACGCAATACCACCCATAACACCAGTAATGAAGTGTTCAAGGAGTTTTTCAAAGGTCTCTACATCGACGCAATCACCTATTCCCGGAACGGTTGTTTCGTTTACCTAAACGTGAATAGTTCCCTCTCCACAATCACGCTCTATTACCGGGATCACGACACGGCCAGCATTGCTAGGCGATACACGCTTAACTCTGCCAAACAGAACTACTTCGCCCATTTCGAACACGCCTTGTTAAACTCCAGCAATTATAGTTTTATCGATCAAGTGGTTAATGGAAATCAAGAATTAGGCAAAGAGATGCTTTACGTGCAACCGTTGGCCGGCGTGAAAACGTTTATTACTTTCCCCGACTTGATCAACACGTTCAAAGACAAGGACATCGTCATCAACAGGGCAGAATTAGTGTTCTACAATGTCTCGCCTGACGAAGAATTTTTCCTCTCACCCGAAGCGTTGAGTCTGACGACAAGGAAAGACGGGCAAAATGCCTACATATTGGACGATCCAAATTATTCAAGCAGTAATACAAGTACTTATTTTGGTGGCACCTATGATAAAGATAAGCAGGAGTATCGGTTTAGGATCACCCGCCATATCCAATATTTGATTCTCAATGACACCAAAGACCCCGGACTGTATGTCACCACCCGAGGCAACGGAATCCGCGGAAACCGCCTCATCTTCAAAGGTACCGAACCGGCGATGGAGAACGAGAAAAGGCTGCGGTTAGAGATTTATTACACAACATACTGAGAATTAATAATGATACGGAAAAGTGTCCACTTGTTAACTTGTCAACCCTAACTAAAAACAAACATTATGTGCGGAATTGTAGGCTATACAGGCAGTCGTGAGGCATATCCGATTTTGATTGACGGAGTGAAGCGGTTGGAATATCGTGGATATGACAGTGCGGGAGTGGCTCTGTTACAAGATGATAACATTTCATTATATAAATGCAGAGGGAAGGTTTCCGAATTAGAGCGTTTTTGTTTGGACAAAAATATCAAGGCTCACACGGGAATCGCCCACACGCGCTGGGCCACCCACGGGGAACCTAACGACCAGAATGCCCATCCACATCTTTCCGAAGACGGAAAGATTGCTTTAATACACAACGGCATCATTGAAAATTATCTCATTTTGAAACGCGAATTGCAACGCCGTGGCTACCAGTTTAAAAGTGAAACAGACACGGAGATCTTGGTTCACCTGATCCGCGATATTTCGAAAAACGAGAATATCAGCATGGCGGAGGCGGTGCGACAAGCGCTCAACGAGGTGGTCGGGACATACGCATTAGCCATCATCAATACCGAGCAGCCGGAAGAGATTATCGTGGCGAAAAAAGGAAGTCCTTTGTTGATCGGCATGGGAGAAAATGAGTACTTCATCGCTTCTGACGGCGCCCCGATCGTCAAATACACCAACAAGGTGATCTATCTGGAAGATGGCGATGTGGCGGTAATAAATACTAATAAAAAGATAGAAATCAGAAATATAAATAATGAGAAAAAACGACCCTACACCCAGAAATTAGAGATCACATTGGATCAGTTGGAGAAGGGCGATTTCCCACACTACATGCTCAAAGAGATTTTCGAGCAGCCAAGAGCCATTCAGGATAGCATGCGCGGCCGGATCAATGTTGAGAAAGACGTGGTTTCGCTGGGCGGCATCATTGACTATGAAGCCAAGTTGATGAATGCTAAGCGATTCATCATTGCGGCGTGTGGAACATCGTGGCATGCGGGGTTGGTGGCAGAGTATCTTTTCGAAACGCTGGTGCGTCTGCCCGTTGAGGTAGAGTACGCCTCCGAGTTTCGCTACCGCAATCCCATCCTCAATGAGGATGACGTGGTGATTGTCATTTCACAATCGGGAGAGACGGCTGACACGCTGGCGGCTCTCGAAATTGCAAAAGAACGCGGTGCCACGGTGATTGGTGTTTGCAACGTGGTAGGTTCCACACTGGCGCGCAACACGCACGCCGGTTCTTACACACACGCCGGCCCCGAAATCGGAGTGGCTTCAACCAAAGCTTTTACAACACAAGTTACCGTGTTGACATTAATGGCATTAAGTTTGGCACGAAAAAAAGGAAGCATCTCTCTATCCTATTATCACCGACTCATCAATGATTTGGAGTCCATTCCGCAAAAAATCGATATTATCTTTCAGCAAAACGATTATATCAAACAGATCGCTTCGTTTTTTACGAATAAACGGAACGCCATCTACTTGGGTCGTGGGGTAAACTATCCCGTGGCGCTGGAAGGAGCACTCAAACTCAAAGAGATATCTTACATCCATGCGGAAGGGTATCCTGCCGCCGAAATGAAGCATGGCCCCATCGCACTTATCGACGAGGAGATGCCTGTCGTAGTAATTGCCACTATGCAGGGTACTTATGAAAAAATCGGCAGCAATATTCAAGAAGTAATTGCTCGGAAAGGAAAGATTATATCCATTGTGACCGAGGGTGATACGCAAGTGAAAGAGATGTCTGATTTCTGTATTGAAATTCCAGCAACTGAAGAGCTGTTGATGCCATTGGTGTCGTCTATTCCGCTACAGCTGCTGGCATATCACGTAGCCGTATCGCTCGGCTGCGATGTAGACAAACCCCGGAACTTAGCCAAATCCGTTTCCGTTGAATAACAGCGAGGTCACACAAGGTCTCTATCAGCTCAGAGAACTATCTGTATCTAATTTTAATAAAAACTTATTTTGATAAGGTACTTAGATATAAAACAGCTATAGGAACATAGGGGGAAATCTCATTTTGAGATGCTGGAAAAAAGTTTTAGCCTTAATGATTTCACCCTGTTATCGCTTTCAAATCTTCTCGCTATGTGCTGTTTTTTCGTTATTTTTGCAGGCTTTAAAAAAACATAAACACGATGATAAAGATTACATTGCCGGATGGTTCGGTGAAAGAATTTAACGTAGGGACAACACCTTACGAAATTGCCCTCTCCATCAGCGAAGGTTTAGCCCGCAACGTACTCGCCGCAAAAGCGGACGATACGGTGGTCGGGCTTGATTATAAATTAGAAAATAATACCCGTTTAACACTGTTAACTTGGAACGATC
>JAITVP010000171.1 GCA_031285725.1 Bacteroidales bacterium
TCGGTAAACCGCAGCGGCGTCTCGTTCAACGGACAACTCTGGATACGTGAGGAGATTATTCCGGAATTGAAACGGCTAACAGACGCCATTCACGAGCAGGGTGCGAAAGCCGCTATCCAGCTCGGACATTGCGGAAATATGACCCATCGCACGACATGCGGTCAAAAACCGGTTGGGGCTTCTAACGGTTTTAACCTCTATTCCCCCACGTTTTACCGTAAATTAACAGAAAAAGAGATCGAAACACTGGTTGAAGATTTTGGGAAAGCGGTAAACTTAGTGCGGCAAGCCGGTTTCGATTGCGTGGAGATCCATGCGGGACACGGTTATCTGATCAGTCAATTCTTGTCGCCTTACACCAACAAGCGAAAGGACAAGTTTGGCGGTTCGTTGGACAACCGGATGCGGTTCATGCGAATGGTGCTGCAAAAAGTGATGAAGGCGGCTGGCAATGACATGGGCGTAGTGGTAAAAACGAACATGTACGATGGATTCAGAGGTGGCCTGGGCATAAACGATTGCATTACAGTGGCGCAGGAAATCGAGAAGATGGGCGTGCACGCCATCGTGTTGTCGGCGGGCTTCGTGAGCCGGGCTCCCATGGCGGTAATGTGCGGAAGTATGCCTTACAAAACGCTGGCCTATTACATGGATATAAAGAAATTCTGGTGGCTCAAAATCGGAATACGTCTCTTCGGTTGGATGATCATCCCGCCAGTGAAATATGAGGATGTTTATTTCTTAAATGACGCCAAAAAATTCCGGAAAGCAGTTAATTTGCCGTTGATCTACGTGGGCGGCGTCAACAGCCGATCCAATATGGAGAAGGTGTTGAACGAAGGTTTTTTCGCCGTGCAAATGGGTCGGTCATTGGTTCATAATCCGGCATTTGTCAACAAAATCGCCGAAGGTGCCGAGGAGAGTGGCTGCAAACACTCCAACTACTGCATCGGAAGAATGTACACCACAGACATGAAATGCCACCACTGCGTGGAAAACCTACCGAAAAAAATAGAAAAAGAGATAGCAAAAAGCGAAAAGAATTCAAAGATTCAATGAGTTATTGAGTTATTCAATCACTGAATCATTCAATATCCTGCATATCGATCATATTATTCATAATTGCAAAAACCGTCAGGCCGGAGACAGATTTGATGCTGGTTTTGCGGGTGATGTTTTTGCGGTGGGTGATAACCGTGTGAATAGAGAGATTGTGTTTATATGCTATCTCTTTGTTCATCAATCCTTTGGCAACGCTTACTAAAATTTCCTTTTCGCGGGACGAGAGTTCAAGGTTAACTTCGGATTCGGTGCGTTCGGCGTTCAGCAGATGCCGTAATTTAGTTTTAATCCGTTCTTTGCTGTCAGTCACATCAATGACATTGTAGTATTTTTTCAATATTTCGGGATCGGTGTGTTGGGTAGCCAAAGCGATAATAACGTGACAGCCCGTTTCGTGCATCAATGCATCCACATCTCCCCGTTTTTTGAGTTCCAATATGGAGGGATTGATGATCAAAATCTCGGGATGCGAAGAGGAGATCCGTTCAATGTAATATTGGCAATTATCTGTGATCAAAGAATATACATCCACAAATGACAATTCTTCCAAAATCGACTTCAATCCCTTTCCGATCATGGGGGACGGTTCAACGATGCCTATTGTTATTTTTTCTGTTGTTTTACTCATAATGGCTCTCCATTTTACGAACTTTGGAAATAAGCACCCGGTCTTCCAGCAAGGTGTGTTTTCGCATATCTTCTTCAAAATCAAAAAGATTGAAGATTAGTTGAATCCGTTTTTCCAAGGATGAATTTCCATGTAAATATTTCGTCAGGATATTTTTGAGATCATTGAGCTTGTCGTCAATATTGGTGTGGTTCTCTTCAAAAATCCTGATCTGATAATCCGCACTCTTCTTTCCGTCGGCAATGCCCAGTACGTAAGGGAAAACCACCTCATCCTCGTAGGCGAAATGGTTGAGAAGCTCTACTTTGTACTGCTCGAAAAACCGGGAAAGAATGGCTCCGTGCGGTTGTTCGCTATCCTGAACGATTATTTGCAATTGATCAGAAATGTTCTTCAACCGGTCATTCATATAATAGAGATGCGATTTTTTGAGGTAATCTATAAATTGCTGAACATTAAGCAGTTCAATATATTTTTCATCGGGAATATAATCATCGAATGTATATACATTACAAATAACCAAGAAAAGTTCCGGGCAAATATTATTCTCCTCACACAACTTCCGCACCGTTAGTTCGCCAAATCCCAAATCAATGTCAAACCGGGGCAAGAGTAGGAGAAGTTTATAATTGGTATCAATAAGTTCCGCCATTTTCATGGTCTGCGTGAAAGGTGTATTTTGTATTTTTGTATTTTTCATAATGAAAATATAATTACTGCAATAATAGGGAAAAGGCCTTAACTGTTCATCATTTTCAACAACATATTCATGGCGGCCACGGCAGCCCGCTCGATGAGAGTTTGGCGACCGCCGGCGGTGCCAAAATGGAACAGTTCCGTTTGGATGCGGGTAGTAGTGGCCACGGCGATCCACACCGTGCCAACGGGTTTCTCCTCAGTACCGCCATCCGGTCCGGCAATACCCGAAACGGCAATGGAAAAGTCGGTGTCAAAGAGATCCATGCTGTTGATAGCCATGTCGGAAACCACCGGTTCACTCACTGCACCGTATTTCTTCAAATTCACCTCTCGCACGTTGAGGATCCTGCGTTTGATTTCATTGGAATAACTCACGATCGAGCCTTTAAAATAGTGTGAACTTCCTGGCACAGAGGTGATTCGGTGGGCAATATAGCCACCAGTACAACTTTCGGCCAACGTGAGTGTTTTCTTTATCTTTCGCAACTTCTTCCCGATTTCGTCCTCCATCTGGTTATCTTCAAAGCTCCAAATGTAATCACCTGCAATCTTTTTCAATTTCTCAATCTCATCTTTCAACATACTCTCTAACAATTTTTTATCTTCACCAACGGCTGTGAGACGCAAGCGCACGATACCCGGTCGAGGGAGGTAAGCCAAGGTGATAAATTTCGGCAGTGCGTTTTCCCAATCTTCCAGCAGGTCGGAAAGAGTGCTCTCGCCGATGCCGGAAGTTTGTACTACCTTGTGGATAATTTCAAAATCCGAATGGAAATGATCCCTGATTTTCGGAACAATGTCGCACATCATCGCCTTCATCTCGAATGGAACACCTGGCATGGAAACCAACACTTTCCCATCCCGCTCGAACCACATCCCTTGTGCGGTACCGTTGTCATTGGGGATAATTTCGGCACCTTCGGGAAGAAGAGCCTGCAAGCGGTTGCTCTCACTAAGTTCCCATCCCCGTTTTTTGAACATCGCCGTGAGCCGTTCCAATGACGGTTCATGCAACGCCAGCGGCATGTCGAAAATTTCACAAAGCACTTTCTTGGTACGATCATCCTTTGTGGGACCAAGTCCGCCGGTCACGATTACAAAATCGGTTTTCCCCAACGTCTCAAGGATTGTTTTTTTCATACGTTCCTCCTCATCGCCAATCACGAGGCTCTCTTCCACCCAGATTCCGATGGCGTTTACTTTTTCCGCAATGAAAGCGGCATTACTGTTGATCACTTGCCCGATAAGGAGCTCGTCTCCAATGTTTATGATAATCATATTTAGAATGTTACGATAATGTTGTTCCCGTTTTTTAACAGAACAAATGTACGAAAAGTTGTGTGAATTGGAAGAAGGCAAAATACATTTCAAATCATCCAATTCCCTTTTTAAAATTCATAACTATTTCGATTTTTAGATATATTATTAATCGTAATTATTTCATATTTTTACACTCCGATAATTATATAAAAAATGTCCGAATATAGTCACCTCTTTCATGTAAATAACGTATTCTCCATTGTTTTTGCGTATTTCATAATTGGATCACCAATCAAATGTATATGTACCGTTTAATCATTCTATCCATTCTTTACATAGTATGCTTTCCTCTTATGTTTTATTTTAACAACAAGGCCTATCGGTATCATAACAAAAATTGGCATGCCTTTATAAGATCTCGTTATAACAGAAAATATTTTGTAATGGCAATGGTCCAGTTTAGCATAGGATTTTTAATAGTGGATTACCTTTTTACAAAATCGGGGAATGCAGATATGTTGATTTCTATGGGTATAAGTTTTTCCCTCACATTCTGCATTATCTATCTTATCCGTCGTTTCTATGAATCAAAAATAAAGAGAAACAATCGGATGTAAATATACGATTTATATTGTTATTTTTGAGATGGTAACACGGATTTACACGGGTATCCTGAATCCGTGTTATCATTCCTCATCAAGAATCATTCAAATTAATAAACACAAACAACATCGCCGTGAACGCCCACAGCGAGGAGCCGCCGTAGCTGATGAACGGCAGCGGAATTCCAATGATGGGCACTAAGCCGATCGTCATCCCGATGTTGATCAGAAAATGGAAAAAGAAAATTCCGGCTATGCCGTAGCCGTAATATCGGACAAAGTGGTTTCGATGTTTTTCGGCTAACCATATTATCCTGAAAACAAGATATGCATACAAAGACACAATCAACAATGATCCCAGAAATCCCCACTCCTCACCGATGCTGCAAAAGATGAAGTCGGTGCTCTGCTCGGGAACGAAGTTGAACTTGGTCTGTGTGCCTTTCAAAAATCCTTTCCCTGCAAATCCTCCCGAACCGATAGCGATTTTGGACTGGTTAAGATTGAAGTCCACGCCTTTGGGGTCGGACGTTTTGCCGAGCAGCGAGTCAATCCGCTGTTTTTGATGGGGTTGAAAGATGTTTTCATACGCCACGTTGACTAAAAAGACAAAAGCGATGCCGGCACCGAGCAAAATCAAATTCCGAACCAAATTTTTCTTAGCATTTTTGCTTACGAAAAAATAGATCAAAAAAATGAAGATCAACAAAGCCACGGCATATAGCTCATTGAAATATAGTGTTAAAATGGCGATCAAAGCGATGAAGGCGCCCCAAATGAAAAACTGGGCGCTCATTCCCTCGCGGTAAAAGAGGATGATGAACGAGGCGTAAACCAAAGCGGAACCAGTATCTTTTTGCAATAAAATGATCAAAACCGGAAGTAAAATGATGACAAAGCACAATAACCACGTGTTGCGTTTCTCTGAGCCGGTTTTTCCTTCATTCAAGAATTTCGCCAATGACAACGCCGTCGCCATTTTCATGAACTCGCTCGGCTGGATGCTGAATGAACCGATTTTGATCCACGCCTTGGCTCCCGAAATCTCAGTGCCAATAAACAACACTAATATTAGTAACAGCAAAAAAAACAGATAGATATGATAAGCATAATGTTGAAAAAATCGATTATCAATAAACAGTGTGACGATGGCAATAAGGATGGAGGTGCCGATCCAGACCAACTGTCTACCGTAGGGTACATCCATGTTGAAAATACCGCTGAAGGTGGTCGGATCGTAGGCGGAAGAGAAAATCGAAAACCAGCCGATCACCACGAAAACGAGGAAGAGAATGATCAGTTGGATGTCGAATCCTTTGGATATTTTTTGTCGATTTTCAATAAACATAACTTACAATGTCAAAGACAATATTCTTTTTTCGAGATCAGTGCGATTAATTTCGCCTTTCAGGTATTTTTCCACGATGAGGCTGGCAATCGGTGCGGCAACAGTGCCTCCCCAACCTCCGTTTTCCACCAAGACAAAAACTGCGATTTTAGGGTCATCCACCGGCGCAAAACACGCAAACACAGAGTGATCCCTCCCATGGGGATTTTGAGCGGTACCTGTTTTGCCGGCCATCTTGATCCCCGGAATGATCGCCTGCCGTCCGGTACCCGCTTCCACCGCCGCCGCCATGCCCCGAATAATAGGTTCAAAATACTCTTCGTTAATAGTAGTTTGTATCCTATCGCCAAACCGGTCGCTGACATTCTCTTTTTTTTCTATTGCCTTGATAATATGTGGTTTATAATAAAATCCACGGTTGGCAATAATAGCTATCGAGTTGGCCATCTGCAACGGGGTGGTAGCCGCTTCACCTTGCCCGATCCCCATGGAAACCACGGAATTTCCATTCCAACGTCCGTGATAGAGTTTGTTGAAATAATCGACCGACGGGATGATTCCTCTGTTTTCAAACGGCAAATCGGTGTCAAACGTGACCCCGAATCCCAACGCATTCACATGATTTTTCCAAGCCTGATAACCTTCTTGCACGGTGGCGTACTTTTTCCGGTTAGAGATGATGTTGTAGAAGGCTTTACAGAAATAGGTATTACATGAAACTTGCACCGCCGACACTAAGTTGGCACCACCGGCATGATGGCAACCGATCGTGTGGTCGCCAATTCTATAACCACCCGGGCAAGGATATACGGTGTTTTGGTCTAACACGCCTTCCTGCTGCGCAATCAGCCCGTTAATCAACTTGAAAGTGGAACCCGGCGGATAAATCGCCTGTAACGCCCGGTTGTAAAGCGGCTCGTTGACTTTATCAGTGGCTAAAGCGGCATAGTTTTTCCCTCGGTTTTTCCCCACCAACAAGTTCGGATCGTAACTCGGACTGGAAACGATACAAAGGATTTCACCTGTGGCCGGCTCGATGGCGACAATGCTACCCCGTTTGTTTTTCATTAACTCCTCGCCATATTTTTGAAGCGCCAGATCCAGCGTGCTCCACAGCGGTTGTCCGGGAATAGCCATCACATCCTCCTCACCATCGCGGTATCGTCCCTTTTCGCGGTTGTGCACATCCACGAGAACGACACGCTTCCCCTTCACTCCGCGCAATTCTGCTTCATACGTCTTCTCAATACCGCTAATGCCAATGTAATCACCTAACTGATAATACGGATCGTTCTCTAAAATGTCTTGATTCACTTCGCCAACATAACCCAACACGTGTGCCGCAATAGGCTCGGGATAGTAGCGCAACGTTCTACTTTGGACGAAAAATCCAGGGAATTTGTACAATTTTTCCTGCAAATAACCGAAATCCTCTTTCGACATTTGTTGCTCAAATGTGCTGGGCAGCATCGGAGAATAATTTCTGGCTTTCTCGATACGCTTAAGCAACGTCTCTTTGTCGATCTCCAACAGCCTGCAAATATCGGCGGTGTCGAATGCGCGCAGTTCTCGGGGAACGACCATCAGATCATAAACGGGTTCGTTATAGACAAATAGCGAATCATTCCTGTCGTAAATCAGACCGCGGGCGGGATGTTCGGTAATGTAACGTAACGCATTTTCATCTGCCGATTTTTTGTAAAAATCATCCAAAACCTGCAATGAAAAAAGACGCACCAAATAGATGATCGCAAAGACCGCCATCACCCCAAAAAGAATATACATCCGTTTACTGGGAGCTTGAGCCATGCTATTTCGTTCGTTTACAAAGTTGCAACGTCATTTCCCGTAAATCATTCTTTTTTTCAACAGGTTGATTAACAGTATTTAGCATAGTCAAAGCATTTTCGATATAACGATCAGCCACTGCCTCAATCTTCTCTTTGATTTGCAACAATTCGTAAATTTCTATCACTCGGTTCAATTTTTCATTAAAATCAACGATATTATTTGAAAAAAGTGACACTAATTCTTGACACTGCTCTGGGGAAGCATCTTGTAATGCCTGCAAATAGAGGTATGTTTTTTTGTTATCTTGAATATCCATCCCTTTCTTTTTACCGAAAAGTTCGTGATCAGCGTAAAGGTCAAGCAAATCGTCTTTGAGTTGAAAAGCGATGCCGAGTTCGATGCCGAATCGATAGATCGCATCTTGATCTTCCAGCGATGCTTCAGAAAGTACTGCGCCCGCCTTCAGGCAACCGGCCAGCATCACGGCAGTTTTCAACCGGATCATGGTCAGATACTCTTCGATCATGACGTTGTCCATTGTCTCGAAATTGAGGTCATATTGTTGACCTTCACACACTTCCAATGATGTATTGATAAACAGGTCGATGATTCGGAACTTGGGTTCGCAGGCGATATCGGCCTTCAAGATTTGCTGTAACGCCATGTTAGCCAACGCATCGCCCGAAAGGATGGCGATATTGCTATCCCATTTTTTATAGACTGTTTCTTTACCGCGCCGGATGGGTGCTTTATCCATGATGTCATCATGGATAAGCGTGAAATTGTGCAGCATTTCGAACGCCGCCCCAATATAAATAGCCTGTGTGGGATCGCCACCGAAAAGCTTGGTGCTCAATTGCACTAGCTGCGGCCGGATTCGTTTCCCCGACTGCATCAACGTGTATTCAATGGGTTGGTATAATTGTTCAGGTTCCCGCCCTTGCGTGGAAGCTAAAAAAAGGTCTTCTAAAATCATCATCTTTGGGGTTTAGAAATTGATGTGCAAAAGTAGCGAAAAGGCGCGAAGAGGAGAAGGTGCTTTCTCCCGTTCTCGTTCTTTCCCCTTTTCCCTTACTCCGGCACATAAATAATCTCCCCGTTCTCTAATTCGTATGCGATCCCCACCCGCTTGCCTTTGCTGCCGGTGGCTTGCTCTTCGGAGGAAGTGGTGTATTTGGTGATCTTTTCTCCTTCTTTGGTGATGATCTCCATGTTTTCCTTTCCCGGGTTTTTCACGATCGTGTAGTTCTCTTTCGAGAAAATCTCGGTCATGTTGAAACGACTCACCAAGGCCACCATCAAGGCCACCGCAAACACCATCGCCACGTCAAACAAATTGGAAACCATCGACATGGGATCGTGGTCTTCGTTATCTTTTCGTAATTTTCTTCGAGACATAGGTTCAATGATTCAAGAATTCAGTGTTTCAGTGGGGGATTCTTTCTCCTTTATCCATGTTCTTTTCTCCTCTTTTAACTCTGCAAGGAAATCCAACCGCATCAAGTCGGTCTGGATCCAGCGTTGTTTGAGTTGGAGAAGGATGAAGCCGATGGCACCGATGAAGAGACCCAATACCGTGGTGGCAAAGGCGACCTGCATATTGTATGCCATCGATGAAATGTCACCGGTGGAAAGTCCTGCGAGGGCAGGCCCCATGGGGATCAACGTGCCCATCAATCCCAAAATAGGACCAAACTTGATAAGTAGCTTGGCGCTGTCAGACTCCTTGTTGCAATCCAGTTCATATTGGTTGATACTCTTGTCGATGAAGACACCGTTTTCGCTAACCAAGACTTGTTGCACTGTCTGTGTGAAATCGCTGATTGGAAGATTATTAACCTCTTCATTGGCCGTTCCTATAGTATCAGCCGTGATACTATCCAACCATGTGCGGATTTGCGGTTCCCGTTTCTGACGTCGGATGTATTGTCCTGCAATCTTGCCCAGTAAAATGGTGCTTTTAACAAAAAAGTAGAGCAATCCGATGATGACGGGGACTAACAGGCCATTGGAAATCCAGAAGAGGATGTTTGAAATTTGTTCCATTTGGTTAAGATTTTTTTGATGTTTTATTGCTATTTTTTCGTTTTTTATAGAATAATTGCCACAACAATCCGATGACCGCCAAGACAAAAGTCACAAGGATTGTCAAGATCAGCTGTCTCCATTCTATGGGTTGAGAGTGACTGTAAATCAAAGAAGAAGGGTGGAAAACCGTGAAGCAGATGGTTAACAAAAACAGTAACAGACTAAATAATAAAACCAGCTCGATGCGAATTTCCGCTTCACGGACGATTTTCCGGAGAAGAAAACTTCCACCCACTATAAATATAAGAATTGACGCACCAAAAAGCACCGTAAGTAAACCAAAACGATGTCCCGGAAATTGGAAAAAGAGGTTGACGTGCAAATAAGACAACACCGGAAAAATGAGAATCAATGGGGCATAACCAACGATTTTCTGACTCCAATTCCGCTTTTCCCCAGCGATTTTTTTCAATAACGATTGACTGAAACCCAACGTGAGCAACAGATCAAACATCACGAGAATGGAGAAATCAGTGATGGCACTTTGCGAACTAACGAGCCGTTCTAACACCAACTTGTTCTGCCCAATGGCAAACGAGTGCATCCCGACAATCCAAAGTACGCAAACAACCCCGAAGACGATAATATCCCTCTTCTTCGGAAACAAACTGCTTATCAACAAAGTTTTGAGCAATACTAGAGGTATTAAGAATAGAAGGATACTTTCCATTCTACTTCTTTCTCCGTTTAACAAAATAGACTAAAAGCACCACCAAAGTCAACACTACGAAAACGGTAATGGCAATTTTCGCACCACCCGAACTTTTCTGACTCTGTGGATTCATCTCCTCTTTTTTCAACCGTTGCGCTTTCTGGTCACCGACTTCTGCTTTCAGGGCGTTGTCGATTTTCGCCGCATACTGTGCCGCGTTTTGAGAAGTGACATTCCCTTGGATAAAATCTCTCAATTTCGGATTATCGCACGTGAAGCCGTTGCAACCGGCATCAAACTCGGAAACCAACTCGGTGTGCAGGTTGGAAAGCTGCTCCACCTGTTGCGGCGAAGCGTTCCAGTAGCCCTTCCGTACGATTTCCAGCATCACGGCGGTCATCTCTTGCAAAGCAGCCGGACTTTCGTTCTTGAAGAAATCTTGGATTTTCAGGTTGTGTTTGTCTTCCACATAAACATCGTAAATATCCTCCCACAGCGCATTGTCGATAGCCGCAGGTTTCATCACATTCCATCCGTACACGTTTTTCACGACATCGGTTAGATTGGCCGCCGTGGAGGCACCACCCTTCAACTGCTCCTTAATATAAACAGGGTTTAGAATGGTCGTCCGCGATTCCGTACCAATAGCAGAGTTTAGACTCTGAATATTAACCGAGTAGCGATTCCGCAAGTCGTTGAAATAGTTGTCGGGATCTTTGCCGGTTACATTCCGCACGGTCAACGTCGCACCACCCATAAACTCGTACACATGGTCGAGGCTCAATGCGCCCCACGTATTGCTCTGACGGGGCTGAACTACCATATCGGTGTTTTGCAACGCCGCTTCGAAAACACCCTCTTTGAAAGAACCCCAATTGTCAAAAGAGCCGTAGGTTGCACCCATGTTGTTAAGATATACTTGGGCGATCTCGTTCTCATTCTCCCAACGGCTGCCGCTCTCTACCATGCCGATAATGCCGGTGCCGGCCATGCCGTTCACACCGCCGAAAATGCGAGTCGTAGCCAGCTCCCTCGCCTCTTTCGGCGAATAACCTTTATTCAGCAACACCTTTTCCGCCGCCAATTTTCCTTCCGCCACAAAGTTGTTCTGGTCGCCCGCATCGGCAACCAGATCGATCGCTTTTTGCAACAATGTCAGTCGAGATGCCGCCAAGTCGCGAAACTGTCCGGATGTTTGCACCACTACATCAATGCGGGGACGTTGCAGCACATCTGTTGATATTAGCTTGATATCCAACACTCTGCCAAATTGATCCCGTACCGGTTCCGTACCCAGCAAATAGAACAGCTGTGCCAAAGTTGCGCCCTCGCTCTCAATGAAACTTCCCGACCACAACGTGATACTCACCTTGCGGGGGTATTCGCCATGGTGGTTTTTCCGGTAATCTTCAATCAGATCTTGCGCCAATTTCACCCCTTTGTCCCATGCTTGCTGGGAGGGCGTAGCTTCCGCATTGATCGAGTAGAGATTGCGACCGGTCGGCAAAGTGGCCGGATTGGCAATGAAATCGCCACCTGATGAGGGTGCGATGTAACCACCATTCAACCCCGACAACAGTTGCTTGATCTCCATGTCGGGACTTTCCCGCAGCGACCGTTCATAATGACCCACATTCTCGATCGTCTTTTTCAACGCCAACACTGCTTGCGAAAAGTCGCGGTCTTCTTTGGAAACCGCAGGTCTTTCCGACCGAGTCATCGCTGGTGTTTCCTGTTTTTTCTCCACTTCCTTTTTTACCGATTCGGGCATTTCGCCGGTTTTCGGGATCCACGAAGGATGACCGCTGCTTTTCTTTTTCTCCTTCTTCTGTTCCTCCATCATCATGGCCATCATACGCCGTCCTGGGGGTTGCATCTTCATCTCAATCTCTTCGGCTTTCGCAATCTCCTCCACACTCACGCCCACGCTTTGCAACAAACCATTGACCTCGGTAGAAGGATGGTTGAGCAATTGGCGAACCATCTGTTTTGCTTTTTGTACATATTGTTTAGAAAAATAGACTTTATCCTCCAATTTTTTAGCCGTGACTTTGTTGTTATACAAATCCAACGAAGCCAAGGCGTGTGCGATCGGATCCACACACATCAACTCCACAGAGGAGCGGATCTTCTCCTGTTCAAACATTTCGCCCAGCGTGTAAGCACCACCCATGATTTTTTCAGCGGAAAGCTCTTCCAGATAATTGTTAATTTTCTCAATATTTTCGATGGAATAGGGCGTATTTGCCAAACTATCCAACTGCAAATCCCGATGCAATCCCCGTTGGATTACGTTGGATTTAATCGCCAGATTCTCTTTTTCAGGATGATTTTCGTTGGATAAAAAATGAATGATCTTTTGTTGCAACTCCGCAATCTCCTGTCGCAAACCGCTTTCCATGAAAGGAGGATTAAGATGGGAGACGAGGGTGGCGTAAGACCTCCGTTTCGCAATGATCGCTTCGCCCACGTTGCTAATTGCATAATAATAGAAATGAGGCATATCGTTCACCAACCGATCACTCCAGTCGTTTGTGGAGAGCGCCACCTGTTTACCAGGAATGAATTCCAACGAGCCATGCGTTCCGAAGTGGATCATCGCATCCGCTCCGAAACCGTTTCTCACCCAAAGATACGAAGCGATGTAGTGGTGTGGCGGCACGGGGTTGTCGCCATGTACTGCGGCGAAACTGTTCTCACCCGTACCCTGCGTGGGCTGGGGTAATAACACAATGTTACCCAGATCAATACGAGTTACGGCGATGTGACCTTTTTGATCTTTCATCTTCGTATAATAATATCCCGGGCTTTCACCGTGTTTGCGGATCAATTCATCATATTTTCCGGAAGATAATGTTTGACGTAACCACTGATCATATTGCTCCGCATCAACCAATTCCGGATAACCCGCATCGATGAACCGTTGGATATTGCCTTCGGCATAACTTCCGAAAATCGCACCTTGCGTCATGAGCAGTTTTTCAAAATCTTTCACGTTATCAGGTAGATTTTTCACCGTATATCCTTCATTTTTTAAAGATGTAATCAACGTGTATAAGGACGGAACCACTTCCAAGCCCGAAGCATTCAGAGCGCTGTTACCGGGCCCTTTGAAGTAATAAATGGCCACCTTTTTATCCTTATTTTCTTTGGTTCTCAAAGACAAATAGTTCTTCACGGTCAAAGTGAACTGTTTCAGTCGTTCGGGGATCGTTTTGAAAATGTAAAGTCCGTCTTCATCAATATATTGCGCCACGGTGGCGGAAGCAACAATGCCGCCGTCCAACTCGGGCATTACAACGCTTTGACTCATAAAACCGCCGCTCATGCCCTGCGGATCTTCCATCCAGTCGTCATATGTGGCATTCAACGTGATCGGCGTGAACAGCAGGATGTTGCTCTTCTTTAGCCAATCCACCGCCGCATCGGCTTGCCCCATCATCAACCGGCCATGCGGGAAATAGATTATCGCATCAGGCTCTATTTCTTGGAGAAAATCAAGACGTTTCATGACCGAAGAGATAGGATAAACGTTCATCTCTGCCCGCTCAAACGACAGGATCAGTGAATCGACATAACCTTTGTCCGAATCAAACGGATCAGCAATGCCAGTGATGATCGCCACTTTTGGCGCATTTTGCTTGTAATAGCCGTTTTTCTCGTAATAACTTTGATAATCGGCCACACTTTCGAAAAACTGTTCTTCACCCAAATAGAAAAGAATATCGGAACTGCGGATCACCGGCGGCAAGATTTCCCCGGTAAATAGCGTTTTCTCCGATATATTTTTGCGAATATAGTTGAATAAACTCTTGTAATTCGACGTCCCACCATTGCCCAAATAATCCGCAATCACCTTTATATCCGTGGAATCCAAAGAGACAATGTTGTTTACGGGATCGGTCACCGCCGTGGAGTAAATGGGAATGCCCTTGGCTTTCAAATCCTCCAAAATCGCCCGGTGTTCATCGGTCATCCGAATGCCCATCCCAAAAATCAAAATAGCGTCATACTTTTTTAACTGTTTGAAGTCATCAATCGTCAATTGCTTCGCCTTAATGAACGGATCTGCCGAACGTATCATCTTGGCAACCTGAAAATTCTGAAAATTGACCAAGGCTATTTTAGTTGGTGAGGCTTTTTTGTTCCAAAGGAAGAACAATGCGACGACCACAAGAAGGATTATGGGCAAAATGATGATGGTTTTCTTTTTCATTTATTCTCTGTTTTTGATATAGCAACACGAATGGAACGGATCGGACGAATTAGCACGAATAAATAATAAATTCGTGTAAATCCGTCCCATCCGCTAAATCCGTGTTGCCATCATTATTTTTTCTTAAATGCCTTATCAATATCAATGCTCACTCCCACGAACGGTGAAATGCCCGATGACAAGGTGGTATTGTACGTGTATCTTTCCGGTTTATAATTAAATAAATTGTCTATGCCGAGGGTGAGGTTGTAAGCTTTCCAGAACCGTTGGTTGATGGTGAGGCGCCAAATCATGTAGGTGGGGTAATCGGTTTCGATGAAAACCAGATTATCGGGATCACTGTCATCCACGAGGGTGGCCAGTGTCAGTTTTCCCTGCAACTTCCCGCTCAGGGTCACATTCAGCCCGTATTTTTTCTTGTTGAGATCATAGCTGAAACGGCCGGTCACGGAGTGGGGACGGGTGTCGGAAACGTTGATACCATCTTCCATTTGCGTGTCATTCACGTATGCGTACGAGAGCCGGATGCCGAAGCCGTGCGGCAATTTCGCCATCACGCTAATATCACCGCCCCAGATCACCGCATGATTAACGTTGATATAAAGCGCTGTATCTTCGCGAGCATTAAACACTTCCATGATCTTGTCTTGGATATTGTTGTAAAAACCCATCACGGCCACATTCATCCGTTTGTGGCTGTATTCTGCGGATACGGAGAGATGATTGCTCTTTTCGGGCACAAGGTTCTGATTTCCCATAATGCGGAACATCCCCTGGTGATCCCAATCCATGTAAAGCTCTTTCAATGAAGGGGAGCGGAAACCGTGTCCGTAAGAAAACCGGAATGCGAAATCTTTCAGCGCATACATCATGGAGATTTTCGGGCTGAGGTGGGCGCCATACGCGGAGTGCGCATCCAACCGGGCGCCATACACCACCGTGAACCCCTTAAAAATCATCCAGTCTTGCTGGGCAAAAAGGACGAAGGTGTTCGTTTGATGTTGCGAACCATTGAATTGGTAACTCATCAGTTGGTCGTTCAACAACTCCGTTCCGAAGGTCAGCGTGTTGCGCTTGTTGATGAAATAGTCATACTGTATTCTTCCCGAGTGTCCTTGATTCCGGTAGGTCAACGCCAGCGAATCAAGCAACACGTAATTGGTCAATTTACTGTATTGATCGTAGTTATACGAGAAAAGCAATTGATGTTTTTCGGTGATACTGTACAATACCTGGATACCGCCGTTCGCACCGGTATAGCGATCGGGTTTTTTATCCACCCGTTCTTCTTTGTCTCTGAAATAGATAGAGCGATCCCGCATATAAAATCCTCCCTTCGCAATGAACTTCAATTTCGCATGGGGTTGGTAGGTCAGTTTTTCATTGATGGCGAAATTGCGGCCACCATAAACATTGCTCTCGGTCTGTTGCCCGGTGGAATCAGGAGCATTCAAAAGCGAGTAAGCATCTATTTGATTGTATATTGCGCTGGTGAGGCTGCTCCATTTCTTGTTTTTCCAACCGGCAGACAAACCATAACGCTGCTCGTTATGTATACCATAATATCCATTAACATTCACTTGCCACGGATTATTAACATTTTTTGTGATAATGTTCACCACCCCACCGATCGCATTGGAACCGTAAAGTGTGGACGCCGAACCTTTCACAATCTCAATCCGTTCGATATTCTGCACATTCAACCGGTTGTAGTCGATATTGTTGAGCGTTTCCCCGGCGATCCGTTCGCCATCAATCAGGAACAACACATAATTCCCACCCATTCCTTGCATATTGATGACTGTTTGGCCGTCCATTTGGCGCACAAACTCCAGTCCGGGCAGTTCCATTTCGAGGAGGTCTTTCACGGTAGCGGCACTGATCTTTTGGATTTCGCTGGAGGTGATCACCCGGGTCATCACCGGCACCTCCTTCAGCAACTTGGGCGTGCGAGTGGCGGTGATCGTGACTTGGTTGAGGTTCATCGCATCCACCTGTAGCACGATATTAATAGCTGTATCTTTGGTAAGTGTGATCTTCTCGTCACGAATTTCGTAACCCACCAAAGAAAAGCGAATATCATAAGTTCCCGGATTAGAAAGGGTTAGTTTAAAAAAGCCACTTTCATCCGAGAGGAATGAAAGGGAACTGTTTTCTATAACCATAGAGGTGTATGACAATGGATTTCCTTCGCTGTCTTTGACGTGGCCGGAGAGTGTTACCGGAGCGCTTTGGAGGGCAGTGAGTGAAAGAACGAGGAGGAAGGTTATAATTATCTTGTTGTATTTCATCAGTTTACTTTGGTTAAACCCTCCTCACCGATCGGAGGAGGGGGTGATGTACGAAAAATAAACCAAAAACAGAGTTATCTTGTTGCGGGATACTGGTAGGTGAAGCCCACGTGGCCGCCTATTCCAGCATCATTGGTGTAATCGGTGAACTTCACAATGGCATATTTTCCATTGACCGTCCGCACGATATACACATAATCGTTAACCACATACACCGGAGGCATGCCTTCGCTGCCGTACCATGTGCCCAATACAGTATTTTTAGATTGGGTTTGGTAACCGTCAGCACTCATCTTGATCATGATTTCCGCTTCTTCATCCACGGTATAGCCTTCAGTCGGAATGGAAGTCACATTGGCAATTTTGGTGCCGCTCGCTTTTAACGCACCACCATTGCCTGAACCGGAAATACCGCTGTTAGTACGGATATCGCCACGATGGAAAGCGATGTCCCAATTGGTTTTGGTCTTACTGCTTTCATAATCGCCTACTTCATCTGCCGAAATTGCCTTACCGGTTTCAAAAGAGAAATATTTCCAGTCACTGAACGTCGAAGCATCGATCGTCATAGATTTTGTTTCCACAGTTTGATCATCATCTCCGCCGTCGTCTTCCGGATCGCAAGCGATACATAATGAAGTTGCCAATAGCGCAATGATAGGGAAGAATCTGAATTTTTTCATTGTTGTCGTTTTTTTCATTTTTATTTTGCTCGTTTTGACACGGCAAAAGAACAACAAAACAAAAAGCAACGGAATACCAAAAAAAAGGGATTATTGGGGGAGGAGTCGTTATTTTTGGTTAACTACTTTCCCCACGCTCACTCCTCCCTTCTCGTCCATCGCCTTTACCAGATAGATGCCCGCCGGCAAGGGGGAGAGATCTATGGTGATGGTGGACGAGTGAACCGATGGATCCATGGACAAGCCCATATTTTTACCGTATATGTCGAAAATCTCCACGTTTTTTATTTTCAATTCTTCGTTTTCAATTCTTAATTCCCCCGTGGTCGGATTGGGGTAGATGCGCAGCGCGGCATTTCCCGCAGGAGACTCCCTTAGACCGGTGTAATCCCACTCGGCCTCCTCCCCGCACGTCCAGCCGTAGCGGGCGATGAAGATGTCCTCACCCCCTGTGTTGGCGTGGGTGTCCTCCCCGATGATGATGCGCTGCGAGGTGAAATAACCGCCGATGATCAGGTTGTCACGGCTATCCTTGAGGATGGCGTTGACGGTGCTATTATTCACATAGGTGCTTCCCGAAGTGGGAATGGTCACGGCGCCCACGAAGGTAAGCCGGGATTCGTCTAAAAAAGCCAGGGTGGGCCGCGACCATTCCCACTCCGGAAGCGGGACATCGTCGAACTCCAGCACGCATGCGCCACCTCCTCCCTTGTTTCCCTTGCATCCCACCGCGATGATGTTGCCCGGCAAGAAATGGATGCTGTGGATTTGGGTGTAAGCACCAGAAAGGATGGTTTTGGCCCAAACCAAATTGGCGGAGGTGTCCAATTTGACCAAAATGCCTTGGCTAACGGAATCGCCGGGGGGGATATAACCGAGAAAATCGGTGTTTGCGAGAATAGTCCCCATGAAATAATAGTGGTTGTCCTTGAACTTCACATCGCAGAGGATGGCTCTCCGGCAGATTTTTTTGTAATCGATGAAGTTTCCGGACTGGTCGAAACGGATGAAAAAATTAGGATATTCGCCACTGCCATAGTCATGGATGACCGTGTCGCCGTTAATTA
>JAITVP010000004.1 GCA_031285725.1 Bacteroidales bacterium
GAAAGGCTTCCTATTAATAGAAAAGAAAATACAGGAGAACAGGCATTAATGTCTACTTATACTATACGAGATAATAATGTTGATTACAGCACATTATGGGAAGAATTTAAAACGGGCACCGGTCCCGAAAGGAGTCTTTTTAGAAATGACCATCCAATGATAGAAGACATTAAGAAATCATGGATAATGACATTGGCAATGATGAAATTTTTATCCCAAGGAGGAGATAAGCCATTAAGAAGATTCGATGTCCCGTTTGGTTTAGTGGGTGCGTTTCTTTCGCACTCAATGACAAGCCAGTTTATTGGTGGCGCAAGAATTTCAATTATACCTGTCAGTGGTGGTTATTATTTTCAAGTTGATGATACAAAGAATCGACACTCTTTGTTCTTGCATTTGGATACAAACAACCCAACCAGACTTCCTAATCAAACAACACCTTTGGGGACAACTTATCAAAGATATATTTGGTTCCAATCAAAATAATTACTTAATTCTTCCTTAATAAGGAACATACTTTATAGTTTTGAAAAGCAAGTAACATAAATGAATTTTATAAAAAACAAATAACAATTAGTTACAGAATTTATTTGAGTAAATAATTTTCGATTAGCCGCATGAAAAAAATTGAGATATTTTTGGGATGTATGTTTACCTGTGGAAATATTCTGAAATTATGGGATATTCCGGGGTGGTTAATCTTTGTGAAATTTTCGTCAATATCGCTGTGTTTTATATATTTTTGCTTTTCATATATCCTGTTAAATCCGAAGAGAATCGCAGGTAGCACATATTCGGTCGGAGTATATCGAACCCTTATATCCATATTGATTGGATGGGCACTTTGTGTATTCGTTGTTGGCGTGTATGCTGTTGTATCGTTTTGGTTAGAAGGATGGTTTAACTCAATCATCGGATTGGTATGCCTTATATTTTGTTGTGTTATCTTGCTGTTTGGCAGGTACAGCCACAAAGAATTTGTGGCTGTATGTTTTAAACGCATAATCATGGTAATTGGCATAGGGGGCGTCGCAATTATAGAAACTTTATTGCTGGTATGATAAATATATTAAGTAAATATGGTTAAATCCAATTTAGATCAAAAATTAAGTCTTGCAGTTATTCTGATTTTCACATATTCCTGCGCTTCAAAAAATCAGGAAATTATAAAAGACGAAACTGGCAATATCACCTTGAAATGCGAATTAAAAAATGGAGTCAGAGATGGTAAATGCTATGAATATTATCCCAATGGCGCAACTAAATCAATCAGTAATTGGGATGAAGGCATAAGGGATGGAGAAGCAATAAAGTATTTTGAAAATGGAAAGATAAAGGAAACATCCATGTGGAAAGAGAACAAAGCAGATGGAGAGTTTGTAGAATATCTAAATAATGGATACATTTACGAAATGGGGCAGTTTACGGAAGGTAAACAATCAGGGTTATGGGTAAAATTTATTGAGGGCATGCCCATACGCACTATTCAATATGTTGTCGCAAAAGATCATGATAACTATGCCAATCAATGGTGGATATATGACTATTTCGGAGATGTAAAGAAGGAAGAAAGCCATTATTATTCTATTTATTCCGAAAAGGGCGACTCCATTAAAGTCGGCGAGCCGGGAGAAATCAAAATTAAATTAGACGCCCCTTTATTCGGTGGATATATGAAACTTGTGACGGGAGAATTTGACCGCAAATTTAATCCGAAAGATTCAACCAAATTGGATACACTTAACTGTGTCGGTTTTGAAGGAACAATCAGGTTTAAATTTGACGAAAGAGGATTCCAGAAAATTCAAGGGATTATACTTGATGGTAAGGAAGAAAAAAGACATGATGATGAAAAAGGAGAATATACAAGAACGTATCAACGTGAAATATATTTTATGAGAACATTTGAGGTTTATTAAATGATGAAATGGATAAAAAATATCTGAGTATGACTGATTATACGCTTCATGACACCGATACGGAAGACATAGACACCCTTCTTATCAGTATTGAAAAATCATTCGGTATAAAGTTTGGCAAAACCGAACTTGCACATATTGCCACATTTGGAGAACTTTGTGACCATATCGCGAACAGGATACCTCTTGAACATTCTGATGACTGTACAACACAGCAGGCATTTTACAAACTTCGCAAAGCAATTTCGTCGATTTTTAAAATTGACTCTGAAACAGTCTCGACAGACAGACAACTTATTGATATTTTCCCAAGACAAAAAAGACGTACAATGATGGTTGAACTGGAAAAACATTTGGGATTTAAACTGAATCTTTTGCGGGCGCCACATTGGGTGACATTAATTCTTTTAATTTTACTGCCGGCATCACTTGTCGGGTTATATTTTCACTGGCAAACAGGCGTATCAGGGCTTATATTTTCACTTTGTGGTCTTATTGTTACAAATAAAATTGGAATTGAACTTGAAGTACGAACTGTTGGAGAACTTGCAAAAAAAATGACAGGGGAAAACTATCTGAAATCAAGACGAAATTCAAATACATTTAATAAAAATGAAATTGAGAAAGTATTGACCGATCTATTCAGTTACGAATTAGGTTTAGACAAAAGTAAATTATCCAGAGATGCGAAATTTGTATAACATCACACGATAGAAATATAAAACCAGCCATGCCCACCTACCTGTACCTCCATAGCCTCCGCACCGATACCGAACAGCGTCGTTTCCAAAGCGAATACGCCCTCCGGCACGTGGATTACGAGTTGAGCCGTGATGTGAACAGCAAGGGCGAAATAACCTCCGATACGCTGGGTGGCAGAATCAGACTTGTGATGGACGGCTTTGGCGACGAAACCCTTTTCGCCTGGATATGCAACCCGGACAGGGAAGAAAACGGCGAAATCGTAACGATGGATCCGCACGAACGGGTCATTGAGAAATTTACCTTTGCACAAGCAAAGGCAACAGGATATCGCCTGCATTTCGATGCAAATATCAAAGAGGCAGTTTCCGGCATCCTGACCATCGAAGCGGGGGAGATAGCAACGGACAACGATTTGTATTTTCAACATCAACAGGCGTAATATGGGATTCTGGGACAACATATTGAAACTGGGCAAAGCCTATTCCGGCAAGCGCGAAGCAAGGCTGGCCTGCGAGCTGACCGTCGATGGCCAGCAATACATGCTGGAAGAGTTCGACATGAACTTTGACCATCAAAGCGTGCAAAGATATATCTCCATGTATGCCGTATTCGGGGAAAAACTCTCTCCGGAACTGGAAGCGTGGATTAGCCGGAGCAGTCAGCGGAAAGACGGCCGCGTGCGTTTTTACCGGAACAGCGAACAGCTGGAGGAGGGCGCCGTGTTCGACCTGATGTTTCATGATACCGTCTGCATCCGTTACAGCAAGTCGGCGTATGATAACGGCCATCCGCAAACCACCCTTGTTTTAGCGGCAAAGCGGATCAAATTAATGAACGAAGAATACGAACCCAGATAAACCGGAATGAAGACATGCGACATATCGGAATTTAAGTTCCTCATCAAAATGGGACTGTGGCCCGGAGGCGATGTTTCCGGCATCGGGTATGTTTCCAGAGCAACCGTTACCACCACTTCCGCGCCCATGACAGGCTTGTCGGGCTACCGGATCAGTTCGGGCATGACGCTGGAAACAGACAGAACTTCCTGCGCAACCGGAACTGGTTATATCCTGTCCATATATGACCCATACAATGGCCATTTTACCTGTTACGCTTTCTCGGTAGCAGTTCGGAAGAAAGAGACCGATTTCATGGAAGTGATGTGCAGCGGACTGCCCAAACCGGTGCAGCTGCCCCACAACGCAAACGGGAAGCATCCGTTTTACCATGCGCCTAAATATACTGCCGAACACACCAGCTGGCGTACCGGTTATATTCCCAAACCAAATACAAGGAGATAACAGCGGATGAATTACAGTTTGCCTTTAGATATGAGCCGCCTGTTTTCCGAATCGGAGGGAAATCTGGAACAGTGCAGCGAACCGGAATCCATTGACCGGTACCTGGCCGCGATCCTGTCCACCCACCGGGGCGAACACAGCTTCAACAGCGAGTTTGGCACCGGACTGTGGGAAATGGACTTTGAAAATGTAGTGTCGGAATCCGTATGGGTGGAGCGGTTTACGGAATACGTCAAAAAAGGTATTCAGGAAAATGAAAAACGGCTCAAAGATGTAGAGATAAAAATAGTGGTCAGGGATATGGTTCGCGAGGATACCTCTGTCCGAAACCTGAGTATCCGCAAGCGGGTAGATGTTTTTATCCGCGGTACGGTAATTTCAACGGGCAAACAGATTGACTTCAAGCATATACTTTATGTGGGGCCGCTTTCACGCGATTAATCAACTGAAATGAACAGAAAAACATATACCAAAGAAAGTATCAGGGCGCGAATGTTAAGCAGGGTTGCTACGCTGTGGGACATCCGCAGTATCGACCTGCTCGACCCCGTGGTAAAATTGCTTGTAGAAGCGCTGGCTTCAGAGATATTCATGCTCTCCGGCGAACTGGAAGATGCGCGGGACAGGATTGTCGAAAAATTAGCCGCTACCTTTACCCCTTCGTGGATGACGGCAGCTTCTCCCGCCCATGCGGTCATACATGCCCGCTCCGCCGAGCCGTCTGTTGAAATAGACACGGATACGGAGTTCATTTACAAGGAACCCCGTTTCCTGAAGAAGCATAACCTCCGCAAACTTTCGTTCGCACCGGTCGGCCGGACGACGCTTGTCAACGGTGATGCGGTCTGTATGATTGCCGGCGGTAAAATATACAAAATGTCCTGCCGCGAAGGGAAGGAACACATCATCAACAGCCGGAATCGCAGTCCGGTGTTCAACCACATCGCGTGGATAGGACTGGATATTGAAAAGGATGCGGAGCCGCTGAAAAACCTCACCTTCTATTTCAATTTCCCGCTGATGGATTCGTGCGAGGAATACTTGAAACTTGCCGGACATGCCCAGTGGTTTCTCGACGGAAAAAGCCTGCGTGCCACATCAGGACTGCGGACATCTTACCCGCAGGAAGATGCCGTGTTTGAGCAGTTCGACCAGCAGCGCCACCTGTACGACAACATCATCAGCAAATACAATATCCACTTTGTTACGGTGGATGATGAAATCAATGTCAGGCAACTGCAACGGGAGCCGGTACCTTCGGAACTGGTCGGCCAGTTTGAGGAAACATCGCTGAAGGAGTTACGGGACGACCTGGTTTGGGTGAAAATCGTATTCCCCCCGGCATTTGACGAAAATGCGCTGGAGCACCTGTGTGTGCACATCAACTGTTTTCCGGCAGCCAACATGTACCGAAAACAGTCCGTATCGGCCACCACCGAGCTTTCTTCGATACTTCCGGTAGAAAAAAACCGGAATGAGTATTTTCTTTTCATGGATTCGGTTACTGATACGATGAACAGGGAGTACCGTCAGGTGCTGAACCACGGCGACAACACCTCGGCAGGAACCTACATGATACGGCATGGCGGCAGCGAGCGTTTCAACGCGCAAAACGCATACGATCTCCTGGAGCGTATGCTGGACGTGTTCAGGGAGCAGGCTGTCGCTTTTTCTTCCATCGACAGGGACATTCCCGCTTCGGCGGAAATCATTGCGGCCGGTCTTGCCGATTTTGAGAAGAAAATGGGCGGTTATGACGATGATGCGGAACAGGCAACCTATCTGGTTCCGGGAACAGGCATGGAAAAAAATGCTGAGTTGATGATGCACTATTTTCTGACCAACGGGGCAATAGCAAACCATATCCGCTCCATGGAAACGCTGGAAGCGCCGACAGCCGCACATATCACGCCGCTGTCCATACTGTTAATGACGCCGACACGGGGCGGCTTTAAATCGCCATCCGAATCGAGCCGCCGGAACATTTTCCAGTACCTGCTCACCACCCGCGACCGGATTTATACAAAGGCGGATATAAAACTGTTTTGCAAATGTTATTTCGGGGACTGTTTTGATGATGTCCGTGTGGAAAACGGATATGAAGTAAGTGGTATGCCCGGACAGGGAATCGTAAGAGTAACCAAAGTAATGCTGGAAGGCGTGCAAAAACTTTCCGATGCAGAAAAAGAAACACTCCGTATGGATGTGCTTGCCGGACTGGAGTGGCGTTCGCCCGATAATATCATATACAGAGTGATTATTGCCTGAAAAAATAGAATAACAAATCAAAGACAAGAGAACGAGAAATATGGATATGTTTAATTTACATGGAATGAACCGGATTCTATACAGAATGGAGAATATTCTATCAGAAATTTTATTTATTCTGTGTGGAATTTTATCAATTTCATATAGAATTTTATCAATTCCATATAGAATGACTTATATTCCATCAGGAATGTCATTGATTCTACATGGAATTTTATCCATTCCATATAGAATGATGCGTATTTCATTAGAAATATCATTGATTCCACATAGAATATCAGCCATTCCATATAGAATGACGTATATTCCATCAGGAATTTCATTGATTCCACATAGAATTTCACATATTCCATCGGAAATATCCTTTTTCACATCAAATCCACATCAAAAATAGAATTATTCATCAATCAAAAAATAGAATTATGGATCATCTGAATTCTGTACAGACTAAAATAACGGTTGACGGCCAGCCGTGCGACTGGACATACGTAAATCTTGACCAATCCATTACCGACCACCATTTCTTTGAAATCGGCGTTAACTACCGCACAAAGGAAAAAAGCACGTG
>JAITVP010000101.1 GCA_031285725.1 Bacteroidales bacterium
TTGGTCGGTTTCGATATGACTTTGGCTAACAGCATGTCTTTCAAAATCGAGTACAAGAAAAGACGCGATGTGTCGCTCAGTTTCACTAATAATCAAGTCACCGAAGTGGGCTCGCAGGAATTTATCGTTGGGGCTGGCTACCGTTTCAAAGACATCACCATCGGCTTGGTTTTTGCGGGCATGAAACGGCAAGTGGTCAGTGATTTGAACTTGACCGCCAGTTTCGGAATACGGGATAACAAGACGACCCTCCGCAAACTTTCCGAAGACAGCACCCAAGAGATCAGTCAAGTAACATCCGGAACTCTCGCTTACTCCATCGATATCAGCGCCGATTACCAAATCAGCAGCATGGTGGGCCTTCTATTCTACTATAAACAAGCCATCAACCGACCCCACCTGAGTGGCGCCAACCAATACGACAATATGAACTTCGAAACCGGAATTACGGTGAGGTTGATGCTAACACAGTAATTCCCTGATGGAATTAATGGAACCATATGCCATTTTGATTACCTTTGCATGGCAAAATCGAAAACCTTATTTGTAACTTAATCATGCAAAATATAAACAATTTATAAACAAATACAACAATGAAGAAAATCTCATTATTAGCTTTAGTTTTATCTTTTTTGATGACCAGTGCTTTCGCACAAACCGAAGAGACTAAAAAAGGGGAGGGTTATCGATTCACAACCGTTACAGAGGTGAAATACACGCCAGTAAAAAATCAAAACCGTTCGAGCACTTGTTGGAGCTACTCGGGCATTGGTTTTTTGGAATGCGAATTGCTCCGTAAGGGGAAAGGCGAGTTCGACCTGTCTGATATGTGGATCGTGGCGCATTCGTATAACGACAAAGCGGAAAAATATGTGAGGATGCACGGTGAGTTCAACTTTGGTCCCGGCGGTGCGTTTTTCGATGTGTTCAACGTGTTCTACAAATATGGCATCGTACCCGAAGAGGTGTATCCGGCCAATGTGGCTGGCGATGAACTCCCCGTGCACGGCGAGTTTGACGAAGTGGCTACTGCCTATGTGAACGCTATCATCAAGAATAAAAACAAAAAACTATCGCCGGTTTGGAAAAATGGCTTTTCGGCAGTAGTGCAAACTTATCTCGGTAAATTCCCCGAAAACTTCACCCATAATGGCGTGAGTTATACTCCCCAATCATACGCTAAGTCATTGGATTTGAACATGGATGATTATATCAGCCTAACCTCTTTTACCCACCATCCGTTTTACACGCAGTTTGCCATTGAGATTCCCGACAACTGGGCCATGGAATCTTCCTATAATCTTCCGTTGGATGAGTTTATGCAAGTGATGAATAACGCTGTGGATCAAGGATACAGCATAGCATGGGGCAGTGATGTGAGCGACAAGGGATTCAACTGGCGCAAGGGCGTGGCGATCATCCCCGACAAGGATTTCACCTCGGACGATGGCTCGGACAGAGCGCGTTGGGAAAGTCTTTCACAAAACGACAGAGAGAAAGAACTCTACAGTTTTGACAAACCCGGCAAGGAAAAAGTAATCACGCAAGAGATACGCCAAGAGGGATTCGACAACTTCACCACCACCGATGACCACGGTATGGTAATCGTGGGTAAAGCCACCGACCAAAATGGAATGTCCTATTTCATCGTGAAAAATTCCTGGGGAACATCTTCCTCTAATCCATACAACGGCTTTTTCTACGCTTCAGAAGCATTCGTAAAACAACAAACCATTAATATCGTAGTACATAAAGACGCTATTCCGAAAGCGATAAAGACAAAGTTGGGAATCAGATAATTAATAATGGAGAGAGTAGATTATTTTAATTAGGGTGACCATTATTCTGTTTGCAATATAACAATACAATCATATTATGAAAAAGAAATTATTGGAAAGATTTTCAAAGTATATCTCATTTCCGACAACCTCAAATGAGGTTTCCGAGAGTTATCCGAGTACGAATACACAATTGGTGTTTGAGGATTATCTGGTGGAGGAACTGAAACAGATCGGGATGAAAGATGTTAAAAAAGACCAATATGGATATGTTACGGCTACTTTGCCGGCCAACACAGATCAAAAATCGCCAGTGATTGGTTTTATCGCCCATGTAGATACGGCACCGGATATGCCGGGCGTAAAAGCTCCCCGCATTATCGAGAATTACGATGGTAAAGATATCATGTTGGATGCGGCAACCAACACCCAACTGGCGGTGACGGATTTTCCGGAATTGAAGGATTATGTAGGACAAACGTTGCTGACCACTGACGGAAAAGGATTGCTGGGCGCCGATGACAAGGCCGGGATCGCCGAGATTATGTGTGCGATGGAATACTTGATCCAACATCCCGAAATCAAACATGGTGAGTTGAAGGTAGCATTCACCCCGGACGAGGAGATCGGCAAGGGAGTGATCCATTTCGATGTGCCCGCTTTTGGCTGCGATTTTGCCTACACGATGGACGGTGGTGCGATTGGGGAATTGGAGTACGAGAATTTCAATGCGGCGTCTGCGGTGATTTCTATTCAAGGTCGGAATATCCACCCCGGCTATGCGAAAGACAAGATGGTCAATTCCCAGCTGATCGCCATGGAATTTAACGCCTTGTTGCCGGAATTTGAAAGGCCGCAATACACACAAGGTTATGAAGGTTTCTATCTGTTAATCAAGATGGAAGGGAATGTGGAAAACAGTACCTTGACTTACATTATCCGTGATCACGACCGTCAAAAATTTGAACAAAAGAAGCAGTTTATCCAAACGATTGTCGATTTTCTGAATAAGAAACATGGAGCCAACCGGGTGATGTGCGACATTAAAGATCAATATTACAATATGCGGGAAAAGGTGGAGCCGGTATATCACGTGGTAATCCGAGCGATTGAGGCGATGAAGGAGGCTGGCGTGGAGCCGGTAGTCGTGCCCATCCGCGGCGGTACCGATGGCGCCAATCTTTCTTACAAAGGCTTGCCCTGCCCTAATATCTTCGCTGGCGGTCACAATTTCCATGGGAAGTACGAGTACGTCCCGCTGGAATCGATGGAGAAAGCGGTAGCAGTGATAGTGAACGTTGCGAAAATACAGTGTTTCCCAGCTATCAATGTGCGACCTCTTTAAGCCGATATAAATTCTTAACGTTTACCATCCTACCGCATTATTCCGCCGCAAACTCTTTGTCTAACAAATTGTTGTCGAAAGGATCCAACTCGTGCAACGTGCCGTCGGGATTGGTTAAATAATCAAAGTTGTGGGACTGTCCTTGGCTGACAAATTGGGCACTGATCCAAAGAAGCAGGACATTGTCTTGGTGCAAGTCGCCATTGTTCAGAAGCATATCGAAATATTCGAGCATGTATTCGATCTCGGTCATAGAGAGTTCGATCTCCCTTATGGCGATGTTATTGTCTTCAAAAACAGCCTCTTTGTATTCATACTCAAAATTGGCCTGCATGCTGGTCAACGCTTCTTTCATCAAAATGGCATACCCTAAGGAAGAAACCGTGTCGATATGGTTGACGGTGTCGATGTTTTGAACGATTGTTGGGTCGATGGCGTCTTTCGTCAAGTATAGCTTGCCCGCCTCACGGATATTGTTCATCAAAACATCTTCTGGCGAACTCTTTTTTTTGCAAGAAGTGATGAAAGAAAGAGAGATAACAAGGATGGCGATCCCACCGAGGAGGGGGTTTCTCCACCTGGGTCTATTAATATAAGAAACCATAGTCTAAAATGTTAAAATTGTCTGATTTTAAGGGTAGAATCTCTATTCTTCCAAATTGATAAATATAATATGTCCCGAACATATTGACGGGTTGATTGTCTTTTTTCAGAGTCAGAGTTGCCGGCAACGGTTTGCGGATGCGGTATCCGGCATGCGGCACCAATTTCGATCCACTGTATTTCGAGGTTTCGAAAAAGTCATACTTGTTATTATCAGTCAATGTCCGGGTCTCGATGTAATAGTTTTGTCCGTTTTTAATGACGGTAGAACGTCCAAATCCATTTTCGGGATCAATGGAAAAGAGTAGCGAAATGGTCTCCCCATTGGGAGTGTAAAGGAACGTGTATGTCTCCTCATCGACCACGGTAAATCCGGTAAATAGCTGAAGGTGATTCTGTTCGGTTTGATTTAACTGTTCGATCATGTACCGGATGGCATCGCCGGAATAGGCCACTTCGTTGATACCCGCCAACAGATCATAGCGGTCTTTCCGGATCTTCATGATGAAATCCGCTGCTTCCTGCGCTTTCTGCGCTGCCGATCGAGAGACCAATTTTGTTTGTGTCACAGGCACTTGTGTCACCACGCCATTGATAATCTTGGTTTCCACAAAGGAGTCATCCGTTTCGGTATAAGCCAAATCGGCATAATTTCTGAAAAAATCGGGGATAGGTAATGTCTGAATATGGTAGGTCGGATTATACAAATGGTGATTCGGCGTGGCGTATCCTTTGTGTAGATTGTCTAAAAATCCGTTCTTTTTTTGTGTAGATGACAGCTCCACCGCATAAAATTGCGAAGAATCGGGCAAGGTGACCGATTCAATGTTGACTTCGCTCAGCTTATACGAAATTTTATTTTGGGTGATAATATTGTTAAGATCTAACAATTTCTCAGCGTAATCGCTGTAATATCCTTGAAACTCCTTCGTCTTGGTTACTTTCACAGTGACCAGGAAAGCGGTTTGTGGGAGCATGTAATAAAATCCATCATTGGACGAAAAAGCATCCTGCTCCAAAGGAACGGTAATCGGGACAACTTTCTGTTGTGCTTGCGTCGAAACGCAAAGCATGAATAAACCTAATAGAGAGAGTAATTTCTTCATATTTTACAAGTTTTTTTTACTACTGATGATAAGCAGTGACAAAAATACCAAAAACCCATTTACAATCAGCATTTCAAAACCAAATTTATAGCCGTTGAACAATTGGGTTGAAAATTTGGAGAGGACAAAGCAAAGTGCGGGGAGCAGCAAGGCAATCACTAGGATCAACTTCCGGTTTTTGATCGTTCGTTTGGTGAACATACCGAAGGCGAACATCCCCAACAACGGGCCGTACGTGTAGCTGGCGACATTGAAGATGATGCGGATCAGTGCGTCGTTGTGGTGGTTGGAAAAGATGATGATGATGGTCAAGAAGAGCATGGCGATGCCGACATGCACGATCCGGCGGACTATACTGCGTTGTTTCTCCGTTTTATAGCGTTCTTCGATACCGATGAGGTCGTAGCAAACGGAGGTGGTGAGTGCAGTGAAGGTGCCGTCGGCGCTGGAAAATCCGGCGGCGATCAACCCGATAACGAACGTAATACCGGCACCGAGTCCCAAGTAATTGAAGGCGATCTCCGGATAGATCCGGTCGGTGGGCATACTGGCGATGTTGATGCCGTGTTCGGCGGTGAACACCAACAGCAATCCACCCAACAGCAAGAACAAGGCGTTCACGATAACCAAGATCCCCGTGAATGACATCATGTTGCGTCGCGAATCTTTCAATGTCTTGCAGGAGAGATTCTTCTGCATCATATCCTGATCTAGTCCGGTCATGGCGATGGTGATAAACATCCCTCCAATAATCTGTTTGATGAAAAAGTTATGAGAACGCCAGTCGGTGTTGAACAATTTGGTGTAACCGACGGTCTCCATCTTATCCCAAGCTGTTGCAAAAGAAATATTTAAGTCTTGAAAGATATAATTTATCGTCAAAACTAAAGCCAAAATCATGAAAGTGGTTTGCAGCAGATCGGTCCAAACCACGGTTTTAATGCCGCCTTTGAAAGTGTATAATAGGATAATGAGAATCATGATGATGGCAGTGCCCCAGATGGGTACGCCCCAAGCATCGAAGACAAAGATTTGCAATACGTAAATCACTAAGTACATGCGCAATGCGGAACCCAAAAGCCGGGATAAAATAAAAAATAGGGAGCCGGTTTTATGCGCCTCCTTGCCGAACCGCTCGCCCAGATATTCATAGATGGAGGTGAGATTCAGCTTGTAGTAGAGCGGGAGCAGCAGGTAGATGATGGTAAAGTAGCCAAGGATGTAACCCAATACCACGCCAAAGTAGGTGAACTGCGTAGTAGCCACGTCGCCGGGCACCGACATGAACGTCACCCCCGACAATGATGCCCCAATCATGCCGTAAGCCACTACAAACCAAGGTGATTTCCGATTTCCGGTGAAGTAGGTTTTATTGTCTG
>JAITVP010000184.1 GCA_031285725.1 Bacteroidales bacterium
TTCCTTCAGATTCCATCTCACGATGGACACCCTTGGCTTTGGCTAAACACTTCCCACTATCAGGGTGTGTCAGGGACTTGCACCCGTTAGAATATACCCATGCTGGGCGAACCAAAAAACAAAGCGCGGCAAATATTTCATTTACCACGCTTTTCCCTTAAAAATCATTTAACCCCTAAAATCTATATCGCACGCCGAGAGCAATCCCGGTCAAGTTGCCCCAATAACCGTTACCGAATCCCAGCAAATTGATCATGGGGCGATAATCCAAACTTAAATTCAGCGGAAAGTCAAAAGCATATTCTATGCCTATTTGCCCGCCCACATTAACAGCTAACGGAAACAAGTTCTCAAGAATATAGCTTCTAAATCCCACGCCCACTCCCGGCCCCGCATACCATGTCCATTCTCCAGCATAGCTCCAACTATTAATCGGGAAAAGCCAGTCATACATCCCGGTTACGCCAAATTGAAAATAACCAACACCCAAGCCTAAGCCGGCGGACAAATCCAGCATATTGCTGCTTCCCACACTGTGTTGATAAGAAAATTCCACATCTCCTCCAAGACGAGCACCAATGGCTCTTGGTTGTGCGACAGCTACTACAGTTGTGCATAATACAATACTAATAGTTACTAAGATTTTTTTCATAATTACTCTAATTTTAAATTTATAAATAGGTTCTTTTCATGCAAATAAAAGCCGCTGAAACAAAAGGCGCCTGGGCTATTCTGGGTTAGGCTGTGGTTGAATAAGTTGGTGTTACATAGTCCTTTAAATCTTCCATCAATTTTTTGCGGGTGAAGAAAATTCGGCTTTTCACTGTCCCTATAGAGATGCTCATCTCATCGGCAATCTATTGATATTTAAAACCATCCAAGAACATTTCGAAAGGCCTGCGTTGGTCTTCTTTCTTGTCCAAGATTTTTTCGTTGATGTCTTTCACGTAGAAATTCATGTCGGCGGCATCAGACGGACTTGAGACGAAGTTGTTTAAATGATACAAATCTTCGTTCTGTTCAACAACCATTTTAGAACGTTGTTTGCGACGATAATTGTTGATGAAGGTGTTTTTCATGATCGTGTAGACCCAAGCCTTCAAGTTAGTGTCTTCTTTGTAATAGTCGCTGTTTTGAATCACTTTCAGGTACGTATCTTGTACCAAATCACAGGCGTCTTCCTGATTCATAGTCAAAGAAACTGCATAATGACGTAATCCTTGATCGAAGCCCAACACCCTGTTTATTAATGCGCTTCTGGTTTCCATAATGATGTTTTTTTAATTATTATTACTTTCTTCAATGCTCTTGTTTTGACAATAAGTGTGCCAACTCGGAATCGGGAGGAAAAAAAAAATAATTCTGCCAAGATGTGACAAAAGTGACAAAACAATGAAAAAATGGCAGAAAATATGACAATGTGAATGATTAATGAACAATGGTTAACTATTAATGGGAGAAAAGTATATTTTTGCATTTACAATACAAAGTGCACATACATTATGATTGGCTGGTTGAAGAACAGGTTGCTTTCCAAGTATATAGCTGAAAACAAAAAAGGTCGGGGGCGGACGATCACGTCATTGGCCCGGGCGAAGTCGATCGGTTTTTTGTGCACGATCGACAGCGAAGAGGCGTACCGAAACATTTTCGCAATCTTCACCAAATTCCAACAGGAGAACAAAAACATGCGGATGGTCGCTTTCATCAAAGAAAAAGAGGTGCCGTTTTACTGCCTACGACAACTCACCGCCGACTATTTTTGTTTGAAAGACCTGAACTGGTATGGCAAACCGACGATGGTGCAAGTAAACGATTTCATGGAATTCGATTTCGACGTGCTTATCGATTTCACCACAGAATCCGATCTGGCTCCGATCCGGCTCATTTTGCAACTATCACAGGCCAAGTTTATTACGGGCGCAAATCACAAAAACCGTAATTTCTACGACCTGTTCATTGATGATGAAATGGCCAGTAATAAAACCTTACTTGACAATATAGATTTATACTCCAAAAAATTAATAGGAGAAACGATATGAATAAGAAATTCAGAGGATTAGGTGTGGCAGTTGTCACACCGTTTACACAAACCGGAAATGTTGATCATAAAAGTTTGGAAAGCATAGTGGAAAGCCTAGTCGAAGGCGGCGTGGATTACCTGGTCGCATTGGGCACCACCAGCGAAACTCCCACGCTTTGCGAGTGCGAGAAAGATGAGGTGCTGCGGACAATCATCCGGGCGAATGCCGGACGGTTGCCCGTGGTGATGGGACTGGGCGGCCCGTGCACCCGTGACATCATCGCTATGTGCGATAACTTCGACTTCTCCGGCGTGGACGCCATCCTTTCCGTAACTCCCTATTATAATAAACCTTCCCAAGACGGACTTTATGAGCACTATTGTGAAATCGCCCACCACTCCCCGCTACCTGTCATATTATATAATGTAGGACATCGCACCGCTTGCAATATCGAGTTTGAAACCACCATCAAGCTGGCAAAGGATTGCGAGAAGATCATCGCCATCAAGGAGGCTTCCGCCAACATGAACCAGATCATGAAACTTGTGAAACATAAACCTGATGATTTTTTGGTGATTTCGGGGGATGACGCCGTCACGCTGCCCCTGCTGGCGATCGGCATTGATGGACTGGTTTCCGTGGTGGCGAACGCTTTCCCGAAACACTTCTCGCAAATTGTCCATCTGGCATTCGAAAACAAATTCGATGAGGCGCGCCGTTGGCACAACGACATTTTGGACATCACACAAGCCTGTTTTAAGGAGGGAAATCCCGCCGGAATCAAGGCGATCATGGCGATGCAACATAAAATAGAGTATTATTTGAGATTGCCGCTCACCCGGATTTCACCAGCACTGGCCGAGGAGTATAAAACTTTAATAATCAATTTACAATGCGGATAAACGCCCTTTTGTTTCCCTTCCTGATCTTTGGCATGACCATGGTGTACGGACAACATGACGTTCCCACGCTTCCCGAATATTATGTTGACGTGACGGTCAAAGATCATACTGAAATTCAAAAACTTAGCATTGACTATTCCATTGACCGGATTCTCCCCTCCGAAGATAACGAGGGCTTTCAAGTCCGGTTGTGGATTCCGAATCAATTGTTCCCAAAATTTGACTCGTTACAACTCCCCTACTCTATCGTACTGGAAAATAATAAATTCGTGGAGATCACGGATTCGTATTTTCATCTGTTAACCTACTGGGACAGCTATCCCACTTATTCCGCCTATCTGCAAACGTTGAGCTATTTTGCCGAAGCGCATGGTGATATTTGCTCCATCGACACGATTTTGAAAAACACGTTGCGAGGAAGAATGATTCCCGTCCTCCGCATTCACAATAACAATGGCGAGCGCAAACCCTCTGTTTTTCTATCCTCCGCAATTCATGGTGATGAAGTCACAGGGTACTATTTGATGTTGCGTTTGGCGAATTTTATCCTTTCCCAACGTGATAATCCTAAAGTTCAACAAATTATAGAACATATAGATTTGTGGATATGTCCGTTGGAAAATCCTGATGGCACATACTATTCGGGAGATCACACCTTGGGAGCTTCGCCGATTTCCACCCGAGGCAACGCCCATCAAGTCGATCTCAATCGCAATTTTCCCAAAATATTCGGCATGGAAGGTGAAACGTACGAACCGGAAACGGAAGCTTTCATGGAATTTTTCGAAAAACACCGGTTCACGCTTTCGGCGGCCATCCACGGTGGCGCCGAATTGGTCAACTATCCATGGGATAGCTATAAAAGTTTTTTAATGGAACATCCCGACCGGGATTGGTGGGTAATGGTGGGCACACGGTTTGTCACCAACTGCCAGAATATTTATCCACAGCATATGTCCACGGTGCCGTCCGGTGTTGTGGCTGGCGGTGACTGGTATGTTGTTTTCGGCTCACGACAAGACTATGTTACCCATTATCAATATGGTAGAGAATTCACCATTGAGATCAGCGAATCGAAAGTGCTGCCGTCAGAATCGATGCATACGCTTTGGGGTATCACCAAAGAGGCTTTCTTGGATTTCATCTTGGAAGGAGACCGAGGCATCACCGGACAGGTGTATGATTCTGTTTCCCTACAAATGGTCAACGCCACTATTTTCATCGAAAACCATGACGAATCCTTGCAAAACTCTTTCGTTTTAACAAACGACGCAGGACAATATTTCCGACTGATCGCACCGGGCACCTATGAAGTCACCTGCACGGCTTCTCCCTACAAACCCATGACAAAAACGGTCACCGTGGCCGAGAACGAAACCACTATCCTCGATTTTGACTTAGCTCCGCTTTCCGTCACCGAGTATAAAAACTCAATCTGCCAAGTCTATCCCACTTTTGCCGATCAAACCGTCACGGTCGAACTAACGGTTCTGCCTGCCACCTGCCAGCTATTCACCATAGATGGCACGCTGATATCCACGCACCCCTTACACGACACTAAAACCACCTTGCACATCGCCGACCTTGCCGCCGGCACGTATCTCGCGGTAATCAAAAACGAGCAATTCCGGAAGGTGTTTAAAATTGTAAACAGATGAAAAAGTTGACGAGTCTACCCGTTCGCTTATAACTAAAATGAAATTACACAAGATTGATGCCGCCGGAGGGATTGTCACCAATGACCGTGATGAGGTTTTATTGATTTTCCGCCGTGGCTACTGGGATTTCCCAAAAGGAAAAGTCGAGGAGAGCGAAAGTTTTCCCGAAGCCGCCCTGCGCGAAGTGAGCGAGGAGACCGGACTCACATCGTTGCGAATCACCAGCGAACTGATCTCCACGTTCCATACATACATTCAAAATGGACAAGAGATTTTGAAACAAACCTACTGGTTTTCCATGAAAAGCGACAAACCCGAAATCTTAATACCACAAATTGAAGAAGAGATCACGGAAATCCGTTGGGTGAAAAGGGAAGAAGTAACGGAAATGTTGGAGGAATCGTTTGAGACATTGAAGGATTTGTGGGGGACGATTCAATAATTCAATGATTGAGTCTTGGAACGCTGGCACAAAAAAACGTGACGAAAAAGATGAATTATGAAGATTTGATTTATCCACATTATTTTGTTTGATTTACATATTTCAAAGCCTCTTGCGCAAGATGTTCCCATTTGCCACAATGTTCATAAGGTATTTGCACCCATTCTTTCATTGCCCGATTTTTGCCTGAAGGATCGAATAGCTGTGAGCCTGCCAAACTTAATGCTTCTCTGTGCTTTTCACCCGATAGTTTAAAAACCATTTCGTGCTTGAAGAAGCATACGAATGCTTTTCCGTTTATCTTAAAGCATGGCTTTCCGAACATCTGGCTTTGTTCGGCATTTTCTAATGTTTGCCCTATAGAAATATATAATTCTTCCGCTTTTGTCATATTTTATGATTAATCTATTCAAATTTTCATTACATGCCAGCTCCAGGACTGCACGGTCATTACGTTTCTTTCAGGTTGATCGTGAACTTCGGAGCTCCAACTTTTGTTTTACCTTGCAATAATCATCCAGTTAATACCAAACCGGTCGGTAATCTTTCCGAAATAGTCGCCCCAAAATTCTTCTTTCATTAGCGATAACATCTGTCCGTCGACAGAAAGTTTACCTCCGAAAACCGACTTGTAAAAGTTGAACGCTTCTTCGCAATTACCGTTAAAGGTAATATAAATATTACACTACATTATTATTTATTTTATTAAAAGTTAAGATTTTATTTATTGTTAGATTTTTGAGGCAAAAATAAGCATTTTAAAATAAACTTCCAACAACACTCGTAGAATCCAAACTGCAAAAAGCCAAACAGGAATACGAACCATACCAAGCACAGGAAGAACTGAACCTCATACACAATTT
>JAITVP010000189.1 GCA_031285725.1 Bacteroidales bacterium
AGTCCATTTTATTGACACATACCACGATATGCGGAATTCCCAATAATGAGGCGATATACGAATGACGTACGGTCTGCTCCATCACGCCATGCCGCGCATCAACCAAAATGATAGCCAAATCGGCCGTAGATGCGCCGGTGACCATGTTCCGGGTATACTGGATGTGTCCCGGCGTGTCAGCGATGATAAACTTTCGTTTGGGTGTGGCAAAGTAGCGGTACGCCACATCAATGGTGATACCCTGCTCGCGTTCAGCCCGCAGCCCATCGGTGAGTAGCGCCAAATTCACCTCCTCGTTACCGCTGCGCTTGGACGCCACCTCCACGGCCTCCAATTGATCCTCAAAAATCGATTTGCTGTCGTATAATAATCGGCCGATCAAGGTACTTTTCCCGTCGTCCACGCTGCCTGCCGTCGTAAAGCGTAGCAACTCCATATCTAAATATCCTTTCATAATAGTTAATGATTAATAGTTAATGATTAATAGTTAATAATTGATAGCTTATTGTTTACTATTAATTTTAAAAATATCCCGATTTTTTCCTATCCTCCATCGCCGTTTCCGATCGTTTGTCATCGGCGCGGCTGCCGCGTTCGGTAACACGGGTGACGGCGATCTCCTCAATAATATCTTCCAAGGTATGGGCTTCCGACAGAGCCAATCCCGTGCAGCTGATGTCGCCAATGGTGCGGCAACGTACCCGGCGCACCTCCACCGTCTCGGTAGGACGCAGTTTCATGCACGGTTCAGCGGCCAGCCATTGGCCATCCCGTTGGAAAACTGTCCTTTCGTGGGTATAATAGATGCTCGGCATTTCGATCTGCTCTTGCAAAATATATTGCCAGACGTCCATCTCCGTCCAGTTGCTGATCGGGAAGACACGGAAATGCTCGCCCATGTTCTTGTGTCCATTGAAGATGTTCCATAACTCCGGCCGTTGGTTCTTGGGATTCCACTGCCCGAAATCGTCACGGTGGGAGAAAATGCGCTCTTTGGCGCGGGCTTTTTCCTCATCACGACGAGCACCTCCGATAGCTGCATCAAATTTCCCCTCTTCGATGACATCGAGCAAGGTGGTAGTTTGCAACTTATTGCGACTGGCGTCATAACCGTTCTCCTCTTTCACGCGTCCTTTGTCTATCGACTCTTGCACGGAACCGACGATGAGGGTTGCACCTAATTTTTCAACTAATGCATCACGATATTCGATCGTCTCTGCGAAATTGTGTCCCGTGTCAATGTGCAACAGTGGGAACGGCAGTTTCGCCGGATAGAATGCCTTGTAAGCCAAGTGCGTCACAACGATCGAATCCTTCCCTCCGGAAAAGAGGATCACCGGCTTCTCAAATTGCGCCGCCACCTCCCGGATAATATAAATAGACTCGGCTTCTAATTCTTTTAAATGGGTTAGTTTGTGGTAGGACATGGGTATAATATTCATTTTCTTGTCTAATTTGTATGTTAACAAATTGATTCCGTGTCAACACGTTATTGCTCCTAATTATTAATTATCAACTATTAATTCTAACTAAACGCCCCCGACAAATACTTTTTCGTCAACTCATGCTGTGGGTTGTTGAAGATTTGTTGGGCGTCACCGGCTTCGATGATTTCACCTAAGTACATAAAAACCACGTAGTCGGCTATGCGGAGGGCTTGGTGAAGCGTGTGCGTGACCATGATGATCGAGTAGTTTGC
Source organism: Bacteroidales bacterium (assembly GCA_031285725.1). GTDB lineage: Bacteria > Bacteroidota > Bacteroidia > Bacteroidales > WCHB1-69 > JAGVVH01. Next base: position 1,700 of record JAITVP010000189.1, read on the forward strand.
TTTCAATTTCACGAAAAGATCTTCGATGATCTTGCTGGAGATCGGATCCAAGGCACTGGTGGCTTCATCGGCCAAGATGAACTGCGGTTCAACGGCCAAGCTGCGTGCCAGACAGAGTCGCTGTTGTTGCCCGATCGACAGGCGAGCGGCAGGCGAACGAAGTCGATCTTTAACCTCCTCCCACAAACCGGACGATTTCAGGTAATGTTGCACAATCATGTTTAACTTCCGGCGGTTGCGAATACCGTGGATACGGCATCCGTATGCGATATTCTCGAAAATTGACATCGGCAGCGGACACGGCCGTTGGGATATCAGCCCCATCTTGCGCCGCAACTCCGTGATTTCCTGTCCACTGTGGATAATATCTTCCCCGTCAATCAACACCTTCCCGTCTAATTTCACTCCCTCCACAGAGTCAATCAACCGATTAAACGTCTTCAATAACGTTGATTTTCCGCAACCCGAAGGACCGATGATACAGGTAATTTTTTTATCTGGAATAGAGAGATTTATATCCTTTAAAATGTGATTATTCTTAATATGCACATTGAGATTTTCCACCATCAACTCGCTCTCCTCACTTTTCCGGATAAACTTATAATCGGGACGGAATATCTTCACTTGCCTACGCAACGCTGAAGATTCCCACCATTCATTATATTGATTATAAATAGAATTTGCAGATGATTTCAGGCTCATTTCAATTTATTTTTAGAAAAACGATTGGTGAAATATCGCCCTAATAAACTAAGTATTAAAACGATAACAGTCAATACAAGTGCTGCTGCATACGCCCGGTCTTGCACCTCGGCGATCGGGCTGCTCAACTGAAAGAAGACGGCCAGCGGCAAAGTAGCGACCGGTTGCGAAAGCGAGGTCGGGATACTGTCGGTGTACCCGGCGGTGAATATTACGGCGGCGGCGTCTCCGATCGCTCGTCCGATCGAGAGCAGCGTGGCGGTGGCGATGCCCGGCGCAATCTGCCGAACCACCACCCGGATTGTCTCCAGCCGAGTCGCACCTAAGGAATAAGTCGCATCCAAGATCTCACGGGGAAACTCCTTGGCCACCTCATCCATCGATCGCACGAAAATGGGAATAATCAACAGTGTGACCACGATGATACCGCCTAACAGCGAAGCTTTTACCCCCAAATAGACCATGATCGTGAACGCAAAAGCGCCATACACGATCGACGGGACACCAAACAAGACATCGTATGCTAACCGTGTGACATAAGCCAATTTAGATTTTTTTTTGAGATAAATGTTCAAATAAAAAACAACGGGAATACTAATAAGCAGTCCCAACAACGTAGACGCACCGACAATGTAAAGCGAACCCACGATGGCGTTCAAGAAACCGCCCTCCTTGCCAATATAAAATCCGCCGCCAGGCAACTTGGTGATCATGTCCCAACTCATGGCACTCCACCCTTTCGAGAAGATGGTGAAGACAATACTGAATACAAAGCCAAATACCAACAGCAATGAGAGGATCATCAAGACACGCATTAATTTTTCTATGAAGAATTTCATCAGTTGGATTTTTTTTCAATTCTATATAAAACCATGCGAGAGGCCAGGTTGAAAAGCAGCACCACGACAAAAAGGATGAGCGCAGCGAACATCAACGCCGCCTCGTACAACGGCAGGGAGAGCATCTCGCCGTAGTTGTTGGCGATCAGCGCCGGGATCGGATAAACCGCATCGAACATAGAGTTAGGCACTTGCGCCAAGTTCCCACACACCATCAACACGGCGATGGTTTCACCAAACGCCCGCGAGATAGCAAGGACAACGGCTGCGATCATCCCCGGGATCGTTTTGCGCAACACCACGCGGTGGGTGGTTTGCCATTTGGTCGCACCCAGCCCCAAGGAAGCTTCCCGCAAGTCGTTAGGAACAGCGGAAAAGAGTTCAATGAAGAGACTGACTAACAACGGTAATATCATGACACCCAGCACAATGCCACTGGCCAAGGCACTATATCCGGTAGAATATTCCACAAACAACAGTGCAAGTTCTTCCGAAATCCACGGTACGATGATCAATGTTCCCCACACCCCGTAAATGACAGAGGGCAAAGCCGCCAGAATATCCAACGCCGGGAAAACATACTTTTTGATGACCGGTCGGGCATATTCGGTAAGGAAAGTCGCAGCCAACAACGAGATCGGCAGTGCCAGAATGATAGCGATTCCCGTGATCCACAACGTGCCCATGACAAAGGGCAGGAAACCGAACTCGCCTTTCAGCGGTTTCCAGTTGGCGGAAAAGAGCAAATCTTTGAGCATCCGTCCTTCCAACACGGGAGCCGCTTTAAACCAAAGCCCAATCCCCATGGCAATAAGCAGCACCACAGACAGAATCAGGAGGATAAACATCATCCCTCCTGCTCCTTTGTCGCACAGTGTTCTGAAATTGATTCGCATGCTTCAGTTTTTTCTCGGTTATGTTTTTTTCAGTTACAAGTTAACAGGTAGACATCTCCTGCTTATTAACTCATCTACTTGTTTATTTGTCAACTACTTGCAATTTATCCAATCCCTCGTCCAAAATCTCCTTCGACAGGCTGATATATCCAACGGGAATATTGTATTCCTGCCCTTTTGTCAACACAAATTCCAGAAAGGCTTTCACCTCTTTTTTCACAGGCACGCCATTGGAAACGAGGAACAGTTCCCTGGCCGGCGGTGAAGGGTAGCGTCCATCGGCAATAGCGGCAATGATTTCGTCTTTCGTATCATAGAAAAATTCCCCTGAATCCACTACTCCATTGCCGTTCACATCCAGCGGAATGATGGCGATGCCTGGATTCAATTTCCGGCTTTTCTCATCGTAGGCGTAGCTGAGGTTGTTATAGCCAATCCCTAACTTGTCTTTCTGGATGGCTTGTGCCAGTCCGGGATCTCCGAAAACCGCCGTGCCTTCGAGATCCTCCTGTTTGGCTCCGAACCAGGCGCCCCATGTTTCCGCTGCCCCGCAGGCATCCGAACGGGTATAGAGGTGTAACGCCGTGTTGCCGGACATGCCCAGCAGCTGTTCCCAAGTCTTGACGCTGTTTTTCAGCCAGAGGCTGATAGCCCCTTCGCGGGAGAGTCCGATTTTCATGATATCGTTGATAATGGGATTGTCGGCATTGATGGTGGGCACCACGGCGTCTTTGGCCACGGCGAACACCACCGCACCCTTATCCACTTCGGAGGGATAGATGTCGCGAGAGACCATGCCGAGGTCGGCCATGTTACTCAGCGCATCGGTCATACCCTTGCCGGCACCTCCGGCCGAGATGTCGATCTTCACGTCAGGATGCATCTTGTTGAACTCCTCCGCCCATTTCACTACTAAGGGATACAAGGCGAACGCTCCGGAAATAGTAATCTCGCCATCCAAACTGTCCTTGTTTTTCTTGGCTTTAGATCCGCAACTAACAGTAGCGAACATTATGGAAATAAGGGTTAGGGAAACTAATAATTTTCTTTTCATGTATTATGTGATTTTCGTAGTGTGTCGGTATGCGTTTTTTAGTTGACGAATAAACAAATTGACGAGCGAGCTATTTTATGATGTCATAGTTTTCATTAAGATTTATTAACGCGGCAAAAGTACTAAAACAATAGGTATCCAGATTCAATAATTCAATAATTCGATGATTCAATAAGTTATGCAAATCAAAATTCGCACTTTTTCACTATTTTTGCCCCCTTAAAAAATCAAGGTATCACGGATGAATAATTTGTTGAGTAAATTAGAAGAGATATACAAACGCTGGCTGGCCATCGGGGAGGAGATCACTAAGCCCGACGTGATGGAAAACATGAAGCGGTATATCAAGTTGAACAAGGACTACAAGGATTTGCAGCCGGTTGTCGAGGCCTATAAAACCTACGAGAACGTATTGAGTAACATTGCGCATTCCAAAGAAGTGCTGGCAACCGAGAAGGATGAGGATTTCCGGGAGATGGCGAAGGCGGAGTTGGATGAATTGTTGGGAAAAGAGGAAAAATTGGAAGAAGATATCCGCATTTTGCTCTTGCCACAAGACCCGCAAGATAGCAAGAACGCACAGGTGGAACTCCGGGCGGGTACTGGTGGCGACGAAGCCAGTATCTTCGCCGGCGACCTTTTTAGAATGTATCAACATTTCGCCGATAAGAAGGGGTGGAGGATCGAAGTGATGTCCTCCACGGAAGGCACGGTGGGCGGATTCAAGGAAGTGATTTTCAATCTTATAGGCGAGAATGTATACGGATTAATGAAATACGAGAGCGGCGTTCACCGCGTGCAGCGCGTGCCTCAAACGGAAGCGCAGGGTCGCGTGCACACCTCAGCCGCATCGGTGGTGGTGCTCCCCGAAGCCGACGAGTTTGACGTAGAACTCAAACAGAGCGACATCCGCAAAGATACCTACTGCTCCTCTGGTCCCGGGGGGCAGTCTGTGAATACAACTTATTCGGCCGTTCGTTTAACCCATATCCCAACCGGCATCGTGGTTGCGATTCAAGATGAAAAATCACAGTTGAAAAACCTGGAAAAAGCGATGAAAGTGTTGCGTACCAGGCTTTTTGAGTTGGAATACCAGAAATATCTGGACGAGGTATCCTCCAAACGAAAAACGATGGTTTCAAGCGGCGATCGTTCCGCAAAGGTTCGGACGTACAACTACCCCCAAAACCGCATCACCGACCACCGCATCAACATGACCAGCTACAATCTGACCTCCTACATGGATGGAAATATCCAAGATATGATTGAGGCTCTGCAAGTTGCAGAAAATGCGGAACGCCTGAAAGAGGCCGTTGAAGATATCTAAAAAAAATAATAACTTTCTTTGCATGAAGGTAAGGGGTATTTCGTATATTTGTCGCCTCATTCTGAACAAAGAAGAGTAAATTATTTAATAGTATGGTATTAATAATAAAAATCAAAAAATTATGGCATTAGCAATTAACTCAACCAATTTTCCGGAATTGAGTGGTGGCGATAAATTAGTCGTCATCGACTTTTGGGCACCGTGGTGCGGTCCCTGTCGGGCATTGTCCCCCATTATTGAAGAATTAGCCACCGAGTACGAAGGCAAAGCGGTCATCGGGAAATGCGACACCGATGAAAACAATGACATTGCGATGCAATTCGGCGTACGCAATATCCCCATGCTTGTCTTCCTCAAAGACGGCGAGGTGAAAGACGTGCTCGTCGGATTAGTGAAAAAAGAAGAAATAGTGGAGAAAATCAATCAATATATGTAAAAAATATTAACCATTTAAATTTATCAGATTATGTTTAAAAAACACCCCAAGGGACTATTACCTGCAGCACTTGCCAATATGGGAGAACGTTTTGGCTACTACATCATGAACGCAGTATTGTTACTGTTTTTAATATCTAAATTCGGACTATCGGAAGAAGCAGGCGGAAAAATCTATTCATTCTTCTACGCCGGAATTTATGTGTTGAGTTTGGTTGGAGGTATCATCGCCGATCGATTGAAAAACTACAAAGGCACTATCCAAACCGGTCTGTTGATCATGGCGTCCGGTTACATTTTACTATCGATCCCAATCTTGGCAACAGCTCAAAATCATGTTTGGTTATTAACCTTCACTTGTTTCGCCCTGTTCCTGATCGCTTTCGGTAATGGTTTATTTAAAGGCAATTTGCAAGCGATTGTCGGTCAAATGTACGACAACCTTGAAGCTGAAGCCGCACTTAAAGGTAAAGAAGCGTTGAAAGAAGCGAAAGCGAAGAGAGATCCCGGTTTCCAAATTTTCTATGTATTCATCAATATTGGCGGTTTGATCGCACCGTTTGTGGCTCCGTCACTGAGAAGTTGGTGGCTGGGGACAAAATCATTGACGTATAACGCTAAATTACCTGCACTTTGCCATGAATATTTGAATAAAGGAGCGACAATGGGAGCGGAACAATTGCAAAATTTGCAAGAGTTAGTTAAGAGAGTTGGCGGATCCGTTTCAGCAGATATGACTGCATTTTGCACCAATTATTTGGATGCGTTCAACACCGGCGTTCACTATTCGTTCATCGCTTCGGTAGCGGCAATGCTCATTTCCTTGGTGGTTTTCCTTTGTTATAAAAAAATATTACCGAATCCGGTTAAAGTTAAAAAGGAATATGAAAACTACACGCAAGAAGAAAAAATCGCCATGGCGAAAGAAATTAGACAAAGAATCCTTGCTTTATTCGCAGTTCTCGGTATTGCCGTGTTCTTTTGGTTTTCCTTCCATCAAAATGGAACATCGTTGTCATTGTTTGCCAGAGACTTCGTGGTAACAAGCAAAATAGCACCCGAAATTTGGCAAGCAATAAATCCATTTTTCGTGATCACACTAACCCCGGGCATTATATGGCTTTTCAACAGACTGAAAATGAAAGGAAAAGAACCGTCAACGCCGCGGAAAATTGCCATTGGTATGGGAATCGCCGCAATAGCATTCGTCTTCATGACGATCATTTCACAAATACACCATTACCCGTCGGCAACCGAGTTCAGAGCATTGAACGAAACCGTGAGCGAGGGAATGAAAGAAGGTCCGTGGGTACTCATTGTGCTGTACTTTTTCCTAACAGTAGCCGAATTGTTCATTTCCCCGCTGGGTTTATCTTTCGTCTCCAAAGTGGCTCCAAAAAACCTGTTGGGTCTCTGCCAGGGCTTGTGGCTGGCGGCAACAGCTGTAGGCAACGGCTTATTATGGATAGGACCTCTGTTATACAACAAATACCCCATTTGGATCTGTTGGACGGTCTTTGCTGTCCTCTGTGCAATCTCCGTGATTATCATGCTCTCAATGGTGAAATGGCTCGAAAGAGTGGCTAAGTAATGCCCGCTATACAAGCCCTGCTGTTGCCGCAAGACATCAGCAGGGCTTGTATAACCATTTCTTGCGGATTTTCAGCACCTCATGCTACGCAACCTTACCTTGGATGTTTGACGTTAGGGCTTGAAAGTTTAGTGTTTTGGAAATAAAATTAGAAATAGTAAAAACCGTTATTTCCAACCCCAACTCCTAGTTTACTTTTTCCTTCAACGACTTAAATCCTTCTCCAAGAATTTCATACGCATCGACAATGGTGATGAAGGCTTTGTCGTCGATGTTAAAGATCATTTGATGGAGTTCGGGAATATAGCGGCGGTTGACCACAGTGAAGATGACCTCTTTGTCGTTTTTCGTAAACATCCCCTTGCCATCTAACAACGTGCCACCCCGCCCCATTTCGTAAACCAGCATTTTCCGTATTTCCTCGCTTTTATCAGAAATGATGAACAGCGCCTTATCATCAGAGAATCCTTTGAGTACCGAGTCAATGACTTTACCCATGATGAAGATGGTGAGCCAAGAGTAGAGTGGGATTTTCCAGTCTTGGAAAACGAGGAAGCCCAGCACCACGATGCAAGAGTCCACCATCATCAATTGTGTGCCTAACGGTATTTTCGTATATTTCGACAAGATGGATGCGATCACGTCGGAGCCGCCACTGGAGGCTTGGGAACGGAAAATCAGCCCCACGCCCACACCCATGATCACACCGCCGAAGATACTGGCTAACAGCACCTCATCGTGTAAATTCAACGGATCCGGGTTGATGTAGGTCAAGCTGTCAGTGAAAATGGCGGTCAGGATAAAGCCTATGAAGGTCTTGACGCCGAAACGGGAACCCAGCAATTTCAATCCTAGCAACGTCAAGGGCAAATTGAAACACAAAGCCGAAAGTCCCACGGGGAAACCCAATGTGTAATGCAAGACGATGGAGATCCCATAGATTCCACCGGGGATGATCTTGTAAGGGGTCATAAAATATGCATATCCCAGCGCCAAAATAAACGTTCCGAGCACCAAACTTCCATAAGAGATAAACCATTCTTTAGTGAACGGTTTATCTTTCAATAATTTATAAATAGATTTAGCCATTACGATTTTTGCAGCAAATGTAATTCTTTTTCCCTTTTTTCCTCCGTGTTTTTCTCCTTTTTCCATTTACACCTTCGCTCTTCCCTCTTTTCTTTTAACATTTCGCAACATTCATTATCAGGGCAAACGCATTAAAAAAATATTCACGGGCTAATTCTCTCAGATACAGAAAAAAAGCAATAAATTAAAGTTGGCTCAGCCATTCATTGTCCGTTTTCCGGCATTTGTTTGGAAAACGATGGAATAAAAAATCATTCGTTTCCCGCAAAACGAACAAAACAGTGACAATAAAACATTTACAGGCAGGAAAGAGAAGCGTTACGGCTTCACAAATCCCAATATTGCCCAAAGGTAGTTGTGATCCCAGCCGGCTATTTTCCGCTTTCTCCTAAGGCCTATTTTCCGCTCGTCTTTCCTTGGCAAGTTCAAGACCAATTTGTTA
>JAITVP010000036.1 GCA_031285725.1 Bacteroidales bacterium
ACCACAACATGGAAATGAGATATAGTGTCTGGGAGGGAAGTACTATTCAAAATTACACGCAAAATAATCCCAATGCGGTGAACTATTTCAATAAAATCACCCTTTCCACCAGAGCAGGCAGTCTGAATTCCAATTTAAGCCGTTATGCTGGCACGTTCTATCTCGATTCGCTGCTATTCACAGGCTATGGTGAATACACCCTCAACAGGAACATAAAAGTGGCGGAGTATCTTGGTACCCCATTGGCTTGCGGCGGGCAGACGGTTCTCAAAGCAGCTCCTCCGACAGGCTCTTCGTTTGTAACCATAGACATGGGAGCTTCCGCCATTCCCACTTCCGCCAATCGGGTGCGGGTGCGCAACACGGAGATCAACAATGTCAAAATTTCAACCGACGGGGCCTTATACCCGTCGGGAGGAGCGCCGCAGTATGCCGTCACGGATTGCAAGTTGCTTAACGCTGCGGCGGAGGCTGATGCAGGGTGGCTTAATACCTCGCAGCCTCCAGAGACCTACTACTGGGTGGGCGGCTCTGGCCATTGGAGCGACAACACGCACTGGGCATTGGAAAGCGGCGGCGTTGACGGCTCGGGCTGCATGCCCCGTGCTATCGACAACGTGGTTTTCGACGATCATTCCTTCACCGCTCCCAATCAAACGGTCACGGTAAACGCAACGGCGTATTGCGACAGCATGTCGTGGACAGGAAACTCAACGTTAAAACCAAACCTTGTGCTCGATGCGGGTTTGTATGTGGCTGGTTCGCTTTTGTTGCAACGGGGAATGACCGTGAAGAAGAACGACTACGACGGTGAGATTCATCTTGTCACCGCCCGTCAAAATGAAAGCATCACATCCCATGGCGTAGCATTGTCATGCCCTCTCAATTTGAAGGCAACCGACAAGACAAGCGGGTGGGTATTGCAAGATTCACTTAAAACAGAGATAGCACGCTTTAACCCTACTGTTACCTTTCATCGCGGAACGTTCAATGCCAATGGACAGACCATGGTATTAGAAGATGATTTTTACAGTTTCAAAGACAGCAGCCGGGTCACACATTTAGTCATTACAAATTCTGATATCCACATGATAGGTGCTTACTCTTTTTATGGCGAAGTGAATTCCGAAAATACAAACTTTTATATTCAGAGTCGCTCTGGTGGAACCTCAGGTGGTTTCATAGTCCCAACCGGTACCCCGTATCATAACCTTTATTACCTCGGTGATTATTCATGGGATAACGAATATCACTACATGACCATCTCTGGCGGCAAGTTTAATAAAATAGATTTGAAATGGAAAACCGTTTTCAATGGTTCCGGCATGTTGGTTGAAACGGACACCTTGGTCTTGTCCTCCAACGGCAATTATGTCTATTCGTTTAGCGACACCTTGCGGGTGAACGAAGCGTTTTACGGCAGCGGCACGCCCTGCAACCAGATCTACCTGCAATCGTACGAAGATACCACTCCGGCCGTGTTCGACATCAAGAAGGCGGCGGCTAACCTGCCCGGCGACACGCTGCTGATAGACTATGCGTACATCCACGGCATCCGGGCGCTTACAGGCGCCGACAACGCCAAATTGTACAAGGGCTTCCATTCTCCCGACCGCAATGCTGGCGGCGGCGAATCTTTGGGCTACGGCATCGGCAGCGGGCATTACAACTCCAACTGGGCGAGGATGGACGCTTTCGGCTTGAACGGCACGTTGCCTTTTGGCGACTTGGAGCGAATCCTGGCCTGCGAGGAGTTTCCCTACCTGCTGGGTTCCGAGAATTTCGTACCCACTCCGGCCACGCAATTCAAATGGTTCAAGTGTGATTACGCCGAACTCGAAGCCAAATTCAAGGCGGTGCCGGGTGCCACCCATGCGGAGAAGTTCGACAACCTCACGGGCTATGTATCTACTGCCGCCGACATCTTGATCACGGACCGTGGCACGTTTTCCCTGATCGTGGACTACGGCAACGGTTGCGTCTCTTGGGACGATATCATGATAACGACCCTCACGTGCTGCGCTCCGCTTCCCTTTCCGGTGACCTCCCCACAGACTTTTTGCGCAGGATCCACGGTATCCGACTTGCAGGCGGAAGGCGAGGATGACGGTATTTTCCATTGGTATCGTCTCACCGATACGGGCACCGTCCGGCTGGACGGCAGCACGCTCCTTGAAGACGGCGCAACGTACTACGCCACCCAGCAGGTAGACAGCTGTGAGAGTGTAATAAGCGACTCGATCAGGGCTCTGGTGGTACTCATACCCAAACCCACCCTTGCGTCCCTCACTCCGGACGAGGTCAACCCGTCGGTTTCCAGCGGCGCACCCATAACCGATATCGTATACACTTATGGCGGCAGTGCGGTCGGCGCGACGGTTTCTTTCACGCCCCCGACCGGCCACAACTTCGTTTACTCCGTTGACAGCGTTTTGAAAACGGTGACTGTCAGCGGCTCATCGGCAACGGCACAGACGGTGACTTACACCGTGGCGGCTCTGGCGGAATCTTACTGTGCGGATTCGGTCAACGTCGGAACGATCACGGTGACCCGTTCCGGAAACATCATTGCGGGCACGGTTTTCCCCTTTGTCCACACAGGCACACCCTTTTTTGACTCTCTTTTCATGGTGACGGCCGCCCTCTATGCGGAACCCGCTGAAACGGTAGGTGTCCGAAAATTGAAAGACTTGTTAAGAGCGAAACCGTTGTTTGTAGACACCGTGAAATATTATGATGGCAGCGTCTATATTCCGGGCACGCCTAAAAATCCGGGCGATTTCATGCGAACCGATAATCCCGGCGTCCCGATAGATTGGTCCCGCATCGGCCGGAAATCGGGTACGGTTGATCCCACAACAGTGAAATCGCAAGACGACCTCCCCACAAAACCGATCGGTTACTATTCGTTTACAGTTCCTCCCGGGGAGTATGTCCTCGTGCTATCCCGTGCGGGCTATCTGGATCGTTACGCCAAAATTGTGATCCATGCGGATTCGTACCTGGGACACCGGGAGCTCCTGCCCGGCGACTTGAACGCCTCCCGCAACATCACGGTGGCCGATTTGTCCTTGATCAAGTCTAGCCAATCCACCGGATTTGGAGACGGACTTTACAAAGCCGGTTATGATGTGGACGGGAACAAGATCATTGGCCAGCGAGAGTTAGACATGGTGTTGTTCTACATGGGAGCCACGTATCTCATCTATCCGGAGACGAGAATGTGGTTGTATGGGCAGAATGAGGATGTGAAATAGATAAGATACTGATAGATATTATTGATAACATCTTTGACAAATACTTGTTTTTGTCAAAGATGTTTACTTTCTTTGCAACGATTTTTCACAGGGTCTTAACGGACTTCGGCTCTTTGAGAAATAGGAATGAGGATAAAATGGATAATTAGAAGTCCTTGTAATGTTTTATTTATTGGTTATCAAGTATTTAAACTGTTATATTTTTTAAAAAATCCACATGAAATGATGTCAAACAAAATCACAGTACAAGCAATTTTCTTTGTTTTTTTCCTCATGAGTATGCTCACTTCTTTCACTGTCGCCGCCCAATCGGGTCGTTATTACTGGGTAGGTAAGGGAGACGGAACCACTTGGAATAGTCTGATGAACTGGAGTGCTACTTCCGGTGGAGCAGGTGGCGCTCCCGGAGGGATTACAGACGTTCCTACACCTATTAATACGGTGGTATTTGACGAAAATTCAACACTGATTAGTACACGCAGGGTTTCTATAAACGGCGCTGTACAGTGCGACAGCTTGATTGTGGAAAACTGTACCGCCGCTACTTTGCCGGTGTTTTATATGAGTTACAGTGCTTCACTAACGATTTCCGGTTCGCTGTTTTTACAGGCAGGGGTTTCTTTTACTGGTGCCTATATGGCTTTGAAGTTTTTTAGCAATCGTTCCCAGGAAACCATAGATGCAGATGGAGTATTTATATCCACCGGATCTTCATCGTATGATGTGGGGCAATATACTAACAATATATCTACTTTTAGCGGATCCGGCGCTTACAAATTAGCAAGTGATGCCAATTTCGGAATTATGACTCTTAATTCCGGAATGCTTGATTTGAATGGGAAAAATCTTTCCTGTAATAAAATGAGTATTAACTCGGGGGGCAATATTACTTTTGTCGGTTCCACCATTGAGTGCAGGCAATCTTGGGAAAACAAGGGTTCGGCACTTACTTCCGCTCAAACCGCCAACTCGCTAATCAGGGTTGGAGTAGGAAGTTTTACGGCAAAAGCAGGCGACGCATATCATAATGTGGAATTTTATATGGGAACTACAAGCAATAGTGCGAGCCACGGGATATCAACCGGAACGTATAACAAAATTACAATTTTAAAAGGTAAAGCTACTTTGGGCGGCACCAGCAGCAGTGTTTTAACAACGGATAGTTTGATTATTTCGGCAATGGCAGCCGTACGATTTCAACGTGTCATCATAAACAACTATTTTGAAGCAAAGCCGGCGGTTTGCGGCGGACAAATAAGATTATATGGTACTAGCGGTGCAACAGCTGTTAACCGTACTATTACCATGGGTGCAGGCGCTCATGTGGCCATAGAACGTGCCGTGATACACGATTTGATTATTACCGGCGCTGCGGCAAATGCCGGAAAAAGTTATAACTGGGGCAACAACCAGGGTATTACCTTTACCACAGCCCCCGATGCGGGCAAGGATCTCTATTGGACAGGCGGTAGTGGTTATTGGGGAGACCCTAACCACTGGTTGGTCAATGGGATTCCTGCTAACTGCATTCCTACGTTGGCGGATAACGTGTTTTTTGACGCTGGAGCCAATACAGGCGGAACTGCTATTTCGTCAACAAATCCTGTATATCTGGATATGGAGGCTTGGTGTAACAATATGACATGGAATGGGGTACCCGGGACCCCGCGTTTTCAATTAGACGGAAATACTAGTACTACTAATAATAACTATGCTAACTATAATCCTTGCACTGACAATGTAATGATTGGCGGTTCTTTGACTTTACAAAGTTCTTTACGCATTGGAAATACTCATTATAGTGCAACTTCCCGCAATGGTGAATTTTGGTTTGTGGGTGATAGCCCCGGCAATACCATAACCACTCATGGAGTACCTCTTTCCTGCAGTTTTGTTTTTCAGAGTGCTGCGGGTACCGGTGGTTGGAAAATTATGGATAATTTAGTCTTGTATACTATATTAAACGACATCAATAATACTGTCATAACGACAGCTGCGAATTTTACCAACGGCACAGCGAATTATCGACTTAGACCTATCCTCCATAATAGAGGAAATTTGGACATGAGCAATATAACAGTCATAGCTCGATCTTTTAAAAATCCCGCAAATACTTCCCCTGCCAACTTCACAGGTGGTTTTTCCGATTCACTGTCATCCCGTACATTAAACATAGCGAATGCGACCATTGATCTTCTGGATGAATGGATATGTCTTGGCGGGCAGCAGCTTACGGCAACGCAATCTGCCGGTTCCCTCATTGTAGCGGGTACGAATGCCCATTCTGCCAAAATCTCAACCAAAGATGATGATTATTATTACAATGTGGAACTGCGAAAATTCGCAGGCGGATATATTAGAAATGATCAGTCAAACTCGCAGAGTCCTGCTTTTTTTAATAAGGTAACGCTTTCGGGTGACGGAGCAACAATTAGCAGAACCGGCGGTGCAATTCTTCCCGACTCATTATTATTCACAGGTTATGGCACGTATACCATTGCACGCAATATGATGGTAAACAAATATGTAGGCACGCCTGTTGCCTGCGGCGGATTAAGCACCATTACTTCCGCTTCGCCCGTTACCGTTACGCTCGGCACTGCTTTACCACATGCCGAGCGGGTAAAAATTCGTAATACAAATATTCAGAATATCAGCATTGCACCCGCCGATACCTTGTATGGCGTGATAGAGTGCAATTTCTCAGGTACCAGCGATGGCTGGATCAACAGGAGCTCGCCTCCTCAAACTTTTTATTGGGTGGGTCGCGCCGGTAATTGGAACGACAGTGAAAATTGGAGTTTGACCAGCGGATTACATGGAGGCTATAAGGGCGATGGCACCGGTTGTGTGCCGGGACCTATTGATAATGTGATTTTTGACGATGGTTCTTTTAATGCAACCACTCAAAGAGTAACAGTGAATACGGTATCTTATTGCGATTCCATGTATTGGATCGGCTCAGATACTTTGATACCCCAACTTTATTTCAGTGCACATCTATACATTTCCGGATCCGCAGAATTTCAAAGAGGTATGACCATTCCATATGTTGGCACGAACGGTGGACTGAATTTTGTAACTAACCGTTCCGTTGAAACCATAAAAACGAACGGCGCACAATTTGAGCTTCCCATATATTTTAATGCGGCAAATAAGGAAAGTGGTTGGAAATTGCTGGACAGTTTAAGTTTTAAAGGTTATAACCAATTTATTGAGTTTATGAGAGGTACCTTGGATTTGAATGGAAAGGCGCTACTGGACGTTTACCAATTTAACGGGGATCCCCGTAGTAGTAACAGGGATAACAGGCGCTTTATTATTGCCAATTCAACCATCACTTTTATGAATGTCAATTCTCCCGGTTATGATTATAGCGGAGATCTTGACGCTGAAAACTCAAATATTATAATGGCGCCTATACACCAAACGGCTTCTTTTAAAGGTGAGGCGGATGCGCAATATCATAATTTGGAAATAGGTGCCGGCAGCGGTTATATCAATCAGGGAAAATTTAATAAAATTACCGCATCAGGAAATGTGACATTTGGTGATACATCCTCTCCTCATATTGAAACGGACACATTAATATTGTCAAATAGTACTTCTTATATCTATAAATTTTATTCCGGCAGCCGCCTGACGGTGCATGAGGCGTATTATGGCAGCGGCTCACCCTGTTCTCCCATCTATCTGCAATCTACCTATCTGCAATCTACTTCAGAAACAATTCCCGCCATATTTGACATCAAGCGTGCCGCGGCAAACTATGCCGGCACTAAAGGGAATGGCACCATGGATACGCTGATGATAGATTATGCCTATATTCACGGCATCAGGGCGCTTACCAATCCGGATAATGCGTTCCTCTATAAAGCCATGCATTGTCCGGATGTAGACCGTTCCAGCGCTACCGCTTTTGGATATGGGCTTGGCGCAGACAATTACAATCAAGACTGGGCAAGGATGGACGCTTACGGTGTAAACGGCACTTCCCCTTTTGGCGACCTGGATCGGATCCTGGCTTGCGAGGAGTTTCCCTACCTGCTGGGTTCCGAAAACTTTGCACCCACTCCAACCACGCGTTTCAAATGGTTTAAAATGGATTATGCCACGTTCGAGGCTAAATTAAATGCCACGCCGGGTACCACCCCTGCAGAAAAGTTCGACAACCTCACGGGCTATGTATCTACAGACGCTGACATTTTAATCACAGGGCGGGGCACGTTTTCCCTGATTGTGGACTACGGCAACGGCTGCGTCTCCTGGGACGACATAAAAATAACGACCCACACGTGCTGTGCTCCGGTTCCCCTGCCGGTAACCTCCCCGCAAACTTTCTGCGTGGGTTCTACGGTGTCCGATTTGCAGGCGGAAGGCGAAGAGGACGGCATTATCCACTGGTACCGGCTCACCTCCACGGACACCGTCCGTTTGCCAGGCAACACGCTCCTTGAAGACGGCGCGACCTACTACGCCACCCAGCAGATAGACAGCTGCGAGAGCGTGATACATGATACAATCAAGGCTTTAGTGCTGATCATACCCAAACCCACTCTTGAGCATCCCCACCCGAGCGCAATCGCCCAGTCGATTTCCAGCGGCTCGGCAATAACCGACATTGTGTACGATTACGGCGGCAGCGCCACCGGTGCCACGGTCTCTTTCACGCCTCCGACCGGCCACAGCTTTAGTTATACCGTTGACACCGTTGCGAAAACGGTAACCATCCACGGCTCTTCGTCGATGGTGGATACGGTAACCTACACGGTTACCGCCCTGGCGGGAACGTATTGCGCAGATTCGGTTACTACCGGAACGATCACAGTAACCCAAGGCGAAATATCCGCCGTTCCCGACCATGTCCAAATACTCACCTGCTACCCCTCCGCGCTTATCGATGTTCTTGCCAACGATACCATGATACACTGTACACGCGGCGAGATGACGAATTTTACAATCGTACGGGCTCCCGCAACAGGCACAGTAGATTCCGTAACTGCCAATATAAACATTGCTTACAGCTACCCCGAAGGATTTACTGGTCGCGATACCCTGACTTATGAACTTGAATGTAACCATCTTATATGCACCGGTAGCGTATTTATTACGGTGATTCCCTGTCCGGATAATATTGACACGGCGGATTGCGTGATTGATCCGATGCCCAGAGAATGGGGAATCAATCCGAATTTCCTGAAAAGTTCGGAATTAGTAAACAGCTATGGACAACCTTACGTGGGAGATGTGGACGGTTGTGGCAGAAATGAAGTGCTGGTATGGAATTATCCCAGCACAGGTACCCAACGAGGTCCCTCCAATGCCATACTCATCTTTAATGACTCGCTGCGCTTGAAATATACAATTGGGGTGGGAGGAACCTCGGGAAGAAATAACAGCCCTCCCGATTTGGCGCTTGCTTTTGCCAAAACCAATCCTTCCAATACGGCGGCGGATATTTTCGTCGTGGTGGGAACTTCGGCAACCAACGGCGTATTGAAATCTTACAGTTTTAACGGTGCGACATGGGGCGAAAAATGGGCCAATACTACAGCCGGTGTAGCCTATTCCGCTGCTATTAATATAGGAGATATTAATAATGACGGGGAAGTAGAATTGTATGTGGATCATAAAATTTTTAACGCCAATACGGGTAAATTACTCTTAAACTTGCCTGCTGCACCTAAAGGAAAGCGTGAAGGTTCGGCTCCCGTTATGAACCTGTTAGCGGACATGGATAATGACGGAACGCTCGAAGCGGTAGCAGGAACCAAGGTTTATCAATTGCATATTATTAATTCTGGCGACACAACGGGCAATGGTTTCACCGTATTATACGAATTACCGGCAGAAACTCTTGCCGGTTACAGCGCAGACGGTTTTACTTCCGTAGCCGATATAAATCAGGATGGTTATCTGGATATAGTTGTAAGTACCGATTCGACGAAAACACCCAATCATCCCGTTGTTTTAGTATGGAACACGCAAACCGATCTGCCGAGCCTGATTGGAAAACCGGTCAGGCTTCCCGGCTCCGATCATATTGCTTCCCGTGTTTTTGTAGGAGATGTGGACAGTGACGGTTATCCCGAATTGGCAGCCGTCAGTATGAATAGAATTTCCTGCTACGAACTTAATGATACCCGGACTGCTTTTGTGCAAAAATGGGCTCGTACCATTAGCGATAATTCTGCGGAAACGTATATGTGCATGTTCGATTTTAATCAGGATGACAAACAGGAAATCGTTTACCGGGATGAACAATGGCTGCATATTTTGGATGGAGAAACAGGCGCGGATAAAACGAGAATAGCCTGTTTTAGTCCCACCGACTGGGAAGGACCCATTGTGGCCGATCTGAACGGCGACGGGCATGCGCAGATTATTGTGACAGGTAATGATAAGGAAGAGCATATCACCTCCGATTCCACCCGAACCTACTTGCGCGTTTATACCTCTTCCAAGTCGGGCGACTGGGCACCGGCGCGGTCGGTATGGAATCAGTATTCCTACAATGCGGTGAACATTAACGAAGATTTAACCGTGCCGCAATTCCAGCTGAATCCCTCCACACGTTTCCCCAACGGCAAGCGCCCCTATAACAACTTTTTACAACAACAGACCTTGCTGGACGCCGATGGCAATCCATTCTGGCTGGCACCCAATATTGTGTGGGCTGGTGAACCCACGCTGACCCTGTCCGGCGACTCGGCCGTTTTTAACATCTGCATCGAAAATATCGGCGATGCGGCCTTGCAGGCGCCTATTTATGTGAGTTTCTATAAAAATGACACTACGCCGACCAATTTTATCGCTTTGGATTCCGTACCAAGCAGTTTGCCTGCCGGCTCGAATCTGTGTTTCAAACTGGTTGTGGAAAACATAAGTGATTATGCCCCGTTTACAAACCTGTGGATTAGCGTGAACGATAAAGAGAACGTGTATCCGTACCAACAGCAATGCGAAACCTCCGGACGTCACCGCTGTGTCACTTCCTTTACCTTACAGGGCACTGTATTCCCGTTTTTGCACACGGACGACACGGCTTTCGACACCCTTTTCATGGTGACGGCCGCCCTGTACGAAGAACCCGCTGAAACGGTCGGCGTCCGGAAATTGAAAGCCCTGTTAAGCGCAAAACCGTTGCACGTGGACACGTTGAAATATTATGACAGCAGTGTTTATATTCCGGGCACGCCCAAAAATCCGGGCGATTTCATGCGAACCGACAATCCGGGTCTTCCGATAGATTGGTCCCGCCTCGGCCGGGAGTCCGGTACGGCAGATACAGCTACAGTGCGCGCAGGCGACCTCCCCACCCAACCGGTCGGCTACTACTCGTTTACAGTACCTCCCGGCGAGTATGTCCTCGTCATATCCCGCGCGGGATACTTGGCTCGTTATGCGAAGATAGTGATCCATGCGGATTCGTATCTGGGGCACCGTGAGCTCCTGCCCGGCGATTTGAACGCTTCCCGCAACGTCACGGTGGCCGATTTGTCCCTGATCAAGGCCTGTCAATCTATCGGGTTTGGGGACGGACTTTACAAAGCCCGCTATGATTTGGACGGTAACAAGACCATCGGTCAGCAAGAACTTGACATGGTGCTGTTCTACATGGGAGCCACTTACCTCATCTATCCGGAGTCGAGAATATGGTTGTATGGAGAGTGAAATGCGAAATTTTCTCTACTTTTGCCCTTTCAAATTCCCTTCCCATGAGCGAGTATAAAATCAACGACCTGATCAACCAGTTTTTGGATAAAAGCCAAAAGAGCCAATTATATTATGAGAGAATGGCTATCCAACTGTGGAAGACGGAGTTGGGAGATTTCATATCCCGTTATACCAAAAACGTGACCCTGCGAAGCGGCGTGATGCGTGTCTCCCTTTTGCACGCCTCCCTGAAATTCGAAATGATGGGACGGAAATCCGAAATCATCAATATACTAAATGAAAAAGTGGGATTTCCTATCGTGAAAGACATATTGTTTAATTAAATATTATTGGCGCAATCTATCCGACAAATATCTCCCAACTTTTCTCCGCTTGCAACACAAACATCCTTTCCCCATTTAAAATTTTTGCCCCCTTTTCCTTACCGGAAATCAAAAACGGGGTTTCAACGGGGTTGTAAATCATGTCGAAAAGATAATGCTTTTCGGTGAGGTTATCCAAGGGAAAGGATCGGGTGGGATGGTTGAGCATACCGACGGGTGTAGCGTTGATCAGCAGATCATGCTCGGCTAATAATTGGGGGGTGAGTTGTGAATACGTTAGGTAACCCTCTTTTTCCGTGCGGGAAATGCGGGTCACCGGAATGCCTTTTCCTGTTAACGCATAATGTGCCGCCGCTGCCGCTCCGCCACTACCGAACAACATAGCTTGTTGGAAATTAAGCTCCCATACTTCATTCATTGATTCAAGGAAAGCAGCGGCATCGGTATTATATCCAACCAACTCCGTCGTGTTGCCCACGTGGATGATTTTGATTGCATTCACAGCCCCGATCTTTTCCGCTGTTTCGTCCAACCGATACAGATGTGGAATAACCGCCTGTTTGTAAGGAATTGTCACATTCAGTCCATACAAAAAAGGATAATTTTTAATGAGCGGGTGTATTTGGAAAATGTTCTCTAATTCGAAAGAATGGTAAAAATGCCAGGCCAAATTTTCTCGCTCGAATTTCAGACGAAAATATTCAGGAGAACGGCTATGCGACAACGGAAAACCAATAATACCGAACTCTTTAACAACATTATGTGCCATACTTTTAACTGCAAATTAATCCTCGTTGGTTTTCTTCTTTTTCTTTTTGCGGAAGGCTTGGATGATCAAATACGCCATAAATAACATACCCAATCCCAACAAGATCAGCGAAAGTTCATGGCTGTATTTGTCGATAATATCTCGTTGTCCGTGAGCGATATAGCCCAATACGGACAAAATGATGTTCCAAACCCCAGCACCCAAGGAGGTATAGAGGATAAACGGTAATAGTTTCATTTTCGCCAATCCAGCGGGGATGGAGATCAGCTGACGGATGCCCGGCACCAAACGTCCGATAAACGTGGAGGCATTGCCGTGTGCCACGAAATAGTCTTCCGCTTTTTTAACTTTTTCGCCGTTAAGCATGCATAGATGTCCTAACTTACTGTCAACGAACCAGTAAACGATAGGTCTTCCCAAGAAATAGGCCAAAGAATAGTTGATTAACGCTCCTAAAATGGCTCCCAATGTGGCAAATAAAACCACCAACGTGATGTTTATGAACTTACTGTCAGTCTTATACAATGACACATTCTCCGAATTGCAAGCAGCGTAGGCGGCGGGCGGCACTACCACCTCGGACGGGAACGGGATGAACGAACTCTCTACCGTCATCAGCAACGTGACCGTGCCGTAGTTAAGATGGTCCATATACCAATCCATTACCCGG